>DATNAF010000386.1:0-4912 GCA_035572845.1 Terriglobales bacterium
CGCGGTCAGCAGTAGTGCAATGAGCGCATATTTCATTCTGTAGTTATATTAGACGCACTCAGGCCGTATTTAAGCTGTCCGAGTTCAGCCAACCAGGACGGCCCCGCCATTCACGTTAAAGATCTCGCCGGTGATGAACCCCGCATGTGGAGTGCACAGAAATAAGATCGGCCCCGCAATTTCCTCCGGCGTGCCCACGCGTCCCATCGGTATGGGACGGAGAACTTCCTTTGCAATCGCGGGATCATCCAGCGATGAACGCGACATATCGGTATCAACCCACCCGGGCGCGACTGAGTTCACATAGATGTGATGGCGCGCAAGCTCCAGGGCCAGGCTCTTAGTCAGGCTGATGAGCGCGCCTTTGCTGGCCGAGTAGTCGGTGTGGAAGGCTTCTCCCCGTTGCCCAGACGTTGAACTAATCAGGACAATGTGCGCCGGCGATTTCGCGCTGGCCTGCTTTTTCATCTCGATCACGGAATGCTTCACCAGCGCAAACACCGAATCCAAATTAATCGCCAAAGTTCTGCGCCAGTGCTCGTCGCTCATTTTGTCGATTGGAATATCGTCAGCCGGCCATATGCCATGATTAGCCACTAGAATGTCGAGTCGCCCGAATTGTTCGACAGTTGCGCAGACCAAAGCTTGCGCGCTTTCGCTTCTTTCCAGATTGCAGGCGACCGCGGCGCAATTTTTGTCGCCACACTCATGCACTAACTTATCCGCAGCACCTTGGGCTTTTTCATAGTTGAACATCACGCGTGCGCCCGCTTCGACAAACATCCGCACCGTCGCCGCGCCAATTCCTCGGGACCCGCCAGTGATCAGCGCAACTTTTCCTTCCAGGGAAAGAGATATGGGCATAGGAAATAGTTTCGGGTAAGAAACGCGAATTTAGCAAGTTCTGAAGAGTAAAACTCGGAATCCCGTCTACCCAATATTCGGAAAGCTGCGCTCCGACTTCAACTCGCGCGCCAGAATACGCACCAGCATGCCATCGTACTTTGTTCCGCTGCCGCGTTCTAATTCAGTAATGGCTTGTTCGCTGGTCTTTGCCGGCGTAAGCGTTCGGTCGCTGGTCAGGTTTACGTAGCTATTGGCTACTGCAATAATGCGTCCCCACAAGGGAACATCATCTCCCTTGATCTCGCCGGGGAAGCCGGTTCCGTCTAAGTACTCGTGATGGCACTCCACCGCCTTCTTGATGCGGTCAGCGCCAGGCATCGTCGCCAGCACTTCGCCGGCAAAGATTGGGTGGTTCTTCAGCAGATCGAATTCTTCCTCGCTAAGCGAGCCTTGTTTGTTCAACACCCGCTCGGGCACAAACATTTTGCCCAGGTCATGGACGCGGCCGGCAAAACTAAGCTCCCGGATATCCTCAGGCGGCAAGTTAAGCGCGCGGCCAATCATTTCACAATATTGCGCGACCGCCTCACCATGACCTGAAGCATGCAGTTCTCTCGATTCGGCGGCCCGCGCCAGGGTCTCAATAGAATCCCGCAGCGCAATGCCCTCTTTGTCTTCTGGATTGACCGAGAGTTTTCGCAACGTTCCCACCAACTCTTCCAGGTGCTCTGGGCCGGTGCGTTCGCGCTGCAAAAATCCTTCGATATATCCCGATACCAGTTGCCGCTGCAGCGCCCCGCCTTCTTCGTGCTCGAACTCTTCCGCCGTCGAAACCCGGTCGCCGCCCGCCTTTTTAGAGATGTACATTCCCATATCGGCGACCCGAATAATGCTCTCCGCAGAGAATCCGTGTACCGGAAAACTGGCGACGCCGAAACTGCCGGTAATTTTGTGTTCACTCAGCATGGGATCGGTGGCCAGCCACAACCGCAAGCGTTCCGCTAAAATCTGCGCCTGCTCCACGCCGGTTTCGGGCATCAGGATGATGAATTCGTCGCCGCCATAGCGCGCAACGACGTTCGACTGCCGGCACTTGTTCTCGAGCAATCGCCCCACACGGGCCAGCACAAGATCGCCTTCCAGGTGACCGCTGGTGTCGTTCACTTCCTTGAACTTGTCCAAATCGACCAGCACCACTGAGAAGGGTCGGCCGGAGCGCGAAGCCCGTTTCCATTCGGAAGAAAGCGCTTCCCAGAAAAAGCGCCGCGTCTTGATCCCGGTCAAGCCGTCTGTGATCGACTGTTGCTGCAGTTTTTGGAATACAAAAGAGTTGTGCAACGCTGTCGCCAGCAGATCGGCCAATGTATTCATTACCAGGACGTCATCATCGGCAACAGCACGCTCGGATTCGCTCTCCACGTTAAGAATACCCATGAGCGTGTCGCCATATGTGATCGGCATGCAAAGCACGGTTTTCGACGTGGGCAACAACGATTGCAACTGACCAGCCTCGCTGTTATGCACCAGGGCAGTCTCCCCGGTGCGCGCTACTCGGCCAATGATTCCCGTTCCCAGCGCTATCTTCTTCCCTTTTTCGTGCGCAGTAGCTCCGGCTTCGGCCCTGATCTCTATTTCCTTGGTCGCATAATCCAAAATCCCGATGCCAATATGATCGAAGCGGAAGTTCCTCTGGATGTGTCCGACAATTTCCGCCAGCATCTGCTCAGCGTCTTCACTGGAAATTGCAGTCTTGGACACGCTATTAAGAAACGCGAATTGCCGCGAACGGCGTTGTTCCTCGGCGAACAGTCGAGCGTTCTCGATGGCTACCGAAACCTGTCCGGCAGCAGTTTTTAATACTTCCAGATCGCGTTGCTCAAAGACGTACTCGCGGCTCGTACTGGTGGCGGACATCACGCCGGTCGCTTTGCCGTTCACCAGGATCGGCGCTCCGCAAAACGACTTCGCCGGAGCTTGTGGAACCAGGGTCACGCCCAGACGCTCCAGCGCCCGCTCCATGTCCGAGCGGATCAACAGTGGCTGGCCGGTGCGAAGAATGTATTCAGTCAAACCGTTGTCAGATTTACGCTGACGCTTGGGCAAAACCTGGCCGGCTTCAACTTCCAGCTCGTACACAATCTGATCGCCATCCTGAAAAGCAACCTGGAAGTTCGAAGTATCAAAAATCTGCCCGAGTTCTTTTTGCACGGTCCGCAACACCTCGGCCTGATTCAACCGTGAGCTGATGGCCTGGCCGATTTGCGTCAGCAGTTGGTATTCCTTTGTGCGGCGTTGCGCATCGTGCATGACGACGTAATTTTCAAGCGTCAGCCCGATTTGCAATGCCAGGCCGATCAAAAGCCGCAAATTGGAATCACCGAACAGGCGTCGCTCGGTGTGCGGAAAAAGTATTACGCCGAAGTTGTGTTCGCGGGTTTGCAGGCTTACCGCAGTTGCGTTGCGGATGTTCTCCGCTGCGACAGATTCACGAAATTGCTCAAACCGCCCGCCTGGAAAGGCCGGTAGCGGCTCCGGCATCTCAGGGAGATTGCGGAAGGAAACGAATCCCCCGCGCCGGTAAGCCAGTTCGCAAACGTATTCTCCCGCGCCGGTAGCATCCAACTTGGTCGCGAAATCCGGCGAAAACCCCAGTTGCACGGAAGGCAGCACTCCGCGCCAGCGTTCTGAAATGCAAATCGCCGCGCGTGTAGTCGGCAGGGGCGCAACCAGCCGGTCCAGAATTCTTTGCATGCTCGGTCCCAGATCGCTTGCCGATAGCAGGCGCATCGGGTCTACATCGAGCTTCGAAAACGCAAGCGCATTCTCCTGCACCGCATTGCGCTCGTTTTCGAACAGGACCATGACCATGGCCAGTCCAAGCATCATCTGCGGAATCGGGCCGAGGAGATCGCCACCGAACATATGGATCGATTTCAGCTGGCCGAAAGTTGTCAGCACCGCCCAAAGCGCCAGTGAGAACGAAAGCAGACGGAACGCAATCGAGCCTCTACGCCGGGCAGTGCGGTAAAAATCAAGCGAGCTATAACCGAGAATGAGCGCGACCACCAACTCAAAGGGATCAAACCCCAGCCCCGGTAAAAACGACTGCGCCATCCGCGGACTTGCGGCCCGCGCCACGGAAAAGCCCACCCCCACTGCCGCCGCAACAATTTCATACCAGCGCAGCCTGAACGCTTCACGGCGTTCCGATGTAGTCAACCGTTTAGTGAGGCGGGTTGAGACCAGGATGGCGATTGCCATCGTCACCAGCAGCAACGACGACAGAAAAACAATGGACGCGCGCAGGCCTGACACTGCAGACCATGCGTCCAACAGAAAATGCAGCGTGTATGCCGCCCACGCCATTTGCCAGGCGCGGAAATATGGTTGCCTGCTCTGCTCATGCAGATAGGTGAAGAGCAAAAAAAGCAGGCAGGCGACTAAGCCGGGTAGAATCGCGGTACTGATAAGAATACTGTTCATTTATTCGACCGACACGTGTCTCTGCGTCAGTCCGCGCGGGGAAAACGCCAGCTTCTATGCTTTCATATGTTGTCTTTGAAAACAACATTTTTAGGCTTGGCTATAGTATCCTTCGGCGCGGCAGACCCTAGTCTTTTGTGTAACTTGACGGTACTTCGAGACGCGCCGTAACATCCAGGTTGGTTACTAAAGGAATGCCTTCACAGCCGTTTTCAGTTGCACTCCAATCCACTACACCCCGAGTCCGTTTTGCCCCTTCCCCGACCGGTTATTTGCATGTGGGGGGAGCTCGTACCGCCCTTTTCAACTTGCTATTCGCCCGCCATTTCGGTGGCACGCTGGTTCTCAGAATCGAAGACACCGATCTGGAGCGCTCGACGACCGAAATGGTCGAAGGCATTCTCCAGGGAATGCAGTGGCTGGGCATGAACTGGGATGAAGGCCCGTATTATCAGACCCAGCGAACCAATCTTTACCGAGCCGCCGCCACGAAACTCATCGAGTCGGGCGCTGCTTACCATTGCTTCTGCAGCAAAGACGAACTGGAACGCCGCCGGGCTCTGGCCGCTGAGCAAGGCCGGCC
>DATNAF010000387.1:0-3904 GCA_035572845.1 Terriglobales bacterium
CATCACCGCTAACTCCGCGCGCGCTTTCTCAATCGAGACCCCCGGCTTCAGTCTCGCGAGTACAACGAGGTAGTGATTGTCATGATCCGCGCGCTCGCTTGCAGTGAATGCCGCTGGCGTCCAAATATCGCTGTCGCTCAGCAGAGGATCGAACGACTTCGGCATGATGCCGATAACGGACGTGGGCACGCCATTGAGTTGAATATTGCGGCCGATCAGTCCTGGATCGCTTTGAAAGCGGGTGCGCCACAACCGCTCGCTAATGAGCGCAACCTGATTGTGTCCGGGAACGTTCTCGTCCGCCGCGATGACGCGACCGCGCAACGGCTGCACGCCGAAGGTGGCGAAGTAATCGGCGGAGACGCGCTCGCCGTCGATTCGCTCGGGAGCGTCAGCGGTTGCCAGGTTGAAGCTTGCGGAAACCGAAGCAGAAACCGCCGCGAAAACCGTATTCTGATCGTGCACATCGCTGAAGTTCCCGACCGATACGTTGCCTTCCCTCCCCTGCCAGACTTCCTGCAGCAGCATCACGCGCTGCGGCTGCACCATGGCCAGCGGCCGCAACAATACGGCGTTCACAACACTGAAGATGGCTGTATTTGCGCCGATTCCGAGACCAAGCGTAAGAAGTGCCACAGCCGTAAAACTGCGCGTCTTCAGCAACGTACGCAGTCCGTAGCGGAAGTCTTGAAGAAGAGAACGCATTCGGTTTGCTCCGGTAATCAGAAAGACAAAGCACGGTTGAGGCCATTGATCTGGAAATAAGTTGCTGATTCTAGACTGGTTTATATTTCAGCAATGGAACTCTTCGAGACCGGGTTGCACGTCAGTGGGATACGACGTTCGGAATCGAACAGTCTTTGAGCCCTCGTTCCGCGTCCGCGAGGACGCGCCGATAATAGCCCAGCGATTCATCGCTGGGTAGCAAGTTCACGGGTTTCCAGTCCCGCGTTGCGGGACGGCTGAACTCGGAATGCTTCTGATCTATCGATTCGAACCAGCCGTCCCCTGAAGGGGACTGCGAGCAAATCATCCGGATTTTACCCAGCGATGAATCGCTGGGCTATTAGCATTGCGTCCTGACGGACGCTTCTCCTCTCCAGAAGAAGACAGTTTCGGTTAGCAATCGAGTTTGTGCTTGCTTCTTTCGGCATCATCGAATCGTCAATTGCCAAGCTCACTTCCCCCCGCCTCCTTCTACTCCGTGGCGAATTCAATGGATGAAACTTAATCCGCTCGGGATCAGGTGCGGGAACACATACGCATACAGCAGTACAATTACTCCTACAATCGCGCCCAGCGCCACCGAGTGCCAGACCACAAAGCGGAAGATCTGGCCCTCATTGCCGACCTGATCGGTCGCGGCCGTCGCAATGCAGATCGACTGCGCATCGACCATCTTGCCCATTACGCCGCCGGCGCTATTGGCGCCGCACATGAGTATCGGACTTATGTTGAGCTGCTGCGCGGTGATGTGTTGCAGGCTGCCGAAGAGCGCGTTGGATGAAGTATCGCTGCCGGTCAGCGCCACTCCGAGCCAGCCCAGGAACGTGCCAAAGAACGGATAGAACCATCCGGTTCTGGTAAACGCCAGTCCCAAGACGGCATCAAGACCTGAATATCGTGTGACGAAGCCCAGACCCAACATGAAGGCGATGGCGATGATGGCAAAACGCATTTTGTAAAGCGTCTTGCCGAAGATCTTCATTAGTCCGCCAAAACCCACACCGAGAAGCAGGCCGGAAAGAATTGCCGCGAGGAAGCAGCCGCTGCCGGTGGCGGAAAGCCAGTTGAAGTCATACTTCGCCGCCTCAGGAGTCGGCTTGGTTACTACCGGGGCTGCACGCGTGACGGTCCTATGCAGCAGCGGAACATTCCATCCACCCTGCTTGAACGCAGGGGTGGTGTAGGTGTTCATCGTTTTCTTGAACGACGGTAATCCCCAGGCAAGAACGAACAGTGACAGGATGACAAATGGCATCCAGGCCTTCGCGATCTCTATTGCGCTATAGGACCGCCCCGAGCTGCCGGAGCTGGACGAGGAACTCGAGGTCGGGATTGATCCGCCCATGGCGTCGACAACATCGCCCGTGGAAGTGGAAACGTTTGCTCTTCCGGCTGCGGCTCCCATGATGTGCGTTCCCGCTACTGCGATCGTCGCGCGCTCTTCGGGAAAGCGCCAGATATTCTTGGGCTGCCAGACCTTGAGGAATCCAACCAGGACCACCATCGAAACCAGTCCGGCGGCGATGTCCACCAGATTGCTGTCCACGTGGTTTGCCCAGAACCATTGCGTGATGGAGAACGAAACTCCCGTGACCAGGATAGCGGGCAGGACTTCAAACGTTTCTGCCCAGCCCACCATGGCACGGACAAGCCAAAATGGGACAATTATTGCCGTAATCGGAAGAATGCGTCCAATCATGGCGTTCAAGTCGGATTCGGGCAAAGCGCTCACAGCAGCCAGCGTGTGCACTGGAGTGCCGATCGCTCCCCAGGCTACCGGCGCTGTATTGGCAATCAGGTTCAGGGCGGCTGAGTGAAACGGCTTGAAACCGAGGCCGATCATGAAAGCTCCGGCGATAGCGACGGGCGCTCCGAATCCCGCGCACCCTTCGATGAAGGCACCAAAGCAGAACGCGACCAGCAGGAGCTGCAGGCGTCGGTCCGGCGTGATGCCCGCTACCGAGTGCTTCATGATTTCAAATTTGCCGGTCTCGACCGAGATGTCGTATAGATACACCGCGGCCACGACAATCCAGACAATCTTTAGCAGTCCGAAAGCGACTCCATAGAGAAAACTTGTGCCCGCCAGCGCAAACGGCATGTGAAAGGCAAGAATCGCGACGACAACCGCCGTTGCAGCTCCGGCCAACGCGCAGAGATGCGGGCGTACTCGTAATCCCGCAAGCAGCGTGAACAAGACGATGATGGGCAGGGCTGCAACCAGCGTTGAAAGCCACCAGTGGCCAAATGGATCGTACGTCTGCGTCCAGGTTGTCATGCAATTTTCCTTTCGACAGCGCGCTATCAGAACGGCCTGCGGTAGCGGGCCGCGCTTTTTTGCTTCGCGGGCTTGCGGTGGCCGCCCGCGCTTCTGAGTCTGCGAATCTTACAACCGCCTGAGACACTGTCAAGAAAGAAATAGAATGGCGGATCGTTGGACGACTTCGCCCGACCGCTTCATTACATCCCAACCGGCCAGGCCGCTCGGCGAAACGTTCGAGCCAATCTCAGCGAGCGGCAGCCGGGGACTTTCATCTCTGTCTCATCCGAGGGGGTCACCTCAAATTCCCTGCTAATTCCCTGCTAATTGTTGAATGGTGCTTAGGAATCAGCCAAGTAGTTACTGAGAAAGGGTTTAGCTGGTTTGGCGGCAATTCCCTGCTGTTTCCCTGTTCGTTTCCTCAGCACAGAGGCGAAATTGCGAAATTTGGGCAATTTTTGATGATTTTGGAATGCCGCGCCAAAAATTCCCTGTAGATTTCCCTGTTTTTCGGGATTTCCCTTATCCCTTCACCGCCCCGACCGTGAAGCCGGCGATAAAGCGATCTAAGAAGAGGTTGTAGACAAAGGCAATGGGCAGACTGGCAATTAGGCAGGCGGCCATCAGGGAACCCCAGTAATAGACGTCTCCCCGCACCAGGAAGATCGGCACTCCTACGCTCACGGTCTGGTGCTCGGCGGTCGAGATAAACGTTAGAGCATAGATGAATTCCTGGGTGACCAGCGTGAAGGTAAAGATCACGACGGTCAGAATCCCCGAGGTGGAAATAGGAACAACCAGCTTCATAAACGCTCCGAAGGGCGTGAGGCCATCCACCAGAGCGGCATCTTCCAGATCGCGTGGAATCGACTTGAAGAAGCCCATTAGCAGCCAGATGGAGAACGGAACGGTGAAGCT
>DATNAF010000388.1:0-13322 GCA_035572845.1 Terriglobales bacterium
ATCGGTGAGAATGCTGACGCGATCGACCGCCCCATACGGTTCGAAGATCTTCCGTAGCTCTTCTTCCGAAGTGTTAAAGCTGAGGTTCCCAACGAAAATATTTTTCACAGGACCCCCTTTCTGTCCTTGCCACCAAGGCAACAGGCCAGTTTTGACTAGGTGTTTTTACCGAGGCGGCAAGTGCGCCGGAAGTATAGCAAATCCCAAAAATTGGGCAAGCGAAATACGACAAGTTAAAAAAAGATTAATAAAGGGGTCTCCGATGCCCTTTTGCGACCAAAAATCACCAATAAATGTTGCCCTGCATAACCACCATTGCTCTGGATGGCGTCAACACTTATCTACCTTCCAGTATCCATCTGACTGATAACCGAGTTCTAGCAGCCGGTTTTTGGGATCATGGCGCTTGCCGCAATTGGGACAGATCAAGTACCGGCTCCAGCTGGTGCCGCGCCGGTCATAGTCAGGGGCAACCGAGAAACTGAAGCCGCAACTGCAAGGCACCAGAAACATTCTTAAGCGGACAGATGGCTTGGGATCTTGCTGCGGCACGCTTCGATTTTACAACGCGCCGGAGCAGTTCAGAACGTAGGCGGCGTATTGATCCATAGAATCAAAGTCTCCGAGCCGCCTGGGTTAGTCCACTTGTGTGGCACTGCGCTTTCAAAATAGAAACTATCGCCGGTTTTCAAACGGAACTCTTCGTCGCGGAGAAAAATCTGCAACTCGCCCTTCAGAATGTACAAAAATTCCTCGCCCACGTGCGTGTACGATTCGCCGCTGCCGGATTTCGGGGCGACACGAAACAGATGCGGCTCCATCACGGTGTTGCCCCATGCGAGCAACTCCATGCGGACGCCCGGCCCGGCATCTAGAACCTTGCGGGCCTCGGGTTTCACCAGATTTTGATTCGGTTCGGCGGTGTCATGAAATTCGAGAATGTTTGTTTTGTAATAGCGCGCCAGCTTGCGCAACGTGCCCACTGACGCGCTCATTTGGGAACGTTCCAGCGCGCTGAGAAATCCCACCGAAATGCCAGCCGCCTTGGCCACGGTTGCGAGTGATGCGCCTTTTTTTAATCGCAACTGGCGAAGCCGGGCGCCCAAGGCTCGCGCTGAACCGTCTCCTGGCGGCTGCGCCAGCTCCTCGCGCTTGAGGGTCTGCACAATCGCAGGCGCATTCATGCCCCGGATCTTTCGCAAAAAGCTCGCGCGCTTCAGCAGCCGAACGTCTCCTGGCGAATACATTCGATATCCGCTCGCGGTTCGATGGGGACGCGCCAGGCCGAGACTTTCCCACGTGCGGATCACCGTCGGAGAAATACCGACCAGGCGAGCGACATCCCCAATTTTCAGATAACCGTTGTTGCTGCCAGAAGACATAAATCCTGTGGGGACGGCCGCTCGCAGCTGTCCTGGATGGCTACGTGGACCCAGCGAGCGAATGGCGTTTTTCACTTGACAGTTCTCTGGGCCAGCTACTAACCTTGCGGAATTATAGCAAGGTTTGTTTCTCGCACAACCACCCGTTCTGGCAATTGATTCTTGGCGATGCCTTGGAGGCACTTCGAATGTTCTCCCCTAAAATCGAAAACCTGGGGTTCGTTTGCTGCGTAGTAGTTTTGATGATTTGCCTGTCACCCTCCGCATCCGCCCAGAGCACGAGCGGCCGAATCATCGGCCGGGTCGCAGATTCAACCGGCGCGGTAGTAAGCGGGGTTACAGTCACTCTGGTGAATGACGCGACTCGGGTCAGCCGCAACACAAAGACGAACGACACCGGTGATTACACTTTCATCGAAGTTGCCCCTGCCACATACCATGTGGAATACACGCTGCAAGGATTTAAAAAAGACGTTGCCACGAATGTGATCGTCGACGTCAACCAGGTGCTCACGTTGAATGCAACCCTGCAGCCTGGCGCAACACAGGAGACGGTTGAGGTTACCTCCCAGGCTCCACTAGTGGATACGACCAGCACCCAACTTGGTGCTGTGGTTGATGATCGTACCGTAAGTCAATTGCCGCTGAATGCGCGCGATACCTATCAGTTTTTGCAATTGCAACCCGGCGTTATGTCCACCGTCGGCTCCAGCAACTCGACGGTTTACGGCAGTGACAAAGCAGGGGCGGTATCAGTAAACGGAGGGCGTGGACGCGCAAACAACTTCAGCGTCAACGGTGGCGATGCGAACGATCAATTCGTAAATTTGCCCACGGTGCAGCCGTCACCAGACAGCATTGCCGAGTTTCGCGTTCTCACCAACACTTTCGATGCTGAGTATGGACGAAACTCCGGGTCGGTTGTGAACGTAATCACGAAATCTGGTAGCAACGCTCTTCACGGAAATGCGTACGAATTTTTCCGCAATACGGTGCTGAATGCGAGTCCCTATTGCGGCACAGTCGATGGGGTTACTTGCTCCAAGCCGCAATTCAACCAGAATCAGTTTGGCGGAACATTGGGCGGACCGATTAAGAAAGATCGAACCTTCTTCTTCGTCTCTTATGAAGGCCGGCGCATTCGTGAAGGCATTCGTTCGCCACTGGTTTTCGTGCCGACCGCAGCCGAGCGTCCTAGTGCCACTCAGCCATTCGCAGATTTTTCCGCGGAGTCACCCTTCAGCGGCACATTGAGCGATGCGTTCGCGCTCAATCAGAGGGCCAACTGTACCACCGCGCTCGGATCGGCCCCCAACATTCCCGACGGGGAACTCTATTCAGACCTATTTCCGGGCAACATCATTCCACTCGGTTGCCTGGATCCTACTGCCGTTGACCTGCTGCAATACATTCCGGCTCCAGCTAACGGCAGCGGTCAACTTGTGACCACGCCGGTGCAGCCGGAACGCGGCGATCAATTCACCTTAAGACTTGACCACCGCATTAACAACCAACAAAATCTCACGTTCTATTACTATTTTGACGATCATCACTTGGTATCCCCATTCGCCCAGTTCGAGGCGGCGGGTGCGAATATTCCGGGCTTCGGTTCCATTACCAACGAGCGCTTTCAACAATGGAACATCAGCCATACCTGGACAATCAACAACACCACTGTGAATGAATTCCGTTTTAACTACAACCGCGAAGCGCAGAGGACGTTTCAACATCCGACCTTCACCACCACGGTGCAGAATTCCTGTCCACCTGCTCCTGTGTGGCTGACCAACGTTACCGGGCCGGTACCATGTTTCACAGACGGAACGGCTGATAATGCCTTGGGAATTCATCCCAATCTGGGTCCTCAACATGAGGGGCTTCCTTTTATTCAGGTAAGCGGTGGATTCACTATCGGCAACAATGGCGAAGGCGAGTTGCCGCAGGTGGGGAACTCGTTTCAGTGGTCGGACAGCATCACCAAAGTTGTTGGCAATCATTCTCTGAAGTTCGGCACTGATATTCGCCGCCAGCGATTCGACCAGACTCTTTTCTTCGATGTGAATGGCGAATTCTTTGTGGATGAGACATCGACCAACAGCACTTTAGGCGACACGGCATTCTCAGACTACATGCTCGGATTGCCGGGGTCCTACGGCCAAGGCTCAGCCCAAGTTGAGAATGTGCGCGATACCGGGCTGTATCTGTTCGGACAGGACAGCTGGAAAATCAGACCGAATCTGACTCTTAACTATGGCCTTCGCTGGGAGTTGAACACACCTATCGCGGATATTGGCAAGCACGTGCAAACCTTCCGCCCTGGGCAAGTAAGCAAGATTTATCCCTGCAAAGACACGGCCAACACGGATTGCTCTTCAATGACTCCAGTTGGTTTGGTTGTGCCCGGCGACGCCGGGATACCCACCGGATTGACCCAAACTTATTACAAAGCTTTCGCACCACGCATCGGTCTGGCGTGGAGTCCTGGCACATCAGGCAAGACAAGCATTCGCACCGGCTGGGGCCTTTTTTATAACCCGATTGAGCAGCTTGTGCTCGAGCAGTTCAGCGCTGAGCCGCCTTTTGGAGGTAGCACATTCCCTTTCAATACACTGTTTAACGAGCCTTTCCTCGACCAGAGTGGAGGCTTCTCCTATCCCAATCCGTTTGGGCTAACCTCCCTTAGTGGTGTCAACGGCATCTTGACCCCGAAACCAGGACAGGCCGTGGATTGGGGCATGTTTCGCCCGATTCAGCTGTTTGGGCAATTCCAGCCGCACATGCGTAGTCAGTATTCGGCGCAATACAACCTGAGCATCCAGCACCAACTGACGAATGACATGAAGCTCGAAGTTGGCTATGTCGGATCGCAGGGGCATCGGCTTTTGGCAACTCACGACCTCAATTACGGAAATCCCCGAACTTGTCTCGATATCAACGACATTCTCGGGGCGGGATCTTGCGGGCCATACTTCGCCGACAGCGAATTCATCATCCCTGCCGGGTCAGTTACAGGGCCAGATGGATTGCATCTTCCGTATGGGCCAAATGGACCGAGCGTAATTCCTGCCAACACCACTCTGGCAAATGACATTACACTTGTGGGCCTGAGGAGATACTCCTCGCCACAATGTGATCCCTTGACAGGAAATGGTTGTCCGTCTGACGGTATTCCTGTCTTCAGCAGCATCTTCGCCCAGGATACAATTGCGAACTCAGCTTACAATTCACTACAGGCGTCGCTCGACAAGCGCTTTGGAAAAGGCCTGCAGTTTACAGCCGCTTACACGTTCAGCAAGTCGTTCGACGAAGCCTCGAGTTTCGAAGGAATTCTGAATCCTATTGATCCGCGCCTCAGTCGTTCGCTTTCAGCATTTGACGCGCGCCACCGTTTCGTCTTCAGCTACTACTGGCAGCCGCCGGTCCGCAACTTTGATGGGCTGAAAGGAAAATTGCTGAATGGGTGGTCCTTCTCTGGAATTACTACTTTCCAGACAGGCTTCCCAATTCGCATCTCGACAGTCGCAGATAACGAGCTGATGTACAGCTTCGACTTCGAATTACCTGGCGAGCCCGCGCAGCTTGCGCCTTTCCGTACTATGAAGCCACAGTCGAACAATAATTATTTCTTTGACCCGAACAGCTTCACCGACAATGCCACCGATAACAGCGCTCCGCCTTGCAGTGCCGGAGCACAGTACGAGTGTTATGACCCCGGCCTACTGGGAACGCTCGGAAATACCAAGCGTACGATCTGCTGCGGACCGCACATCAGCAATACCGATTTTGCGATTCTGAAGACCATCGCAACTTCGGAAAGCACGCACGTCGATTTCCGGGCCGAGTTCTTCAACATCTTTAATCACACTCAATTTTTCAATCCCGACGGCAACGTTTCTGACGGTTCGCAGTTCGGGCAGGTCACTCAGGTGCGCGACCCGCGCCTGGTGCAGTTTGCTCTAAAATTCTTTTTCTAGCTAAACCCCGGGCGGCCTTCCGTCCGGGCCAATCTAATGGCCGCCATGCGCGGCTTGAGACTCTTCGGAGACCACGATGTACCCCGAACTACAGAAAGAAATCGACACCTTTGTGCGCCGCACGCCTAAGTCGGCTGAGGCTCATAAGAAAAACCTGAAGCGCATACCGCTTGGCGTCGCCAGCAACTACCGCGCTTACGATCCTCATCCGATCTTTGTGAAAGACGCGGGCGGCAGCAAATTTCGCGATCTCGACGGCAACGAGTACATCGATCACAATCTTTGCTTCGGCGCAATCATGGCCGGGCATTGCCATCCCGCGGTGATGAAAGCGGTTGAGAAGCGCCTGAGCACCGGCACCATGTTCGGCATGCCGCATGACATGGAATGGGAACTCGCCGAAGAAATCTGCAACCGCTTCCCTGTCGAGATGGTCCGCTTCGGCAACAGCGGAACCGAAGTGACCATGCACGCCGTTCGCCTTGCTCGCGCTGCAACCGGACGCGACAAGATCGTCAAGTTCGAAGGCGCATATCATGGTCTGCACAACGACGCTTTGGTCAGCGTGAAGCCGCATGAGCCGCACGAATATGGCGACATCCACGCGCCAACTTCTGCGCCCGCAGGCTTGGGTGTGCCGAAGTCAACTCTCGCCAACGTCCTGATCGCCACGTTTAACGATCTCGCCAGCGTCGAGAATCGCTTCAAACAGAACCCCGGCGAAATTGCCGCTATCATTCTCGAACCGATCTTAATGAACGTGGGCTTGTGCATGCCGCAACCCGGTTTCCTCGAAGGTCTGCGCGAGATCGCAACCCGCTACGGTGTTTTGCTGATTTTTGACGAAGTGAAAACCGGCGCGAAACTCGGCTGGGGTGGGGCATCGGAATACTTCAACGTTAAACCCGACATGATTTGTCTCGCAAAATCGATCGGCGGCGGCCTACCTCTGGCGGCCTTCGGAACGCACAAGTCCGTGATGGACCTGATCTCTCAGCACAAGGTCTTCCACGGTGGGACTTACAACACCAACCCGGTTTCGATGGCTGCCGGCCTGGCGACTTTCCGGCACGTCCTCACACGCGAGAATTATGCGCATGTCGACAAGCTCAGCAAAAAGTTGACCGACGGTTATCGCGAAATCGTCGCCAAGTCTGGGCTTCAAAGCTACATCATCAGCGCAGGTGCGAACGGCGCGTTGATGCTGTACCCGAAAGAAATTCGCAACTACCGCGACTGGCTCGCGGTCGATGTGGATTTGTGGCGGCACTATTGGTTTGGCATGGTGAATCGAGGTGTCATGGCCCAACCCTACTGGTGGGACGAGCAGTGGACGATCTCGGTTCAGCACACCGAAGCCGATATCGACAAGCACATTGCGGCATTCGCGGACGTAGCGCCGGCCCTGGCGAAAGCGCAGCAGGAACGCAGCGCCGCGGTAGCCGCGCACTAGAAACAAGACGGGAGGGCACGGCTTTCAGCCGTGCCGTTAAACACTTTCTGGCTGATCGAGGGCACGGATGAAATCCGTGCCCTCCCGATTCCACTAGCGAAAACTCTAATTGTCGTCTAACGCAAATCCGACGCACTTGAAACGTGTCCTAGGCCGTTGGGACCTCGTCTTGCTTTTCGTCGTTGCCGTTTTCAATCTGAATGTCGTGCCCTCAATCGCCGCCAACGGCGGCGTCACCGTCTGGTTGTGGATCATCGCGCTGTTACTTTTCTTCTGGCCGCAAGGAATTGCGGTCATCGAGTTGGCGCATCGTTATCCCGGCGAAGGCGGAGTGTATCTCTGGGCCAAAGAAGTGTTCGGCGACTTCCACGGATTCCTCTCCGGCTGGTGCTACTGGACCAACAACATGCTCTATGTTCCGACGGTCATGCTCTACTTCGTCGGAGTCTCGGTATACGTATTAGGTCCAAGCCATCAGGCTCTTGCCGACAACAAAGTTTTTGCTCTAGCGACCTCAACCGTGCTGCTGGCGGTGCTCACCTGGTTGAACATCGTCGGGCTTGGGGTAGGGAAGTGGATCAATAACCTTGGCGCCATCGGCACCGGGATTGCGGCTGCCGTGCTGATTGGGCTTGGAATCGTATTGTGGCAGCGTTTTGGAACGACGCTCACGTCCGCGGATTTTCGCATCCCCGCCGATCCCCGCTTTGTACTGAATTCCTTTGGTGTGATTTGCTTCGGATTAGTCGGCCTGGAACTGGCTTCTGTCATGGGCGACGAAATCCGCGATCCCGCGCGAACTTTGCCGGGCGCAGTCGCCTGGGGCGGAATTCTCTCCGGCGCGCTTTACGTTGGAGTGACCCTCACGTTGTTAATTGCAGTCGGAAGAAAAGTCAGTGTGTTGCAGGGCATCGTGCAAGCTGTGAGCCACATGGCGTCACAAGTAGGCCTGGCATGGATCGTAATCCCATTTGCGTTGATGCTCAGTCTTTCGATCGCAGGTATCGGGTCAGCATGGATGGGCGGCTCGGCACGCATTCCATTTGTCGCCGGACTGGACGCTTACATGCCCTCGTGGCTAGGTCGCCTGCATTCGCGTTACGCAACGCCCTACGCGGCTCTGATCGTGCAAGGCCTGGTCTCGCTGCTCCTAGTAATCGTAAATTTCGCTGCAGCCGGGGGAGTGCAGGCCGCATTTCAAACCATGCTGTCGATCGCAGTGGTGCTGCAGCTGGTTCCGTTCATATACATGTTTGCAGCTTTACTGAAACTCGCGTTCAGATCGGCTCCCTGTGAGGGTCGCTACCGTCGTGGGACGTTGCTTGTGGCGGGCGCAAGTGGACTGCTCACTACTTTAGCGGCAATCGTAGTGGCATTTTTCCCAGCGAGTCAAATCACCTCGGTTTTGAAATATGAGCTGAGCATGTTTGGCCTCACATTATTTTTCATCGTCCTCGCCGCATTCTTTTTCTTCGTTTACGGAAGGCGTAAGGTGCGGCACGAAGTTGGTTTGACGGCGGGCGTACTTGCTCGTCCGGTCGAGCGTACCTCGGCGAATTAGTATGACCCGTATGGGACGGCCGCCCTCGGCCGTCCAGTCGAGCCGAGCCTCGACGCATTAATCGCAGGAGTTTTTATGCCAGTTGGACTTACGACGGAAGTGAAGACATACAAACTTTTCATCAACGGCGAGCCGGTCGCCAGTAACTCGAACAAAACCATTCCTGTTTACGATCCCTCGACCGAAGAAATTATCGCGCAGGTGCCCGACGCAAATGGGGATGACGTGAATCGCGCCGTCACTGCCGCCAAGGCTGCATTCGAAGAAGGACCTTGGGCGACAACAACTCCGCAGGAACGCGGCCGTGTTCTATTCCGTCTCGCCGAAAAGATTCGGCAAAACTCCGCCATGCTCGCCGAGCTCGAGTGCCGCAACACCGGCAAGCCCATTGTTGAAGCCGAGTACGACATCAATGACGTCGCGACCTGCTTTGAATATTACGGCGGCCTGGCGACAAAAATTCTCGGATACGTAAATCCTGTTCCCGACAACGCCGTCAGCCTCACTCTCAAAGAGCCCGTCGGCGTTGCCGGACAAATCATCCCCTGGAATTATCCGCTGCTTATGGCTGCATGGAAGCTGGCGCCGGCATTGGCCGCAGGTTGCACCTGTGTTCTAAAGCCCGCCGAGCAGACTCCCCTGACCGCGCTTGAAATGGCGAACTGGTTTTCTGATGTCGGCCTGCCGCCAGGTGTCGTCAACATCATCACCGGATACGGCGAAACCTGTGGCGCGCCGCTAGTGAAACATCCTGACGTGAATAAGATTGCCTTCACCGGCAGCGCCGAAGTCGGCAAGATCATCGTCAAACAAGCCGCCGATACGGTAAAGCGTGTGACCCTGGAGCTTGGCGGAAAATCGCCCAACATCTTTTTCGCCGATGCCAATTTCGAAGCCGCAATCGACGGCGCTCTCTTCGGCGTATTCATCAATCAGGGCGAAGTCTGCTCAGCCGGCAGCCGAATCCTGGTTCAAAAGTCAATCTACAAAAACTTTGTCGATGCGATGACGGAGAAGACCAGAAACATAAAGTTAGGCCCGCCTATGCAGCGGGAAACCAAGATGGGGCCGCTGGTCAGCAAAGATCAATATGAGCGGGTTCGTTCATATCAGGACTTGGGAAAGTCAGAGGCGAAAGTCGCCATCGGCGGTGGCCGTGCAAATAGTTTTTCCAAAGGATATTACGTAGAACCCACTATCTTCTATGACGTCGATAACAACGCACGCATTGCTCGCGAAGAAATCTTTGGTCCAGTAGCTTCCGTCATTCCCTTCGAAAACGAAAAAGACGCGCTGAAGATTGCCAACGATTCTCCTTACGGACTAGCCGCCGCCGTTTGGACCCGCGACATCTTTAAAGCTTTTCGGGTCGTGAAGTCTTTGCGTGCGGGAATTGTTTGGGTCAATCACATGCAGCCGACTTACGTCGAAGCGCCGTGGGGCGGATACAAGCAATCCGGCTTTGGACGCGAGCTTGGGCCGGGCGGAATCGAAGAGTATCTCGAGACCAAGCAGGTGCACATCAATTTGAACGAGCAGCCGATCGGTTGGTATTAAAGCAGTGAGTACCTCTGTGGGGTTTTCTCTGTGAAACCCTGTGTTCTCTGTGGTTGGCTTTTTAAAGGCTTCGCCACAAAGGACACAGAGTTCCACAGAGCAAAGCCACAGACGAAGCAGGAATAGCGTCGCAGACATGAACACAATCCAGTTACGAACTTCAATCCCAGGCCCTAAATCTCGCGCCTTCGCCGCGCGCCGCGATGCCGCGGTCCCTCGCGGGCTGTCTCACGCGACGCCGGTATACGTCGCCCGATCACAAGACGCATGGCTCGAAGACGTGGACGGCAATTGCTTCATCGATTTCGCGGGTGGAATCGGCTGTCTTAACGCCGGACACCGCAATCAACGTGTCATCTCAGCCCTCGAATCGCAACTTCACGAATTTCTGCACACCTGTGCTCAGGTCACGCCCTACGAGAATTACATTCGCCTCGCTGAGCGCCTGAACCAACTCACTCCCGGCAACTTTCCCAAGAAGACGCTCCTGGTGAACACTGGTGCCGAAGCAGTCGAGAACGCCGTCAAGATTGCGCGTGCGCACACCGGTCGCCCTGGAATCATAGCCTTCGAAGATGCATTCCACGGCCGCACCATGATGACGTTGGCATTGACCAGCAAAACCCATCCTTACAAAGCCGGCTTCGCCCCATTTCCGTCGGATGTGTATCGCATCCCTTACGGATATTGCTATCGCTGTTCGTATTCGCTGAAATATCCCTCTTGCGATGTGTATTGCGCGCGCCATCTTGAAGATACTTTCAAGCGTGTGGTTGCCGCCGAAGACGTGGCCGCTGTAATCGCTGAACCGGTACTTGGCGAAGGAGGCTTTGTAAACCCGCCTCCGGAATTTTTCAGCATTCTGATGGATATTTGCCACAAGCATGGCGTGCTGTTTATTGCTGACGAAGTTCAGAGCGGATTTGGACGCACCGGAAAAATGTTCGCCAGCGAGCACTACGGAGTTGAGCCCGACCTGCTGGTCACCGCGAAATCTCTGGGCGGCGGCTTACCTTTGGCTGCAATCACAGGACGAGCCGAAATAATGGATGCTCCGGGCCCCGGCGGTCTGGGTGGAACTTTCGCCGGCAACCCACTTTCCTGCGCGGCAGCGAATGCGGTTCTCGATGAATTTGAGAACGGCGAATTGCTGGCGCGTGCGAACTCCTTAGGTCAGCATTTCGAACAACGTGCGCGTGAATGGAAACAGCGATTCGAAGTGATCGGGGACGCTCGCGGACTAGGCGCGATGCGTGCCATTGAACTCGTAAAGTCTCGCGAAACCCGGGAGCCCGCGCCCGAGGAGACCAAGAAGATCACGCAATATTGTTACGAGCACGGCCTGATCACAATTACTGCCGGCAGTTATGGCAACGTGATTCGGGTGTTAGTTCCGCTGGTTGTTACTGATCAGCAAATGGATGAAGGATTGGATGTCTTGGAAGCTGCGCTCGCCTCAGTCTGTGAAAAGGGGTGGCCGCTCGAAGCTGTTAGCAAATAAAGTGGCTCTTTTACGATCAGGAAGGTCTACGACATGAGTAGCGTTGCTGCACCACCGCTAACCAAAGTTCCGAATTTCATAAATGGCCAGTGGCGCGAGTCCTCCGCCAGCGAATGGCAGGATGTTGTGAATCCCGCCACCGGAGATGCTATTGCGCGAGTGCCTCTCTCGGATGTTGCCGAGGTGACCAAAGCGATCGATGCCGCCGCTGCCGCATATCCCGCCTGGCGCCGAACTCCGCCGGAAGATCGCATTCAGCCACTATTCAAACTGAAGAACCTCCTTGAAGAACATATCGACGATCTGTCGCGCATCATCACGCAGGAAAATGGCAAAACTTTCGGCGAAGCAAAAGGTGAATTGCGTCGGGCGATTGAGAATGTCGAAGTTGCATGCGGCATTCCCATGATGATGCAGGGCTACAACCTCGAAGACGTGGCCCGTGGCATCGACGAGACTATGATCCGGCAGCCGCTAGGCGTCGTCGCAGCAATCACGCCATTTAATTTTCCGGGAATGATTCCGTTCTGGTTTCTCCCGTACGCGATTGCATGCGGCAACACTCTGGTGATCAAGCCTTCAGAGCGCGTTCCACTGACCATGCGTCGCGCTTTCGAACTGCTGGAGCAGACTGGATTACCTGCCGGCGTGGTGAACCTCGTGAACGGCGGCAAATCTGCCGTCAACGCCATTCTTGATCATCCCAAAGTCCGCGCCATTAGCTTCGTCGGATCCACTCCCGTCGCGAAATACATCTATGCTCGCGCCGGGGCTAATGGAAAACGAGCGCAATGTCAGGGCGGAGCCAAGAACCACGTCATCGTCCTTCCCGACGCCGACGTGAAGATGGCGACACAGATCATCAGTGACAGCGCTTTTGGATGCGCGGGCCAGCGTTGCCTTGCTGTCTCAGTCGCGATCACCGTAGGCGAAGCGCAAAAAACTTTTCGTGACTCGATCACCGCCGCCGCAAGTTCCCTAAAAGTCGGCAACGGCCTCGACGAAGGGGTGCAGATGGGCCCACTCATCACCAGGCAGAGCCAGTCGCGCGTGGAATCTCTGATTGACGCTGGCACCCGTGAAGGCGCGAAACTGTTGCTGGATGGTCGCCAGGCGCGAATTGCAGGCGGAGAGAATGGCAACTTTGTCAAACCGACCGTCCTCGACTCCGTGCCGGCAAACAGTGAACTTGCCGACACGGAAATCTTTGGTCCCGTCTTGAGCCTGGTGCATGCAAACAGTCTGGATGATGCGCTGGCATTTCTGGAGCGCAGTGCTTACGGCAATCAGGCTTCGCTGTTTACTTCGAGCGGCGCTGCTGCCCGCCGTTTTCGTTACGAAGCGCCGGCAGGGAACATTGGCATCAACATTGGAGTTGCCGCGCCCATGGCATATTTCCCGTTCAGCGGCTGGAAGGATAGTTTCTTCGGCGTGCAGCATGGCCAGGGTCGCGATGCGGTCGAATTCTATACAGAAAAGAAAGTCGTGGTGGAGCGCTGGGCCAGCGACCACTCACGCAAGTTTTAAAATGGTCAACCACGAAGGACACGAAGGTTCACCAAGGAAAACCAAACTTGATTTTTTGTTGCTTCGTCTGTACGACGCCTAAATGTATGTCTGATACAGATTGCACTTTTGCATTGGCTTTCCTTCGTGAACCTTCGTGTCCTTCGTGGTTAATGCTCTTTGATAGAGGCGCTAATGTCCAACACAATCCAGAAATACAAAGACTACGTAATGACCGGCTTTCTGAAGTCCGTTGCGCCTATCGTCATCGATCATGCCAGCGGCGTCAAAGTCTGGGACGAAAACGGCCGCGAGTACCTCGACTGCTTCTCTGGAATATCGGTCGTCAATGCCGGTCACAATCACCCGCGCGTAATCGCCGCCGCCA
>DATNAF010000389.1:0-10052 GCA_035572845.1 Terriglobales bacterium
TGACGGCGCGTACGGAGCGCTTGCTGCGATTGCCGTCCCTGAAAAATTCCGCGGCCTGAGCGAGGCTGACTCTATCTCTCTCGATCCTCATAAATGGTTGTTCCAACCGCTGGATTGTGGCTGCCTGCTTTATCGCGATCCCGAGATCGCGCGAACGGCTTTTACGTACACAGGCGCTTATGCCAAACAACTTAGCTCTGATCCAGTTGAGGGGTTCGCATTTTTTGAGGAGTCGATGGAACTCTCGCGCCGCTTCCGCGCGCTGAAGATTTGGCTTTCAGTGCGCTTCCACGGGCTGCGGGCCTTTCGCGACGCCATTCGGCTGAATCTTGATCAGGCGCAGCGCCTGGCCGCGGCGGTGAGGTCTCGCGCTGAACTCGAACTGGTTGGGCCAATAGAACTGAGCGCCGTCTGCTTCCGTCACTTGCTGAGCGATCGTGCAAGCGAAGACCAGCGCAATCAATTTAACCTCGAGCTGCTAAAGAAAGTAGTGAGCCGAGGGAACGTCTATTTGTCGAATGCGGAGCTAAAAGGAAAATTTTGTCTGCGTGCCTGCATCGTGAATCACCTTGCAACGGATGCGGATGTCGACGGGATCGTCCCGGAAGCTTTGGCGGCAGCGGCGGAAATTGCGGAATAACGCCACGCAGCATGGAATCGGTCCTGTGGTGCTGAGCGGTGTAGATGGATCTGCGATGCTACCGCGACTTCCCGCCCCGACATTCCCAAGGTGCAGGTTAATCGGTGAGAATTCCCCGAAGGGTCGTCGCTAGCCAAAAGTGACATGGGGTCCTTCGACTGCGTTGTCGTCCGCTTTGCGGACGACAACTTCGCTCAGGATGACAGGAATGAGTAGGGTGAAAAGCGGCACGTCCGAGGCAGTGTGTTGATATGAAACTTCGGGCGAAAAATCAAAAGCCCCGGTAGTCATCCGGGGCCGGATATGCCAGTTGGTACGCTGCCTATCAGTCCAATTATAACAAGAGAAGTTGTAGATTTTGTCGAGTGGTCGCGCGGAGGACGACGGAGTCGAACCGTAATGGCTGACTAGGCCACTCGACTGCTTGATAGGCAACGTCCAGTACCCACTGGCAACGTCCTCCCAAACGTCCACCTACCCTCGTTGAGTGTTGGACTTAATGTCAGTTCGCGCAAGTCCACGAAAGTAGATATCAACGACTTCCCAGATCGGGATATCTGTTCCGCCCTCAAGAAACTGAGATCACTTCCAAAATGCTCCGGCCAAACTAAGTTCGTGGAAACGCTTGACTTCATGGACATCCCGTGCCAACCTTCCATCGCCAATCATTACTCCTGCGTGGTCCGCGCAGAACAACTCGCCTCGGGCTAAGGTTTCGTAGATCAAAAAAACAGAAGGGGAAAAACTATGAAGAATGTCGCAATCGCAGTTTGCGCACTGTGCCTGTGTATTGCAGGCTTCGCGGCGGAAAAACATATGGCCGGCACCACCTCAAAGTCGTCATTCGACCAGTTTGTACAGGAAAGCAACAAAGCGCAGACCTCGAACGATGGCAAGTGGCTCGAAGCGCACTTGTCCGATGCCTACGTCGAGGGCACAAGCTTTGGCACATGGGTTTCTAAAGCGCAACTTCTCAAAGATGCCAAGGATCCGGCAAACAATAAGTACACCAAGAGCGACATTAGCGATCTGCAGACGCAAGTGGTCGGAAATGTCGGCCTTGCGCGTTTCAAGGAAAGCTATGACGCAATGATTGAAGGGCAGCATCGTGCTCGAACTATCATTTGCAGCATGACAGCTGAAAAGCAGGGTACTAGCTGGAAGACGCTGTCGACCCACTGCTCGAAGATTGAATAGACTTGGCTGCGGTTTGTTAACTAAGGCTGGCCGCCGTTCGTGAATTACGAAGGGTCGGCTAGCCTTATTTTTTTCGGGCTTCAGCTTCGGCGAGCCAACCACGCCGCAATTTTTCTGCGGGAATGCTGGAGAGGTAAGGCTTGATATCAAGGATGGGAGTGCCGTCGAGCATGTCCACGCCGCGAACACGCAGGTTGGGTCCATCGCGGCGAAGCAATTCGACGGTCGTCAGAGCAATGGGATTAGGACGCAGTGGCGAACGGGTCGCAAACACCCCGTGCGTCCGATTGTCGGACGGCGGACTTGCTGTGAGTTCGAAGCCTTTGCTGCGGTCAAATTCCCAGATGACGATCAAATGCGAGAAGCCTTCGATGTCGGCGAGCCCGGGTTCGAATTCAGGCAAAATTTTGAGCACGCCATCGGCGTCGTGCTTTGCGCCGAGTCCCTTGGGAACGTCGCTGCGATTTTTGTGGGGGCTGCTGACGAATCCGATGGAACGAGAAGTGAACACGGTCCCTCCGTCTCTAATTCTAACTTGGCGAAAAATGAATTAGCCGGTCATTTCAGCGATTTAATTTTCTATACCCACCACCGCCATCATTCTTCCGGTCACGCCTTTTTCGCCGCGATGCGAAAAAAAAAGATCCTGCCTGCAATGGGTGCATAGGCCGAGATCTGAAATGTTCTTAAGTGGAACTCCTGCGGCGATGAGTTGGCGGCGGTTGGCTTCGGCGAGGTCGAGGAAGATTTTCTTTGGCAACTCGCTGTGTCCGGGAGCGCGCGAGGTCAGGAACAGCAGCGGATATTTTTCGTGGATTTCGTTTCGATCTTTGGTTTCGCGAAACAGTTCGCTGCCGTAGGTGAATTGCGCCTCGAAAGCTGACCTGACCTCTGGCCCGACTTCGTAGCAGCATCCGCGAATGCCCGGGCCAATGGCGGCTTTCAGGTCGCGGGCCTTGCTGCCGAACCAGCGGTGCATTTCGCCTACACCTTTTTCTACTATGCGTTTCGCGGTCCCACGCCAACCGGCGTGAAAGACCCCGACGGCTCGGTGTTTGGGATCAGCCAAAATCACCGGAAGGCAATCAGCGGTGAGGACTCCCAATATTAGTCCCGGAGCATCCGTGATCATTCCATCGCCGGCAACTGGGACATTGGCTGCATGTATTTCGGTGATTCGATGAATGAGATCAGAATGGATCTGACGAAGCGTGATCAGCGGTGGAGACTTTTGGCGTTTCGGAGTCGGAATCAGCGCAGAGATGAATTCGTTCCGGTTGGTTTCCACCGCGGATTTGGTGTCGTGGGCGGTGAATCCCAGGTTCAATGCCTTCCCGCCGTAAACTTTCGAAACTCCTCCGGCTCGGGTGCTGAAGCCGTGCATCAGCCATGGCAATTTCTTCAATGACTCAGCCTGAAGGATATTCACGGTAGACGCGCTGGTTATTGTTTTCCTTTTCTGCTTTTGGGTTGTCGTGGGCACAGATTCATCTTAGCAATCCTCTGCCTCGCAACCACTGGTCGTGTGCGGGGGCACTCCTGCCCGCGATCTCTAAAGCACAACTGGCGAACAAGAGTGTCCGGCCCACAAGGCCTTTGCCGCTGTCTGCCGGACAAGAGTCTCTCCACACATAACTCCTTAGTCGTATAATTCCGGGTTCACCGGAGAACAATATGCGTTCATTGCTTGTCCTGGTATTCGCCGCAATTTTTGCAGTTCCCGTCTTGGCGCAGCAAAACGAAAATCAGCAGTCATCGCAACCGGACACTCAATCCGCGAACCAGCAAAAGAAGAAAGAGAAGGCGCAGCCGGCAAAGCAACAAAAGCCGGAGGAGCCGGCGGCCAAATCCACTGAACCTGCCCCGGCGCAGGCTGAACCGAAACCCGGCGAGGACAAAAAAGAAGAACACTTCGACATGACAGAAATTCCACCGGTGGTCACGCATCATCAGGTTTCGCTGAATGGCAAGACGCTGAAATATTCTGCTACGACTGGTCGGCTTCCCATTAAGCGGGGCGACGGAAAGATTGAAGCGGAGATGTTTTTTGTGGCCTACACACTCGATGGCCAGGAGGCTTCAAAGCGGCCGGTCACGTTTGCTTTTAACGGCGGCCCGGGATCAGCCTCCATCTGGCTGCACATGGGCGCACTGGGACCGCAGCGGGTGGTGCTGAATCCGGATGGCTTTCTGCCGCCTGCGCCTTATCGCACCGAGGACAATCCTTATACTCTTCTCGACAAGAGCGATCTGGTGCTGGTGGATGCGATCGGCACTGGTTTCAGCCGGGCTGAAACTGCAGAGATCGGCAAGAAATTCTGGGGCGTAAAGGGTGACATAGATTCCTTCAGCGAATTTATTCGGCTCTACATTACGCGTTACGAGCGCTGGAACTCGCCATTGTTTTTGTTTGGCGAAAGTTATGGCACTACGCGGTCGGCCGGAATTGCAGGAAACCTGAGCGAACTTGGAATCAGTTTTAACGGCATCACGCTGCTTTCGACCGTGCTGAATTTCCAGACGCTTATCGATCAGAAGACCAACGATGAGCCTTACATTTTTCTGATTCCTTCTTTCACGATGATCGCCGGCTATCACCACAAATTACCGGCAGATCTGCAGCAGGACGTAAATAAGGCGCGGCAGCAGGCGGAGCAATGGGCCTCGGGTGAATACGCAACGGCGCTGGCCAAAGGCGATTCACTCACGCCAGAGGAGCGGCAAAAAACGATCGAACAGATGTCCCGCTTTACAGGGCTAAGTAAAGAGGTCATTGACGAGGCGAACCTGCGCATCGATGTGCCCAAGTTCACTCATTATTTATTGATCGATCAGAAGCTGCGAGTTGGCCGATTGGACGGGCGCTATACCGGGCCTGATCCGAATGGGTTGCTGGATACGCCTTTCTATGATCCCACTGAGTCGAACATTCTTGCGCCGTTCAATGCGGCCTTTAATAACTATCTTCGCAATGAGCTTGGCTACAAAGTTGATATGCCGTACTTCCTCTTTGCCCGGGCGGCGGGCCTAGGAGAGAAGTGGGACTGGGGATCGGGAATTGAAGGCTTTCCGGATACGGCAAGTGCTTTGCGGCAAGCCATGGTGCGCAATCCATTCCTGAAGGTGCTGGTAATGGAAGGGTACTACGATCTGGCTACTCCTTATTATGCGGCGAATTACACATTTGATCACATGGACCTGCCGGCAAAGTATCGGGGGCAGATTTCGTTTGCGACTTATGACGCTGGGCATATGGTTTATTTGCCGATGGATGGTTTGAAGAAGATGAAAAGTGACGAAGCTGGATTTATCGATAAGTCGATGTCGACCCAGTAGGCAGGATAATCAAGGACGGGCGAGGCGCCCCTCGCTACACAATCAGTTGGTAACTTGCTTCCCTCGCCATAATGCGATACAAACGGCGCAGTATCCCTATGTCTTCGCGTCGGTTGTCTTTCCTTCCATTGCTGCTGGTTTCCACCGTGCTGGCGCAAGTGCCTGCACCCCAAACTGTTCCCGCGCCGCCGGTTAATCCAGCTAAGCCAACGGTCGTGCTCGACCATTCGCAAGAGGCTTACGTGGTCGAGAAGGTACACACTTCGTATCGCTTTGAAAATGACGGCACTGGACGCCGGGAATTTTACGTCAAGATCAAGGTGCAGAGTGAGGCGGGCGTCGAGCAATGGGGACAAGTGGTGATCGGCTATAACTCGGCCAATGAGCGGGTGGAGATTCCGTTTGTCCGGGTGCTGAAGTTGGATGGCTCGACAGTGACCGCGCCACAAGATTCGATCCAGGATTTAAGCATTCCGCTGGAGCGAGATGCTCCGGTTTATACCGACTATCGGCAGAAACACATCACTGTGCCGGGGCTGCGCCCGGGAGAAGAACTGGAGTACGACTTCATCACGATCACGCAGACGCCGCTCGCGCCCGGGCAATTCTGGATGGAATATGACTTTGCCAAAGCCGGCACCGTGCTCGACGAGCAACTGGTCCTCGACGTCCCCAAAGACCGCACCATCAAGCTGAAAACCAAGCCGGGTAACGATCCGAAAATTGCAGAGAGCAATGGCCGCCGCGTTTACACCTGGACCAGTTCGCACGTCGACAAAGACGAAACTGAGAATAAGAAGGATAAAAAGGAAAAGCACGCGGCTAAAGAGCCCGAGGCTCCTGCCGTGCAAATGACCACCTTCGCGAGCTGGGAGCAAATGGGTCGCTGGTATGCCTCGCTGGAGAAAGACCGACGCGAGCCCACTGCGGAGATTCGCGCCAAGGCCGCCGAGCTTACGAAGGGTAAGACCACCGATCTGGATAAAATTCAGGCGCTCTATGATTTTGTCGGTCCCAATTTTCGCTACATCAGTCTTTCTTTCGGAGTAGGGCGATTTCAGCCGCATGCCGCGGCTGACGTGCTGCACAACGCGTATGGCGATTGCAAGGACAAGCACACTCTGCTGGCTTCGCTGCTTGAGGCTTCCGGTTATCACGCGTCTTCGGTGCTGATCAATTCCGGGCGCAAAATCGATCCCGACATTCCGTCACCTTCGCAGTTCGATCACGTGTTCACCATGGTGCCGCTGGGCAAAGAAGAAATATGGATGGACAGCACCACCGAAGTCGCGCCGTTCCGGCTGCTCTCTGCGGTCTTGCGAGACAAACAAGCGCTGGTCATTCCGCAGGATGGCGTTCCTCACCTCGAAAAGACACCGGCGAACCCGCCGATGGTAAATCGGCAGGTTTCTGACATCGACGGCAAAATTAATGAATTCGGAAAGCTGAATGCCCACGTGAAGTACGAGCTTCGGGGCGACACCGAACTGTACCTGCGCATGCTCTTCCGCCACGTTCCACGCAATAAGTGGAACGAGTGGGTAAAGCAGATGAACAGCTTCAGCGGAATTAACGGAGAGGTTTCCGATCTCAACGTGAGTGATCCGGCGCAGACCCACGAGCCGTTTCAGATCGATTACAAAATCGAAGTGGCGAACTACCTCGACTGGTCGAAGAAGAAGTCTGACCTGGTGCTGCCGCTTTCGCAGATCAGCCTGGCCGATGCCGATGAGGACGACACTGATCCCATCAAGATCGGTTCGCCAATCGAATACTCGTACCACCTGCGCCTGGAATTTCCGCCTAAATACACGGAGAGCTCGCCGCTGCCGTTTGCGATGAAGCGCGATTACGCGCATTATGACGCGAGCTACAAAGTTGAAGGCAACGTATTTACCGCGTCACGATTGCTGGTCACCAGCATGAACGAGTTGCCTTCGGCGCGGGCGAGCGACTACCTGGCATTCCGCCGTGCAGTTTTGTCCGATGCAACGCAGCATCTTTCAATCGACAGCAGCGCCGCAGGGTCGCCGACACTTTCGGCCGACCTGAAGGGCGACGATCTTTATGACGCGGCCAAAGCTTCGTTTGATCGAGGGAATTATCAGACCGCGGTCGATCTTTTCAAACGCGTGGTGGCGGCGGATCCAAAGCACAAGACTGCGTGGATGGACCTGGGCCGCGCTTACATGTTGCTTCGCCAGACCGACGATGCGATTGCAGCATTCAAGAAGCAGGCGGAGCTGAATCCATACGACGAGTATGCGTATGGCGCCCTGGGCTGGGCTTACACCACCGCGCGAAAATATGACGAAGGCGCGGCGGCATTTAATAAGGCGATTGAGATCGATCCACTGAGCCAGTACGCGCATGCGGCGCTGGGCGGCATGTATGCGGAAGCACATCAGTACGACAAAGCTGCGCCGGAGCTGGAGAAAGCGGTATCGCTCAAATCGGATGACGCGGCATTACAGATCAGTCTGGGCGACGCGTATTTGAATTTGGGTCAGGATGACAAGGCATTGGCGGCGTTCGACCGGGCGACGGAAATTTCCGCTACTCCGGAAGTCTGGAACAACATCGCTTATCAGTTGTCACTCAAGAAAGCGCATCTGGATCGCGCTCAGCAGTATGCCGAGTCGGCAGTGACCGCTGTCTCAAACTCGTTACGCAATCTTTCTCTTGACCAACTGTCGGACCGCGATCTCGGAAATGTTTCGGCCCTTGACGCCGACTGGGACACGCTGGGCTGGGTTTATTTTGCGCGTGGTGACCTGGCCAAGGCCCAGAAGTATGTGGATGCGGCGTGGACATTGGGCGAGCACGGCGAGGTAGGTGATCATCTGGCAGAGATTTACGAAAAGCGAGGGCAGAAGGACGACGCGATTCGCACCTATGCCATGTCGCTGTCCGGACTGCGTCCGGCGCTTGAAACCAAGGGACGGCTCGCGGCGTTAGTTGGCGGCGACGCAAGCGCGACCAAGGCGGTCGAGCAACACCGTGCCGATCTGCAGATGTTGCGAACAATTCATCTGGGCAAAGTTGCGCCTGTGGCGGGAACGGCGGAGTTCTTTGTGATCGTCAGTTCATTGGGTGGCGAGGCCAAAGTGGCGGCGGCGAAGTTCATCAGTGGAGAAGAAAAGCTGAAGCCGCTGACCGATAATTTGCGCAGCGCAAAAATCGATTTCGCCTTCCCCGACGACACGCCTACGAAAATTTTGCGGCGGGGAACTCTCTCCTGCTCGAAAGATAACCGCGAGTGCGACTTTGTGATGATGATTCCCGAGGACGTGCACTCCGTGGATTGATCGCGACCGCGACAATTCATCAACCACGAAGGACACGAAGGTTCACGAAGGAAAACTTTAAAACTTCGGCTTTCCTTCGTGAACCTTCGTGTCCTTTGTGGTTGATGATTTTCAGCAGTTTAGCCCTGCTCAAACGCGAACGCAGCCCGTAGAACCTTCTGCTCTCCCCTCGGCGACCCGATGATTTGCAGTCCAATCGGCAATCCTCGCGAATCGGTGCCGCAGGGAATGGAGATCGCCGGCAGTCCCCATGCGTTAACCGGACGCGTGTTGCGGAGCAGAAGTATTTCAGTTGGGCGGAGCTTCGAAACGTCGTTTGAGAGCTCGGCAATTCGCGGCGTGAGCACTGGCATGGCTGGAGTTATTAAAAGATCGACATCACTAAACATCTCGCCGATCTTCTTCCGGGTTTCCTGCAAATGGGACACAGCATTTTGATATTGGCTGTCGCTCACACCTTCGCCAGATTGAAGCCGCCGCAGTGTTTCCGGATCGTATAAATTCGCTGACGAAGCAATTTTGTCGCGATGATAGGCGCTCGACTCGGCGTTGAAAAGCGTGCGGTCGTGCTCGATCAGGCATTCTACTTCGCGAACGGACTTCGCATTTTTTGCCAGATATGCAAGGGCGTTCTCGACCGCACCGCCAACTTCGGGATCGAGGTCATCATAAAAATACTTTCGTGGTATGCCGATCACGAAGTCTCGAATGCCCGTTTTTAGGTCCTGTAAGTAGCTTTCGCGATTCTCTGCAACGGCATCAAGCACGATGGCCGCGTCTTCCACGCTGCGCGTGATGGGCCCGGCGTGGTCGAGCGATTGCGAAAGCGGAATGATCCCGCGGGTGCTCACTAATCCGTAAGAAGGCTTCAGTCCCACTACGCCACAGATGGAAGCAGGCTCGCGGATGGAACCGGCGGTGTCGGTGCCAATCGCGGCATAGCACATTCCAGAAGCAACGGCTGCAGCCGAGCCCGAAGAGGAGCCTCCTGCAATGAACTCAGGATTAACTGGGTTTCGTACCGGCCCGAAATGGCTGATCAGCGAACTGCTGCCGTAAGCAAATTCTTGCAGGTTCTGTTTGCCGACGAACACCGCGCCGGCGGCCTTAAGTTTCTTTACGACATCGGCGTCCTCGGAGGGGATGCGGTCGCCAAAGACTCCGCTGGCTGCGGTGGTTCGAAGCCCGGCAGTGTCGATCAGGTCTTTTAGTCCAATTGGGATTCCGTGCAGCGGGCCGCGCCAGTTGCCGGACTGAATCTTCTGCTCGGCTTTTTGCGCTTCGGCCACCGCAGACTCGGCGGTAACGGTAATAAAAGCATTCAGAGTTGGATTCAGCCGCTCGATTCTCTCCAGGCACTCACGCGCTAGTTCCACCGGAGAGATTTTCTGCTGTCGAATTTGTTCCGCGGCTTCGGCAATTGAACGCAAAGTCATTTCGCGACATCTTATCCTGATTCGCGCAATCTTTTTTCAGCTTGCCTATAATCAGACTGCTCCGGCCGAATGTCGTAACAAACATTTTGGGCCAACCAGGAGGACTGCCATGACTCCATTGACCACCTCTCCAGT
>DATNAF010000390.1:0-3656 GCA_035572845.1 Terriglobales bacterium
GGGAAAAACTGCCCGACCGCAGTTCCGGAAGGAATAGAAATTCTCACGGTGTTTCCGTTGTAGTTGCTCCAATCATCCCAGCGGGCCCCCGCGATCACCGTCCATCTGTCGTTAATGCGAAAAATATCCTCGCCGAATATCCCGGTAGAGCGTTGTCTCCCGCCTGCGATATTGTTGGCAAAGTGATTGCCACTTGTAGCTGAAATGAGCTGTTCATCGCTCGCGCCCATCACTTGCTGCACGTCAACGCCGCCGATGAGTGTTTGCTTCTTCAGTTCGTGGTTCCATTGGAATCCTCCACTAATCTCTTGCGAAGGAACATGCTGGATATCGGTGAGGGCTTCGCTGTTTCTGTTCGAGGCAATGGACGAGAACGTCTGGTCATAACCTTCCACTTGGCCGGAAATGCGTGCCATGAATGAATCATGGTCGCCCACGCTGCTATTGATCCCTGCAACTCCAACGCCGGTTCCAGTACTGTTCTTTTGTAGAGGAGTGCCATTGTTGCGGGATTCATCGAAGAAGGTGCCGCGCAGAAACGCACGGCCGGTATCTGACAACTGGTAACCGATACCGCCATCGACGGTCGCATGCCTCGAATTAGCGTCAATATCGACCAGGCCGCGCTCGGAAGGTGGAAGCAGCGTGTAACCATCAGTACGGGACATATCCACGCCAGACTCAAAATCCCAGCGCGAGATTTTGGTGCCGCCCCAAGCCGATACGTCGGGCGTGTTCTCGGTTCCATAGGAGGCATCAATCGAGAAGGCCGGCGCGTTGGGCACGCGGGTCAACATTTGGATCACTCCGCCCAGCGCGTCGCTTCCGTATAGATTCGATTCGCCACCGCGAAATACTTCCACGCTGGAAAGCTCGGCGCGCGGCACCTGGTCCCAAAAAACCCAGCCGCCAAAAGGATCGACGAGCGGAACGCCGTCTTCCAGAACCAACGCGCGGCTCGGCCCGCTGGCGCCAAGGCCACGCAGCGAAACACCCTGGGTTGTTGGATTAGCTACTCGGCTGCTGGATCGCCGGAACAAAGAGAACCCTGGCACTTGCCGCAGCACGTCATCAAGCGTAAGGCCGGCATTAGCGCTGATGTCCTCGGGCGAAAGTTGAACCGCGCTGCCGGGAACCTCGGAGAGTTTCATTTCGCTGCGAGTGGCGGAGACGACCACTCGCTCTCCTTGAGCGACTCCGCGTAGAACGAACGTGAGCGAAAGGTTTTCTGCCGGTGTGGGCCAGGTTTTTTCCGCCGGTGCGAAGCCGTTCGCAGTTACCCGCACGGTTCCGGAAGTTCCGCTGACGACGGAAAATGAGAATCTACCTTCGGCGTCGGTGATGGTGGTCTGACTGGATCCCGGGGTACTGAATGTGACCTGCGCGCCTTGAATGGCCGCGCCGGTTGCGTCCTGCACCAGGCCGCTGATCGTGGCCTGCTGCGTCCAAGCGGGAGACACAAGCAGCGAAAATAGAAAGAGATGAAGAAGACGGCTTACCGTTCTAGAAGTTGAACGCCGCAACGCTTGCCCCCGTGGATACTGCTGTGCTCATTGCCATCGCGCGTGTAGTACGACGAGAGTATACGACGCCAAAACGCCGGAATATTATTTCGAGCGCTCAAAGCGGTAGCGTCCGCCCTGCGTATTCGCCACCGACTCGGCAATTTTCAAAAACGCGCGTCCGGCATGCGAAAGCGCAGCCGACTTGCGATAAATCAGCCGTAGCTTGCGATGCACCCGTAACTCCTGCACGGGAATACGCACCAGTTCCCCACGAGCAATCTCGTCTTCCACGCTGATCTCAGGAAGAAAAGCAACCCCATTCCCCATAGCCACGAAGCGCTTGATCGCCTGCAGAGTAGGCAGTTCCACTCCCATGTGCAGCGGTGTCTTGTGCTTCTCAAAGGCCTGAATGACTTTCTCTCGATACGGAGAAGACACAATGTGCGCAACAAACGACTCCGCTCCCAATTGGCGAATGCTGACTTGCGATTCCCGCGCCAGCGGATGTTGCGGCGGCACGACGAAGATCAATTCGTCGGAGTACACCACCACCGACGCCAATTCCGGGTCCTGAGGATCGTAAGTAAGCACGCCAAACTCGCAATTATGCCGGCGAATATCATCCGGGATCTGGCTGCCCAGCGAGCGTTGCACCACGATCCGGATCGCCGGATGCAGGCGCCGGAATTCCGCCAGTACCCGCAACAAGTAAAGGGCCGTGAATTCATTGGCGCCCACGACCAGCTTTCCTTTTTGCAATTCACGTAATTCCCCCAACGCCTCGCGCGCATTTTCGCGCAAATTCAGCAGGCGTTCCGCATATTCCCGCAGAACTTGTCCGGCGTCGGTCATTACGCCATCACGGGTCGAGCGGTCGAAAAGCGGCTCGCCAATTTCCGCCTCCAGCTTGCGGATGGCTTGGCTCACCGCCGATTGGGTACGGTATAGTTTTTCCGCCGCCCGGGAGAAGCCACCCTCACGTGCCACTGCCAGGAAGACTTCCAGCTGCGAGATTTCCATTTCAGGTCTCCATTAATGAAACTATGACAATAGATTAGTTTAACTACTTATATTAGCAATGCTATGTATTTTGACAACAATAATAAGCTTTGCTTTCAATCTGCTGCGGAATACCATTGAAGTAATTAAAAGAGGAGCTTCAAATGGACAGCCCCAGAGTTACGATTTTCGACACGACTTTGCGCGACGGCGAGCAGTCGCCGGGCTGCAGCATGAATGTGCAGGAGAAGGTTCGCCTCGCTCGTCAGCTCGACCGTCTCGGAGTCGATGTAATTGAGGCCGGATTTCCCATTGCCTCAGACGGCGATTTTGCCGCGGTTCAGGCAGTAGCTGCCGCAGTTCCGCGTCCCATCATCGCGGCCCTGGCTCGCGCCGCCCGTCACGACATTGAGCGCGCCGCACTCGCATTGCGCTCTGCTGTGCGTCCACGCATTCACGTGTTTCTTGCGACTTCTGACATTCACCTGCAACACAAGCTTCGCATCTCTCGTCAGCAATGCCTTGAACAGGCCGCAGAGTCTGTCCGCCTGGCACGCACGTTTTGCGAAGACGTCGAATTTTCGCCCGAAGATGCGACCCGCACCGATCCGGAATTTCTCTTCCAGGTGCTCGAAGCCGTCATTCAGGCGGGTGCGACAACGCTGAATATTCCCGATACTGTCGGCTACACGGTCCCGTTAGAGTTTGGCGATCTGATCCGTAATATTGGTGAGCGCGTGCGTGGTATAGAGCACGTCATCATCTCGACCCACTGCCACAATGACCTCGGACTTGCAGTCGCCAACTCGCTGGTGGGAGTTGCGAATGGTGCGCGTCAAGTGGAGTGCACCATCAATGGCATCGGCGAGCGTGCTGGAAATGCTTCACTCGAGGAAATTGTGATGGCTTTGCGAGTGCGAGCTGATCGCTATCCATTCCTGACCAGCATCGCGACTGAAGAGTTGTATCCCACCAGCCAGCTGCTGGAGGAAATTACTGGCATCCCGGTGCAGCCCAACAAGGCCATCATCGGGCGCAATGCTTTCGCGCATGAAGCCGGCATTCATCAGGATGGCATGCTCAAGAACCGCCTGACTTACGAAATCATGACTCCGCAGTCGGTGGGCGTGCCGGACTCAAAACTGGTATTGG
>DATNAF010000391.1:0-8548 GCA_035572845.1 Terriglobales bacterium
CCATATGTCATCCAGATTGATGATGCGCATCAACTCCTGCCCCGGCTGCACGTTTTGCCCGACCTCAACCGTGCGGTTGGTGACCACCCCATTGACCGGCGCAGTCACGGAGGTGTATTGCAAATTCAATTTTGCGGCGTCAAGTTCGGCTTTCTTCTGTTCGACAAGAGCCTCAGCCGACTGAGCGCGGGAGCGGATCGCGGCCACCTGTTGGGGCGCGGTTTGCGCCGACCGCAAACTCGCTTGTGCCTGCAAAACTCGGCTCTGGGCCGCCTTTACCTGCTGTTGTGCTGCAGCGACGCCGGCGCGGGCCGCATCGACTCCCGCAGCACCCGCCTGAGACGCCGCATAGGCCTGGTCGTACTGTTGCTGTGAAATCTCTTGTTTCGAGACCAATTGTTTGTAACGTGCCAGGTCATTCTGCGCCTTGTTATTGTTGGCGTCCGCCTGCGTTAACTGAGCGTTAGCCACATCGACCTGTTGTCTGGCAGCGAGCAAGTTGGCTTGAGCGGTCTCCACTTCGGCTTGTGCGGAGGAAAGCTGCCCACCGGCGCTTGCGGTTGTGATTGGAATGTTCACTCCTGCGCTTCTGGCCGCGGCCACTGCGTTGTCGTAGTCGGCCTGCGCGCGCGCTACCAGAACCTGGTAATCGGACGGATCGATTTGCACCAGCGCCTGACCGGCTTGGACATACTGGTTATCCGTAACCAGAAGTTTTTGTACATGTCCCGAGACCCTCGCGCTCACGGGATTGAGATGGCCATCAATCTGTGCGTCGTCGGTGGATTCATAGCTGTTGAAATAGCGCCACAGGAAGAAACCGGCAACCAGCAGCACCACGATTCCGATAATCAGAAACATGCGAAAACGCGGATTGCGCGAGCGGAAGTCCCGCCATTTCATGTCTCGATCAGAAAGCGGAGGTCTTCCTTGAGACGTTTGCGCAGGTGGCATGGGAGTGGGTGAAGCTACGCCTTGCGGACCCGGCCCTGCGGGTTCTTGAATCTGCCCTCGCTCTCGAACCTCAGTTTGCTGTGCCATAGCTCACTTATCTTTACCTTCCAGATATTGTTTCACGCCTTGCTCAGCAAAGCCTATCGCCCGTGCCAATAGCACCTTGGCTACATTGTGGGCATAGAGGCTGCTGATGTAATTCTCGTTGGCCGTAGCCACCGCATCCTGCGCTTCGATCACCTCAAGATTATCCGCAACCCCGGCGCTGAACCGGTCTCGCGCCTGTACCAGCGTCTGGTTCGCAAGATCCAGCGCCGATCGTGCAACTTGCACCTGATCGCTTGCCGCCGATAGATCGAGAAGCGCACTGCGGACATCGTAATCAATCTGCGCTCTTAAACTTTCCAGTTGCTGGCGGCTTTGCCGCAGAGTGGCTTCCGCCTGCAGGGCGTCGGCATGGGACCGCCCGCCTGCAAAAATCGGGATAGAAAGAGTGGCTCCGGCGAGGAATACGCCGTGAGAGTCACCGACGTTCACTCCGGCAGCCCCATAGTTCCCGGAGATGTCGAGGGTAGGAAGATGTTCCGCCGTAGCTGCCCGCCGGAACTGCTCCGCTGCGCGCACGTCTTGCGCTGCCGCCTGATAGTCGGCGCGTCCCATATACGCCCGTTGCAGCGCCTGCTCTACACTCATCGGAGTCAGCGGCTTATAAGGAGCCTGATCGGTCAGATTAAATTCCTGCCCGGGCGGCAATCCGATCGTGCGCGCCAAAGCGAGTTTCTGTTTCGCATAGTTATTGCGCGCCACAATCAGCTGTTGCTGGCGAGTTTGGAATTCCACTTGTGCGCGCAGGGTATCAATCGCAGGAGAGACGCCGGCAGTCTGCTGGTCCTGCGCTTTATTGAACAGGGCTTGCGCGGTCTCGAGTTCCGCCTGGGCGGCGTCAACGCGGGCGGCTGCGGAGAGGCTCAGAAGATATTCATTGCCGGTGGCTAATACCACCATCTCGCGGGCATCGTTGTATCTGTATCGTGCTGCAGCTTCGCTGGCTCGGGCGCCACGCTCCCGTTCAAGCGAATGCCAATCGAACAGCGGAGCGCTCAAATAAACTCGAGCATCGAACGTCCCGATCGGGCCTATTACCGGTGTAACTCCGGGAAAGTTAAACCTGAACCCGAGGGCTGCAAGATCGATTTGCTGCGCACTCTGGTTGGCGGATGCGCTGATGTTCGGCAGAAGCCGGCTTAACTCCTCCCACTTTTTACCGCGCGCCGAAAGTGAAGTGTCACTTGAAAGCAGAAGCCCCAGGTTCGTACGCAGAGCGCGGTCGATGGCCTCCTTAAAGGACAGTGGCAAAACCGTCCCCGTGGCCTTGCCCTCAGGGACGCTGCTCAGAAATGGATTCTGGCTTGAACTGTAAGAGGCGGATGAAGCCGGAGCACTGGTGGAAGATCTGGAAGCGCTAGCCTCTGGAGCGGAACCCGCGCCCGCGGAACTCCCAGGCGTGTTTTGCCCCGCTTGACTCTGGCCTGAAGCAGTGGTGATCCCAGTTAAGATCAGCAATGCGCAACTCAAGGCTACCAATCCAGTGGATTTTGCTCGCGTGCATCTTCTCTTCATCGGGCTCGGGAGGCTCAATAGCCGCGCAGGTGCTCGGCGGCAACCTGTATGGATTCACTTTGCCAAGTTATAGATGCAAATGATTGTACCCGCGGTGAACCGCAGTCCAGAACGGGTAATTTTAGGTGCCAAGGGGAAGGAAAACTGCAAAGCACGTGCCATGCTGTACGCCGGTTCGACTGCGGAGGCGAATGGAGCCGCCATGCTTGGTGATAATGCCCTGGCTAACCCAAAGTCCCAAACCCGTGCCCTTTTGCCCCTTAGTCGTGTAGAAGGGGCGGAACAAATTCGCCTGGGTTTCGGCGCTGATTCCCGGCCCATCATCAGCAACTACGACGCGGATGCCGCGTTTGCTGAGATCTCGCCAATCCGCTGAGTCATACACGTGTAATTTCAGCTTGGTTCCAACAACACCCAAGGCATCGATCGCATTAGCGAGCAGGTTGGCAATAACCTGCCGAAGCTCGCCTGAAACTCCGACTATGCGCCCAAACGAATCAAAGCGCTTCTCAACCGTTACGCCCAGCGATTGCACCTGCCGCTGGTAGAACATCAGGAGACTGTCGATCATCTCTGACAAGTTCACCGGGCCGGGCGTGGTGTCGCGCTCGCGATAGAGTCCCAGCGTGCTCCGCGTGATTTGCGCGATGCGGCGAAGTTCCTCGTCGGCGATTTTCAAATACTTTCGCGCCCCCTCATCAAGCGTCGCATTGCGCGACAGCAAGTACAAAACGTTGGTGACCGTCTCCAAGGGGTTGTTAATTTCGTGCGCGATAGTTGCCGCCATCCGCCCCGCTACGGCCAGCCTTTCCGAATTGCGCAAGGCTTCTTCCGCCATTTTCGTTTGCGTAATGTCGCGAGCTATCGTCGAGGCACCGACTACTTTGTTCTGCGTGTCTCTTATGGGGGAAATGGTGAGCGATACGTGAATCATTCTCCCATCTTTGGTGCGACGACGGGTTTCATAACGCTCGATCTTTTCTCCCCGGCTCAAGCGTTGAAGGATTTCGGTAGCTTCTTGCGGGCGGTCGGTAGCCTGCAGTATCGATACATTCTTGCCAATGACCTCTTCAGGCCGATAACCATACATCCGCTCGGCAGATTTGTTCCAGGTCAAAACGGTGCCGTCAAGATTTTTGCTGAGAATGGCATCGTCGCTGTCTTCCACAATAGACGCCAGCAGTTCCTGAAGCGGAATCCGCCGCGCACGCTCCGGCAAATCATCATGGGATCCAGCACTACGGGACAGTAATTGTTCCACCATTTCCAGCAACTGCTCTGGACCTTCTGTCTTACTGAGAAATGAGTCGGCGTGGACCAGCGGCTCCGGTACATTGCTGGTTCCGGATAGCAGGATGATGGGCACATCAGGCTTGGTGCGCTTCATCTCCGCAGCCATATCGTTCCCGGTTTGGCGTCCCAGCAAATGGTCGGTCACGACTATGTCAACCGGATTGGCCCGAAACAGGGTGAGCGCCTCCTCTACACCGGTGGAACTGAGCACGGTGTGTCCTGCATGCTCGAGGATGAGCTTGCGGAAGTGAAGTCCGGAACTCTCGTCGTCCACGGCCAGGATCAGAGCCACTAATATTCGCCTTGCTTATATTGATCTTGCGTTACAGATGTTGCTTGGGTTTCCGGTTACTGCCTATTGAGCAGCTATGTGGGACCGTTACGAAATTATTGTTCTTGGTCGATTTGGATGCAGGTCCCGACGATTGCTTTGTCACTGGTATTTGTATTTTGCTGATCTTCGTATATGCAAATAATTAGAAAAGGGCCGATAGCTCGGCCCTTTTCTTCTGATTACCAGCGGTCTCCCCGCCGTTCATTTCCCCAGTCCCCGCGACCCCAACCTCGGAACTGTGATCCGTCAATCAGGCTGTTTTCGCGATACTCAAACATCCGTTCGCGACCATCCGGGCCGCGAGTATAGATGCGCAGCACTTTGCGCCGCCCATAATCAGGATCGGTGCCAAAGAGATTGTTATTCATGACGAAAGTGCGGTCCGAGCGTGCGAGCTGTTTCAAGCGATCAGTTACATCGATGTGGTGCCGCCGCGTGCCATACTCAGCACTCAAAATTACGTATTGGCCCTCATCATGGTGGTCGAAGTCGCGCCGGTCGCCGCCCCCGCCTTCCCAACGTCCGCTCCAGCCCTCGCGGCCCCAATCTCCGCGACCCCAACCGCGGAACATGGAACCATCGACCACACTGCCTTCGCGAAACTCAAACATGCGTTCGCGCCCGTCCGGGCCGCGAGCGTAAATGCGTAATACTTTTACCCGCCCATAATCTGGATCGACACCAAAAGTGTTATTCCCCATCACAAATGTGCGATCGTGCCGCGCAAGTTCACGCAGTCGCTGGGTAACATCCACGTGGTGCTCGTTCGTGCCATATTGGGCATTGAGAATAACGTATTGGCCGGCGTCTGGGGGATATTGAGCCTGCGCCAGGGATGCTGGCAGAACTGCCAACGCGAAAAACAATAATGTGACTAGCCTGGTAGGAAACATGAGAATCTCCTTTTAAACCCGAGTCAGTGTTCGTGCAAGGGGTCTGATGGTCCTCCGCAGCGATACGGTCGCTCTGGAATAATACGAAAAGTGTTGGGCTGGAGAAAAGTGCGAATTGGTCGGGGCGAGAGGATTTGAACCTCCGACCCCCTGCGCCCAAGGCAGGTGCGCTACCAGGCTGCGCTACGCCCCGACTGAAAACGGTATTCCGATTCTAAATCACTTTTCTCTGATCCGTTTTCCTTCGCCGGGCGTTTCCAAAGTATTCGCGAACAAGGTCACATCGGCATCGGCTCAGGTTGCGGCACTGGCGTGGGGAAAATGTCTGGTTGGGGTTCGGGATCCGGAGGTTTCACCGGCGGGTAAATGTCAGGATCCGAACCTGGGCCGGGCTCGGGATCCGGCATGGGCCCGGGGGTTGGCGGAGGGGACGGAGTTCGGAGAAATGTCATATTGCCTTTTGTTATTTACAGAGCTTAGTGCTGTTTACCTGCGGTGAAGTTCACGCGATTCTTTTCTCTTCGCCAGTGACTGCCGGCTTTGAGTCGTGTTTAACTTTTTTTCGGCGATCACGGGTCTTCTGGTTGTGTGGCGAGTCAGTGGGTGTTACATCCGATCTAGAATCGGCGGTCTTCCTGATCGTTGCCGGATTTTTATCCTTTGTAGTTTTGTCGTTTGGATTTTCTTGATCGATTGACTTGGAGTTGTCCTCAGCTTCAGAATCGGACTGACTAGTTTCGGCTGCTTCGGCGTGCGTGGTTTCTGGCTTGTTTTCTTCTTTGTCAGATCGCCCTGCGGCAGAATCTTTCTCCGCGAACGACAGCAGGCGCTCGATTCTCACTCGCACTCCGAGCCAGCGTACGTTACTGGCGCTCGCGGCTTGTTGCAGATACGGAGCGAGTTTCTCATCGCTGGGAATGCCTTCGTGTTTCAGAAATTCAAGGACGGCGGCGCTCTGGGTATCCAGTGCTTTAAGAGAAGGAATCAGCTCATCGAGCATTTCTTGGGTGATTTTGGAATTCATAGGCCGCTCCCTGGCAACGCATGTTTTGATGCAGAAAACCTGATGTGGGCAAAGCCGGCTTTTTTAGTGTTGCGGTCAATGCTTTTCTGCACAAGATTGGTGTCGATGCTGCAGCTATACTGTTCAATCATTCAGGGCACGATTCACAAGAACTATTGAATATGTCTGACGACGGTTGGCCAACCGAAGCAATCCACGCGGTCATCTAGCCACTGAGGATAAAGAATGGTGTGCTGCAGAAAGTGAACATGTGAGATCGAAAACTCTGATTAAAATAGCGCTGGTTGTGATTGCTGCTATCGTGTGTTCCCCGAACGCTCTGGGCCAAAATCCGCAGCTGCAAACCCGCAACGGAGCCCGGTTCCCGACGGTAGTTTTCACTTCCGTGCTCTGGAATGCAAATCCAGCTTCGTATTCGATCGCCGTTGATGCAACCGGCGCGGCGACCTATCAATCGATTCAGGATTCGGTGGAGCGGACGGGGGTTCCGTACACCATTGAATTTCAGACCACTGATGCTACGCGGCGCATAACTTTTAATGTCACGCGCGAATTGAATTTGTTTAACGGCGATTTTCCGGTTTCGCTGGGCTCGCCGGAAACCGCTCCGGTGCGCACCCTTGCGTACCACGACATAACATTCAACAATCACATTACTTACAGCGACTCGACTGATTCTCAAATCCAGGAGCTCACTTCAGTTTTTGAAGAAATTTCAGCGACATTCGAATTTGCCCGCCGGCTCGGATATCTCCATCAACATGATAAGGACAGGCTTGGGCCTGAACTGACCCGCATGCAAGCCAGCGCTGAACGCCACATGTTGCGTGAGCTACAGGCCGTTACTCCAGCGCTTAAAAGTATCGCTTTAGATAAAAGCCTGAGTGAAAGCGTGCGCAAACAGGCGGCGGCAATTCTGGTTCTGGCGCGCAAGCCGAATGCTACGCCGGAGTTTCGGAGTGGACTGCTACCCCAATCTGTTTACTGGAAAACACAGCTGCCGCTTTAGCCGCCGGTGGTGACGCCGCGCTCATGAACATTGGAGCGGATGAATTTAACTATTTCATCCATGGAAGTTCCGGGCTGGAAGATGGCGGCTACCCCGCGCTTTTTTAAGGCTTCAACATCCTGATCGGGAATGATGCCGCCGACGACAACGAGTACGTCATCCATTTTATTTTGCTTCAGAAGGTCTATCACGCGCGGGACGATTGCATTGTGCGCTCCCGAAAGAATGGAGAGCCCGATCACATGCACGTCTTCCTGCAGCGCGGCATTCACGATCATCTCCGGCGTTTGGCGCAGGCCGGTGTAGATCACTTCCATGCCAGCGTCGCGGAGGGCACGGGCAATAACTTTGGCGCCGCGGTCGTGTCCGTCCAAGCCGGGCTTCGCCACCAACACGCGGATTTTTTGTTCGGGAATTGTAGACATTTATCCGCCGATCGTTTTCGTGTCCAAGCTTCTCCACAGATACCAGCACGCGATACTTCGATACGGCTCCCAACGCTTGGCGATCTTTTCCATCTGTTCGGGAGTTGGCAGGGTGACTTTCCCCTTGGGCGCCTTCGCAATCGTCTTCTTAGCTTTGGTTTTCGCTGCACCGTTCTTGTTTTTTGCCGCGCGCTCGAGATAATGCTTATGTATCGCCATGCGGATGCCGAAGTCGCCGGTAGGGAGCACGTTTGCGCGTTGAAGAGTGAACATCAGAAACATGTGCGCGGTCCAAACGCCGACGCCTTTTACCTGCGTTAGATGCTCGATAACTTCATCGTCGCTCATTTCGGCGAGTTTTGAGAAATCCAGCTCGCCTCGTTGCGCACGCTCCGCCATGTCAAAAAGGTAGGAAGATTTTTGCTTGGAAAGGCCCACAGCGCGCAACTGTTCCGCCGAGAGTTTCAATATCCCTTGCGGCATTACCGGATCGCCAGTTAACGCGGTAAATCTTTTGAAAATAGTTGCCGCAGCTTTGCCGTTGAGCTGCTGATACACAATTGCTTCTGCCAGGCTGTGAAACGTTGGATCGCCAAATTCCATCCGGCATGGGCCCACGCGCTCGATAATGGCGCGTAACAATGGGTCCGATTTCTTCAGATGGATAACTGCTTTGCGCATGTTTGAATCCGTAAAACCTGCATCATCTTACCGCTTTTGACGGCCCTCAGGAAAAGCGTGCCAATGGAACTCGATGGTTTCTCCCAAGTGCGAAAGAAAATATTCCGCATTGTGGCCTCCGGGATAAAGATGGAACTGGTGCGGAATCTTCTCGGCTACAAGTTGCTTATGCATCTGCTCTGCTGAGTCTGCGAATCCGTATTCGTCCTGCTTCCCGCAATTAATGTAGATGGCCTGAGTTCTGAGTTGCGCCTGTTTCTTGCGCGCCAAAACGAAAGGATTGTTCTGGTTCCAGTGCGCGATGTTAATCGGATC
>DATNAF010000392.1:0-28200 GCA_035572845.1 Terriglobales bacterium
TTTGTGGAGCGGTCGCGTGGCGCGACCCGCCCAGGCCAGCGATACAGCAACTGCCGCAGTTGTGCGACACAATCGCGAGCTGGCGGAATCAAAAGACTGGATCTCTTCTCTGTTCCCATTACGAGACGGAGTAAGCGTCGCAATGCGCTTATGAGGTGTGATCCAGGGCAGAGTGACACGTGTGCCACAGCCGGCCTCAGCTGCGCAAGGTGTCTGCCAAAAACACACACGGAGGCCGCCTGTGCCACGCAGAAGAGTCTCAGATTTGGCAGCCCCCCAGGGATTCGAACCCCGATATGCTGATCCAGAGGCAAACCATTATGGGAATTGTGCCTGTTCCTCGGAGTCTCTCGAAGTCTACGGAAAGTTACGTAAGCTCCTTTCTTTCCTGTTGGTTAGTGTGACTAGCTGGGCTGCTGAATGGCACCACGGAATACGCAGGAACAGCCTGGAATGCTGGTGAAAAACATGCAATTGGTACGACTCAGAGGTACGACTTCTGGGGCGCCCATCAGCGGAACCAAGTCCACTCATGCTATTTCATATCACAACGAGGCGACATAAGCAGAAGCAGAACTCTAAAATTTTAGAATCAACTGAAGTAAACGTTTCAGTTCTACAATTGATTCCCCAATTTGTCGAGTAGGCATGGCTACCCATTCCATCAGCTATACGCCCCAGCCAGGTTCAGGCCCGCGAGAGGGTCGATTCCGCAGTCTGCAGCGAATCAGGAACTTCAATCGCACACGAGCACGGAGGAGAGTGGAGCGGTAATTGAGGGTTTATCCTGTCCCATTTCAGTTCCGTCTGATTGCGGCCACTTCACACAGCTGTTAAATCGACGCCCCATCCATTCGCTCCGCTGCGGCAGACTATCCGGGCGTCGTCCTTGATGCACCGGAGCCGACCGCCGGCGACTTCTGCCTGAGTTCCTGTAGTCGCTGCTGCAGCCTGAGCCAATCATCTTTATGCCACGCCTGGAGGCGTTCCATGACTCGTATTGGCGCGAACGCGACCTCCACTGCCTACAGCGACAATGTTCAACATGCCCGTTACGAAACCTATGACAGTGAAGTCGATCTCGATGGATTGCATGCTCGAGATAGAAAAACTTGGAAGATCCGCAGATGTGGTCGTCATCAAGATGAGTGAATGCGACTACGTCAAAGTAATCGCGGTTTGCATCCTTGAGGTTCGTTGCGGAGCTCAGCAGGTAAATCAATGCGGAGGTCTGTTGCGTCATCCGCACAGCGGGTGTCCACGTAATCGAAGAGAATCTTTTCGCCCTTTTCTAGGTCAATGCGGCAGTAATCCGCATTACCAGGGGAAAGAAGGTCAGTTTGTGCATCTTGCACCTCTCTAGAGGGTTTTGTGCAGCCCTCTCTTCTGATTCTTCTATCATATCATGGTTTCGAAAATCATCAAATAGTGTGTGAATAATAATCATGACTAAATAATGCTTGCAATAAGACGCAATAATGATGTATTTTGCAACTATGAATGTGCAGGAAAGGATCGAGAAGTACCTAAAACGAGGCTTTCAGCAGCCGGTAGCGGAAATTCTCGTCTTGCTCGAAGACTGTGCCTCAGGACTTTTTTCGGCTTTCCCCCGCCGCTTTGTGCTCTTCGGTGGAGCTACCCTCGTCCTTTTTTATGACAGTCCCCGACTCTCCAGGGATCTTGATTTGCTGGCCAAAGCCGAAGATTTGCCCGAGGTGCCAGACCTGAAAAAAATAATAGAAGCCAGCATTCAATCTCTGGCCGAAACCTTTGGGCTTGGAAAACTAGAATGTCACGCTGACATTACCAAGAAGGACTTCATCAAGATATGGGTTCAATCCAATGAGAAGCGGCTATTCAGCGTCGATCTCACAAGCATAGGCGGAACGGTCCTGAAATCCGACGAGGTTCAAGAGAAGCTTGGAAATTCCGATCAGATCGTTATTACGCCAAACGCCAAGACGCTCCTCTTTCAAAAATGCGAGACGTTTCTTGAACGCCGCAATATAAAATCGCGCGACGCTTTCGATGTGGATGTTCTGCTCTCCAAAGGAGCACAGCTCGACGCCAACCTCAAGGCCCATCTGCACGACTTTATTCAAATGAGAGAGCTCGATGCTGAATCCATCCGCGCCAGAATTGATCGAGTCGATACAAAACTCTGTACCGCTGAACTTCGGCCCGTATTGCCTGACGCGTTATTCAGTTCACTGGCAAAACAGGAATTCAAGCCCTTGCGATCGTCACTTGAGATCGTATTCGCCGATTGGCTATAAGGAGCAGCGCATGAATTGGACAACCATCTTGGCTGAGGAGTCGCGCAAGAACAGCGTCCTGCGATTGGACGATCTGGCACGCCGCTACAACCTCCAGGAAATTGTGGCTCGCAACGCCTTGCGCCGATATGAATTACGCGGCTTAGTGGAACACATTTCCAACAAGGTCTATATCAATCGGCTAAACCAAAACTTCTCGCCGCGCGAACTCGTCAACATCTTGCGTCCCGAGTCCTACGTTTCCCTGGAATCGGCGCTCGTAGACCGCGGCATCATCACTCAGAGTCCGGCGATTCTGACGTGTGCAACCACTGGGTATCCCAAAACCTTCAGAAGCCCATCGGTAACCATCGCTTACCGCAAGATCTCAAAAGAGTTGTATTGGGGTTTCGAGGAGAAGCGCACGCGATACAACACCTACCGTATCGCCGAACCGGAGAAAGCCCTGCTGGACTGGATCTATCTCAGCCGGCAGGAAGGACTGCCGACGCCTTTGGATGAAATTAATCTTCAGTTTCTTGATCGTCAGAAGCTGAGAGCTTATGCGGAAAGATTTCCGCGAACAGTACAGGAAATTGCTAAACAACTTTTGCTGGACCATGCTGCCGCAGCCTAACGCATCCTGTAACTGTTTGCCGAACGGCTCAATCTTCGGGTCCACTCGTCAATGATATCCGGAGTGAATTTTGCATGCGCCACGCTGGTATTTGTGAATCCGATATCTGGAATTCTGTCGAAAAGGTATCGCGATAACGCCACAGGAAAGCATCGGTCATCAGGTAAGCGTGATATATCAGAGCGAGCGATTCGATTGGCTCGAATCTGTCCAAACTGGTTCGAATGGATCGGATCATTTCAACCAGAGCAGTCGGCACCTGATTCAGCGTGTCCACTCGCGCACAATATTTCTTGTAAGCTTCATTGCCGATTCTGCTCACGTCACTTCGCAGGCTCACAAATAGACCTTGTCGTTTCCTCGCAATCAAATCCCCGACAATCGCCCGAGTGCGTAGGGCGGTCACCTGCTCACGGGCGATCTCGTCAACTCGGTACAGCAGCAGGGCTTCACCGACTGCGGGGAGTCCGCTGCTTCGAAGACGAAGGTTTGTCGGTGCGCCGCCATCGCTCACCACCAAGAATTCCGCAGGCTCAATCGGTTCCTCGTATCCTGGAATCTTCGTAGTTTTGATTACAGCTTCGAGGCCCATGTTGTCATAGACACCACCGTCTGTTAGCGGAATTAGTGGATACGAAAGCAGTGACTCCTCACCATAAACAGGGCCCGAAAAGGAGTACCAGTCCTTGCGTATTCTCGCGGGCGGAAACACCGGAGGAAACGCGGCACTCGCGCCCACGCATTAACCAAGCGACAGAGTTCTTCCTTGCCATAAGGCGTGTCCGACGCGTGAGTCCCCAAGGCCCATTTTTGTGAACCGCCATTCTCGTATCGACTGCAACGACGTAGCATTGAGGATCAAGACTGGCTTTTGCGGCAATGTCGAGCATGTTGCACCCGAGAAATGTGCGCTCAGCAATTCTGCCATCGCTTGTGTCCGCGAGAATGTTCGATCCGCGACTTTCCGAACTCACCAGAGCCAACTACCCTTCAGCCATTGCCGCAAGAGATTTTTGTTTTCAACAACTCCCCTGAACGGCTCAATGAGGATTCGATCAAACGCTGGACCATCGCCGCCGGCCTGCAACCATTCTTGCCACCGCAATACTGCGAAGGCGCCAACAATACTCCCACCCGACACTGTCGAAATCGCTTTTACCTCGCCTAGAAGATTCACTTCGGCGAGCCGTTTCATGACCCCCAAATGGAACATCGAGGCGCGAAACCCACCTCCAGAAAGGGCCAATGCAATCTTTGGTTTTATACGAGAGTGCCGCCTATTTTACCCACGAAGTTTCCGCAGCCTTTCACCTCCAAGAAAACATCCCTCCTTTTCATTGCATTCTGCTCAACCCAAACATTTTCCAAATCCAACATGTCTTTCAGGGGCCAATTCCACCCGGCCGCCAGCGGCATTATTCTTCGATCATCGAAAGCAACTAGCTGAATCCTTTTCTTGCACGGCTGAACGAGAGAATCTCAACAGCGCTTGTCCCGTCGATCTCCGGCTCCCCTCCGTTGTGTCCGCAGGCGTGTCCCATGGACGGCAGACTGTCGTACTCCGCGCAGATGCCTATATGCAAAGGTCCGGCCCGCATGCGCCGCAAACGCGGCTGGCAAGCCGCAGATTGCCCGTTCGACTGTGAATCCATTTGCGTCCAGCATTTCTGCAACCCATGCGCTCGCGTGCTCCTCCTCGAAGCCCAATTCGGGCGTTGCATGAATACGATGACTCAGCTCGAGCAACCTGTTCTCAACGTCTTGTAGACCCTGTTTGGCGCCTGCTTTAGTGTTCATGAATGTCCTGACTTTCGAAGCCCACCCATTCAGGAGCCCGAGTCGACTCCTTCTTGCGATCGCCCTTGCGTTCACGCGCGTTTACGCGCCACGCCCAAGGCAAAAGACGCACGCACACAGGATGCGGCAAATACGAAATACACGTAAAAATTCAGCCCGAAAACTGCCCGGAACCGCTGACATCTGCTGCCTCGGTTGCGGAAATACCAAACCAGGCAGCCGCCCTAATGCAATGGTGCTCAGGCTGGACGAAGTCGAAAATCGCGAGAACCAGGTCATCGGAATCGGCTTCTCAAAAGCGAGGGTACTGATTTTGTCTCTGCCCATCTCGTGAAATTTGTTTTTGAAGCGTCCGATGAAGACGGAAGCTGCGATTAAGCCGGCAACGAAGAGACGAAACTATTGGACGAAGCTATCGATTCATGCCGCTGCAGGGGCTGCCCAAACCACCGCGATAGCGGTGTGGGAGCGAAAACTGATGTCAAGGTACAATGGCGGTCTTCTTAGTGGGTGGCGCATCCTGCCCGAAGAGTAGATGTCTTGAGTTAAGGTCTTATGGGGCGCAAGGATGAACTGGGATGGAAGAAATTCAAGAATGACGACTAGCGTTGGCGTAAGGAGAACCGAGGCGACCGGCCCCGGCCCCCTCGATGCAGCTATCGGGTTGGCCCTTGTTCGCCTGACAGTTGGGGCGATGTTTGTGTCGGTCTTCTTCGAAAATCTGGGAAAGGGCCTCTACACTCAAGCGGGCTACGCAGGCCTGATCAACTACTACATTAAGGCGAGCCACTCGCCGGCTGCTTGGAAGTCGGTCATGGCACTGGCTGCGCGTCATGCCGCAATGGCGGCTCCCATGCAGGCCTTCACTGAGATTTCTCTCGGAGTCCTGCTCGTTATCGGCCTGCTTACGCGGCCCGTGGCATTTATCGCTTTTTTGTTTCTCGGGAGCCTCTGGATCTCGGAATGGGGTACCGCGTGGATCTGGGAATTATTGGTCCCCATGCTGGCGGCGCTTGGGCTCGCGGTTGGACGTGCAGGACGAAGATGGGGCGTCGACGCATTGCTTGCAAGGCAGCATCCGTCGTCGCCATGGTGGTGATCGAGCAAAATTCGCGTGCGAATCTCGGTCATCATTCCTACCCATAATGAAGCGCAGGCGATCGCGCGTGTTCTTGCGGATTTGCCATCCGATCTCGCGACGGAGGTGATCGTCGTCGACAGCAACTCGAATGATGGAACGCCTGAAATCGCCACGAAGATGGGCGCTCGCGTCATTCGTGAGCCACGCCGCGGATACGGGCGCGCCTGTCTGACAGGGTCGGCAAATAGCAGCTCCGCGGATGTCGTCGTCTTTCTCGATGGTGACTACAGCGACCGCCCCGCTGAGCTGCCGAATCTCTTGTTGCCAATCGCGGAGGGACGCGCTGACATCACGCTCGGCTGCCGCGTTCAAAGGCAAGGCGTTGCTCGCGCGCTGCCCTGGCACCAGGCGTTTGGGAATAGCTTCGCTGCTGCTCTGATCAGGTTTCTCTATGGCGTCAAGATCCATGATCTCGGACCCTTTCGCGCTGGACGAGCTGATGTCCTGCGCGCACTCGCACTGGAAGAGACGACTTACGGCTGGGCGGTTGAGATGATCCTTAAAGGCGCACTGGCCGGATACCGCATAGTCGAAGTGCCCGTGAGCTACTACCCGCGTATCGGAAAGTCAAAGATCGGAGGTACGCTGAAGGGCACCTTTGGGGCTGCCTGGTGCATTCTCAGCTTGATAGCGCGTTATTCTTTGCGGCGCCGAAAGGCCAGCACTCCACGGCCGGCGTAGGTGTGCGTCAAGACTTATGAAGTCCACTAGCCAGTCTGTGCTGTTCTCGTCAGGCCATGACCGCGTGCTGGTAATCATGGCGAAGGCCCCGAGGCTGGGCTCGGTCAAGACGCGCCTCGCTCCGGATCTTTCTCCTGCCGCTCTTACTGCAGTCTATCGCTGCCTTCTGGAAGACACGCTGGCGCTGGCGCGATCGTTGCGCGACGTAGAGGTTGCCATCATGTGCCCGGATGCGGACGTAAACGAGCTGGCACAGTTGGCGGGCAGCGAAGTGAGCGTAGTTCCGCAGAGAGGAGAAGGCCTTGCTGCCGGTCTCACCTCGGTTTTTGCGCACTTCGCAGGAGACCGGCCACGGCATACCATTGCCTTCAACAGCGACAGCCCACACCTGCCCCACTCTGTTCTCGAAGACGCATTCGAAAGGCTCGCCGCACACGATCTCGTCGTCGGACCGACGCACGACGGAGGCTACTATCTGGTGGGCGCAAAAGCTGCTCACTCGTCGCTTTTCGCTGGCGATGGCATGGGCACCAGCAGTGCGCTGGAGAGACTCCTGTCGCGTGCTCGACTCCTCGATCTATCCGTAGCTTTCGCAAATCCTTTTTACGACATTGATGTAGCCGACGACCTGACTCGCTTGTCGGAGGAGTTGCGCCTGGAGCCGGCGAGGGCGCCTCGAACTGCGGAGTGGCTTAGAGAATGGGAAGTTATGCGCGCGCAATTACGAACGGGCACGCGCGGATTATGAAGATCTCTCAGGAGTGGAGGGTGTACATACTCGGCGCCATGTTGTGCCTGGCGCTCACGCTCTGCTCACTCAATTTCTCCGATCGGGGTGGGCCGCGCTTCATGGCGTCTTTGACGCTTGCGGGTGTTGTGTACCTGCTGGCGATGCGCGTGTTTTTCGCATCGCCACTATTCCGCAAGCGCGTCGTAGTTGTCGGGCTCGTATTGGCTGCTGTTTGGCACATTGAATTTCTTCGGCTGCCGGCGGGCGCGGACGATGATGTTCATCGCTATGTCTGGGACGGTCGCCTGCAGCGCCTCGGCTACAACCCTTATCTCGTGGTTCCCATCGATCCTGCCGTTAAGGCGCTACATACTCCTGAAACTCGCAGCTTGAACCACCCGGAGCTGCCCAGCCTATATCCCGCAGGAGCAGAGCTCTTTTTCCGCGCCGTGACCGCGATTCACGAGTCGACCTTCGCAATGAAAGCGGCATTTGTACTCTGCGAGTTGAGCGCTGTTTTCGTGTTGCTCGATGTTCTTCGTCGGCGCAATCTGGGAGCGCACCTGGTGCTGGCATTCGCCTGGAATCCTTTGCTGGCGCTTGAGGTGGCGGGGAGCGGACACATCGATATTCTCGGCGCACTCTTGTTGCTTGTGTCTGTCGGCGCACTGATGCGGCGATGGCGTGAGATCGCGGCAGTCGCGTTTGGACTAGCAGTAGCGGTGAAGCTGCTGCCGATCGTGCTGTTACCGCTTTACTGGAAGCGCGTTCGCATTCGCGACGCCGCGCTGGCCGTGGCCGTCGTCGGACTTCTGTACCTCCCATTTCTGAACCACGGCCGCATTCCAATCGGCTCCGTTGGTGTGTATGTACAGAGTTTTCGTTTTAACGATCCCGTTTTCGCGATACTCGAGCGAGTCGCGCCTCCGCAGCTCATAGCTGGATTCGCAGTGCTCATCGGACTTGTGACTGCAATGTGGCTGAGAAGCGCATCATCGGAGTGGTCTACCGGCGCAGTTGTCTGGCCAATGGCAGCATCTCTTTTTTGCGCACCCGTTCTATATCCCTGGTATCTTTTGTGGCTGCTGCCATTTCTGACCTCGGCCTCGACGCTACCGGTCCTCGTGTGGACTGTGAGCGTTATCCCCACTTACCTGGTGTGGCATTTGCGCGCACTTGGCCATCTTTGGTTGCTTCCCGGTTGGGTAATGCTGCTTGAATACGCGCCCATAGCGGCAGTCGGCGCAATCATCGTCATGCGCCACATCGCGCGGCCCTCGCTGAATCGATCTGCAGATGAGCCGCTTCCGCTAAAATCTTATGGTCCAACACGCAACTTCCGAATCCGGAAGCTACGCAGTCTCATCCGTTCCATTCATTGAGGAGGGACCTTCATGAAACATTTCCGGCGACTCGTTGGCATCCGATTTCTAGTTTTCAGCATGTTTCTGGTCTTCTGCGCGAATTCTCGTGCGCAACAGCGACCCGCGATTATCGAACAGATCGCCAAAACATATGGTCTCGATTCCTTTGGGCAAATCGAAGCAATCCGTTACACCTGGAACGGGGAGATCCCTGGAGTATTCAAGCTTTCTCACGCATGGGAGTGGGAACCCAAGACAAACAAGGTGTCTTTCGAAGGGAAGGACAAAGACGGCAAGCCGATGAAGGCTACCTACTTGCGCTCCGAAGTCGCCAGCCAGCCCGACGCGGTGAAAAACGAAGTCGATCCGGCGTTCGTGAATGACAACTATTGGCTTTTGTTTCCCCTCCATGCTTATTGGGACAGCAGCGCAACGGTCACGGATCAAGGTACGCATAAACTGCCTGCGGGCAACGGCTCGGCGAAGCTGGTCGCAGTAAAGTATCCCGATCAAGGCGGTTACACCCCAGGCGACACCTGGGATCTCTTCGTCGGCAAGGATAATCACGTTGAGCAACTTGCCTATCATCGCGGCGGGCCCAAGAAGCCAAGCCTCGTGATCGCAAGTTGGACGGGTTACAAAAAGGCAGGTCCTCTGCTCATTTCAACGGAACATCGCGGCACTGCCGATGGCAAGCCTTTGCACATTTTCATCTCTGACGTGGCTGTTAAGCTGGCAGGCTCAGATAACTGGATGAAAGCGGAATAAACCTCAGGCATTGGTCCGAAAGGATTGATTGTTTTGTTTTGGAAATTAATCATCACCGTTCCAAATCAGTCGCTCGGCAGGACGGATACTCAGCAGCCATGCCGTGCCCAGACTTGCGGCCCATAAAATGCTCCAATCCGATGAAGGCTGACGTCGATCTGGATATTACGCACAAGACTTTCGCCTCTGGTCTGTTGCCGGAGCTGATCGCTGTGCTGCGCCGTTGCCGTCCGGGCGATTTGGTCGCCGTGGTCGGTGACGACCAGAAGATCGGACCCGAATTGGAAACGTGGTGCCGGTTCACTGGCAATCCGCTGGTGGAGCATTCAGTTGTAAACAGCCGCGCCCGCTGGGTTCTGCGTTGCGGAAGTGTTCCGGCGCCTGCTGAGGACGATCGGCCGGTCGGGTCGCGGCTTTGGCTCTACACGAATTTTCACTGCAACCTGCATTGTGACTACTGTTGTGTGCGCTCCTCGCCCACGGCGCCTGCGCGAGCACTGGGGCTCGCGCGTGTACAGCGAATAGCTCGCGAGGCGGCGGAGCTTGGCGTAAAAGAGATCTTCGTGACCGGAGGCGAGCCGTTTCTGCTGGAAGATATTGGAGAAATTTTGCTGGCGTGCGCTGCAGCCGCCCCGACTACCGTACTGACAAACGGAATGCTCTTTACCGGGCGGCGCGCGGAAGCGTTGCGAGAGTTGCCCCGCGAGCGAATTGTCCTGCAAATCAGTTTGGACAGTCCGACGCCGCACCGGCACGACCTCCATCGCGGGAAGGGAACATGGGTGCGTGCTCTGGATGGTATTCAGCGCGCTCGCGCCCAGGGATTTCGAGTGCGACTGGCGGCCAGCGTTTCCACGGATGCGGAAGCCGAGGAATTTCGTAAATTCCTCGAGGAGGAGAAGATTGCCGCAGATGACCGGGTGATACGCCGCATAGCATTGCGTGGGGCCGCCAGTGAAGGTATGGCAGTTAGTCGAGCCGATCTGGTGCCGGAAGTGACCATTACTGCTGAGGGTGTGTACTGGCATCCCGTCGGCGCAGAAGATGCCGATCTGCTGGTAAGGCGGGAGATCTTTCCTCTTTCGGAGTCCTTTGCGGCGGTTCGCCGCGCCTTCGAGCATGAAGCCGAACACGCGAATAAGCTCGCAAGAATATTCAACTGTGCCTGAATTTCGGATTTCAGCGAACTGAACCTCACTGCATCACTCTCTCAGGCCGATTTCGCAAATACCTGCTTGAAGAAACCCTGCTGGGCGGCGGCTTGGCGCAACGCAGCGTAGCCGTCGAGGTGCGGCGGCAGCCAGCGCCGCAGCCCTTCGGCTTCAAGAATCGAGCGATGGATTGGGTTGTCGTAGCTCATGGCCGACAGCGCTTCGGCAAACCGGCGCTCATCTTCGGGATTCAGTTCAGGTCTTCCCGTGAACATGCAATGATTGTAGGGAGGCGAGGACCATATCTCCCGAAGACCGCCTTCCGGCACCAGGCGCTCATTGCGGACCGTGTCCCAAAATGGGCTGCCGATCGCGCCAGCGTCGGCTCGCCCGTCGAGGATGGCACGTACTACTTCCACTTCGCTGGTTCCGGTATCTCCATGTTTGCCTACATCGCTGTCGAAGCGCAGCGTCCGATAGTCTCGCCCCTCGCGCATGCCATGCTGCTCCAGAAAGTGCACGGGAAGAATCGCAGCGTGTCCACTGTCGCGACTGCCAAGCGCGAGCGTGCGATTCTTCAGATCCGAGAGCGTAGAGATGGGACCTCCGGCGACCGCAATGATTTTGGTCATCCAGCCGAGGTCGGTGTCGCGCATGGCGATCGCGCGGCAAAGGTGACTACTCCACTCATCGGCCTGCAAATAGGCAAGATTGGTGTTCCAGGCAATGTCGATGCGCGGCGCGGTCTCGCTCACCTGGGCCAAGAGCGCGAGGACCTGCGCTTCATAGCTCTGAAACAGTACGATCTCGACTGGAAGATGCGCTTCTTGCTGAAAATAACGCCACATCCCTTCCCAGATCGTAACTACCTTCGGATTGTATGCAACAGCTCCTACCCAGATTGTCTTGCTCATAATCCTCCACAGATCATTGTCAGCAGGCGTTTCACAAAACGCAGTGCTTTTCGCGGCAGCTAGCGTCAGAAGAGTGGCATTCCCAAAAGCGATTTCCCGATGAATTCCCGCAGAACATCGCCAGTTGGCGCCATCACCGCGCCGGCGTGCGCATCGCGGAACAGACGTTCGATGCTCAGATGCTTTGAGAACGCCGCTCCGCCGCAGACACGCATTGCTGCCGAGGTAACGCTGATAGCGCGATCGCCGGCAGCGGCTTTGGTCTCGAGCACGCGCAGCATGGTGGTCTCTCGCGGCTCTTCAAGATGTTCGACCAGATCGTCGATAAGCGCCGACAGCCCGTCGGTTTCCACCTGCATCGTCGCGAGGTGCGCGCGCAATGTAGGCAGGCCCTCGCCGAGGCTCTGGCCGAGATGCTCGAACTTCGCGGTTTTGAGGTGTAACACAGTTGCAGCCACGGCCGCGCGGCATATCCCTAACGCCACCGCTGCTGAGCCCAAACTAAACAGCGGCAGCACCACATTCAGCATTGCCGGAAACCCCGCGCCATCATCGGTAAGCTGACAACCAGATAGCACTTCGCATTCTTCCAATGCGACAGGTGCAGAAGCGTTTGCCCGAAGTCCCAAACCATCCCATGGCCCCGCAACGGAGAGACCCAGTGTCCCGGCTGCAAGAAGATAGAGAGTCGAATCGGTAGGTCCCGCGCCTTGGGGAGCAAGTGCTGAAACGACGTAGCTCTGCGCATGGCCGGCGCTGGTCACCCAGGATTTCTTCGCGGTTATGCGTACGCCATCTCCACTCCGCTGTGCGCGCGAGATCGGCGCCCAGAAATGACTGCGTGAGCCGGCTTCACTGAAAGCGAGAGTGGATAAGTGGCGGCCCGCACCAATCTCCTGCAGTATGGGCGTGAGGGACAGAGCTGCACTGGGCCGCGCTGCCGAGATGCACGCGGCGCCGAGGACATGCATAACGTAAACCATCGCGACGGAAGCGTCTGCCTCGGCGAGCGCTGCTGTGACGGCCGAAAACGCCCGCGGACCCAGGCCTGAACCGCCAAACGCAGCGGGCAATATCAGCCCCAGCAGTCCAGCCTCGCCAAGCGACTCGACAGCCTCGGTAGAGAACCGTCCCATCTTGTCGTTTGCCCCCGCGGAGGGAGCCAGTACGCGATTGGCGATCTCATGGGCTCTCAGCACCGCCGCGTCATGACTCAGGATCGTACCCATTGCTCAACACCCCACTAAACGGAGCCAAAATTGTCGCCGAGGAGGCGCGGAGGGTCAAACGGTTCTCGCGCCGACAAGGCAAAGCCTGTCTCATATCCGGCAGGAAAATTCCGTCGCCAGAGTTTGTGAGATCCTGCAACATTCTTCGCGCATTCATCCTCAATGGCTCATGCAGACAGGTGTTCTGATCGTCCCCTCCTTTCGCGCCGACCCGCTTTGCAGAACATTCCATGATGTGAGGAAGAGGCATGCAATGGACCCGGGCACCTATTTCCCATGCGGTACGACTACCATTTCAGGTCCGTCTGATTGCGGCCACTTCACACAGCTGTTAAATCGCGCCCCAGCCATCCGCTATGCTGCGGCAGACTATCCGGGCGTCGTCCTTGATGCACCGGAGCCGACCGCGGGCGACTTCTGCCTGAGTTCCTGTAATCGCTGCTGCAGCCTGAGCCAATCGTCTTTATGCCTCTTGGTATGGATTGGCTCCTGCAAATTGCCGTAAAAATTGAGTACGTTTGTCCGCAACTCAGAGGTGAGCATGTCAAAGCGCCGATCTGAGAGCTTACTGAGGAGAAACGCGTAGCTGTCATCGGTCAAAAAGTACTGACCGGCCCGCGTGTCCTCACCGGTGTCGAAATTCACATCCGGGAGTCGAAGGCGGTTCTGCCTGAGCTCTTCGAGCTCGGCTCGATAGCGCGTCACGGTTTTGTCGACGCTCTTCAGGTACATATCTTCCGTTCGCGGTGAAGGGACTTTGAAAGCCACGGCTTTGAACGGCCCAACTTTCGGGATCAGCTTGAATAGAACTGCCAATACGCGGGCGAAGGCCCCGGGATGCTCGTACTGTGTGCCCCAATCCCTCTCATAGTCGGCCCGGGAGAGGTAATACACATAACGACGTTTGGCGGGGTCATTCTTTTCCCGCACGTTGACATTGTTTTTTGTGAGCAACGCCGCCTTCGTCATCTCGGGAATGATGCCGCTTATGGAATGGCGGAAGGTCCCGATGGAAAGGTCGAGGGCTTTGAAGATGTCCTTGAGTTCGATTCCATAGGTCTCACGAAAAGACCGCTCCAGCAGCGGCTTTGCAACTTTGAAGCCAATGAAATCGTGATAGGCCTTGGGCGCGTAGCGCTGCTTCTCAACCTGCGCGACATCGAAGCCAAATTCGGTGCGGATGTGTGCGGTCGGATCTTCCTCATAAGTGACTTTATTGCCGTATCGCTTTCGTAACTTGGGATAGTCGATCGCAACCGCATCATTCACATAGGGATGTCCGGAGATATCGGCGGCATAGTGGGCGAGCGCTCCCAGCGCAAAGGCGTATTCGTTTGCGTCTTGGGCATTACGCAGCATGCTCATGACGAAATCTCCGCTCCGTACGTAATGCACGAGGTCGCTGAAATGCTTGTTGCCGAACGGGTAATAGCCCATGTCCTGAATCATGCAGCCGCCGTATGCGTAAGCGTGCGCTTCCGTTAACTGTTCAGGAGTGGTGCCTGGGAATTTCGCCAGCAAGATCGGTTTCAGCTGCTGGTCCCAAGCGAGGTCAACGATTTGCTCGTGCGTGAGAACGGAGTAGGCCGAAGCCGGTGGGCACAACGTCAAGAGGCTGAGGTAGCACAGACAAATTGTGAGCGTCTGCTTGAGCTGCCGCATGAATGGAAGATGCTGCAGAGAAGATGGCCTGTTGCTTTCCCTCGGGTCTGCCAGTTAATGGCGCCAAGGTCCCATGCACAAGAGCGCAGGCTGTAAATATCACCTGCACGGAGTGCGGCCAAGTGCAGGATTACTCCAATTCAGACTTGAAGGTTTTTCTTCCGGGCAATGAACAATCAAACGTAAGAAGGGGCAAAACTTCCGCGGCATGAACAACCGCGGGAGCAGCGCGGGATTGATTACCGCGTTTTCCATCCGGCTGGCGCGATTACTCTGGGAGCCGACCAGCCACCGAGTGAATTCTGGGCGGCAGTCGATTCGTTCGAGACGGAAATTGTGAGCGGGGCTTTGGGTCTTCTGTAGAATTTGGCGATGCCGGTCTCGTATTCCACCTATCGGATTCAACGCAGCACGAAGGAGGTGGCTTCAATAACCGTCCCAATCCCTGAAGACCTTCTAACGCCTGACCGTCGCATTGACGGGGTTTCTAAGCTTTAGGTATCACGGGAAATCGCGTCAATTTCAAGTTGCTTCCCCCGGGCCGGCGTACCTGTTTTTGCGAAGCCCGGGGACGCCATCTCGCGTGTGAAGCGGCGCATCTGACGCGCTAAACAACCACTCCAGCGTGATAACCACATTTTCCGGTGAGGCTCAGTACTTCACTGAGACCAGCCTACAATTTCCGGTGATTGCCTGCTTCTATTCCCATCAATTCGTCAGTCAGGTGTTGCAATCGAAACTGGAGGGCCTTGATGTGTTCCTCAACAGTGCGTTTCATGTGTAATCGCTACAAACAGTAGCTCTCGCATCGACCATGTGCGATCGTGATTTCGCACAGCCCGCCTTTCTATGTGCGCCAAGGAGCCATACACCTCAGCACCTCCTCCGCGAGCGCCGCCCTGTCCTGCTTGCTAATGAACTTGGTTTCCGGGGGGAGCGGCTGACGCGGATAGTCGGCTCCTGAGAGAAAGACGATTTCGATGTCAGAAACGTACACCTTTCACAAGTTTAAGCAACTCGTGGCCGGAGGGCCGCATGGTCTGATCGGTGATCACACAGCCAACATTCCCAGCTACGATCTGCTGCATTGCGGTATCGGCGTCGCCCGTCGCAATTACTTCAAGGCCCAGCTTCTGCAGAAAATGCGAAAACAGCCGGCGATCAGCGGGATCGTCGTCAACCAGCAGAACGAATTTGGTGAAAGCTCGCACTAGGGTCTAAGTGTTGTAGCACCTCGCCGCCTTGCGAGCTCGAAACCGGCCGGAGTCGTATTGAGCAGAACGGATTCTCTTCATTCGGACAGCGCAGACGAAGCAAGCGAAGTCATGCCCGTCTTTCGTGGATCGCCCAAAAGGGAGCGGAGTAGATTCAGCAGCTCCTCGGGTTCATGACTGGAAATGTTATGGTCAGCATTCCCGCAGCGCTGGTGCCGACTGGCCGAGAGAGCAATAACCGGAAGGGAAGCGTTGAGTTTCTTAGCTGCGTCGGTGACCTTTTCGCAGCCTTTCAGCTCCGAAACCACAACCGCTCCGTCCACTTTTGGGAACAGTCGCAGCAATTCCGTCGCCTCCTCCGCACTGTAGGCAGTGATCACGTTGAACTTTGCGGTTTCTATCACCAGCTTGCGAACCGAGAGCGCCTCCTTTGGTTCTGGTTCAGCGATGATGATGGTGGGGCGAGCGATGGCGAATCCTCGGTTGTTTTCCGTATGATGCCGGCGCACCCAAAGGCGGTGCCATCAACTGAAACGAAGGTTTCCCTGTCGAGACCTGACCTAAAGTTCTCGCGGACCCCTATCGCGACTGTTTATTGGCATCTAAGGAAAGAGGGCTATTTGCCCAACCAAATACGGCTGTCAAGATCTGCAATTGCTATATTTGGGACCGTCTACTTTGAATGCTTCCTCTCTCGACAGCTACTTTCCCGAACCCTGCCGGCCTCAGCTCAGAGAAGGTCTTTCGCTTTCTTGTCGAGACTGTGAGCGACTATGCAATCTTTCTCCTTGATCCTTCTGGACATATCACTTCATGGAACATCGGAGCCGAGCGCTTGCACGGTTATAAGCGCGAGGAGGCCATTGGCAGGCACTTCAGCATCTTCTACATCCCTGCAGATTTGGAATTGGACAAGCCCGCAATCGAACTGCGCCGCGCAGCAGCGGAAGGACATTTTGGAGAGGAAGGCTGGCGAGTGCGCAAAGATGGTTCTCGTTTTTGGGCCAATGTGCTTAACACGCGCATTCTCGACGAAAACGGCACGCTGATCGGTTTCGGCAAGATCATTCGGGATCTTACGGATCATCGGCTGCAAGACCTGCGCTACCGGCTGCTCGTCGAGGGTGTTCAGGACTATGCCATCTTTTCCATGGATCCGAATGGAGTGGTGACCTCCTGGAACGTGGGCGCCGAGCGCATCAAGGGGTATAAGCCGCAGGAAATCATCGGCAAGAACTTCTCGACGTTCTACACCCCGGAAGATCGGGCCAGCAATCTTCCAAAAAAGGTACTGCAAACAGCAGCGAGGGAAGGCCGCTTCGCGGGAGAAGGATGGCGCGTTCGTAAAGACGGCACTTATTTTTGGTCCAACGTTGTGGTTACTGCCCTGCGCGATGAGGACGGCACGCTCTATGGTTTCTCCAAAGTCACCCGCGACATGACGGAACGAAAGCGCTTGCTGGATGCCATCCAGCGCCATTCGCAGGAGCTTGAGTTGCGTGTTCAGGAGCGCGAAGAAACCAATGCGGAACTCGAAGCATTCGCCTACTCCGTGTCTCACGATTTGCGTGCTCCATTGCGCGCCATTACCGGCTTTGCCGAGGCGCTGCGGGAAGACTGCGCTGCCGGTCTTGACGACCTCGGACGCGACTACCTGAATGAAATCACGAACGCTGCCGACAGGATGAACGTCCTGGTTAAGGATCTGCTCGATTACGGACGTGTGAGCCGCATAGACTTACCAGTGACACGCGTGAGCCTGTCCGAAGCGGTGGAGAAGGCCACGAAGCAGCTGGGAGATGAGCATGTTGGTTCGCTCACCGTGAATGTACCAGCAGGTCTATTCGTCAAGGCTCATCTGCAAATCTTAGCGCAAGTGATTCTCAATCTGCTCACCAATGCCTTCAAGTTTCATTTCAAAAACGCCGCTCCCGAAGTTCGCGTCCTGGCAGAGGCGAGCGACGGGCGCGTTCGACTGAACGTTCGCGACAACGGCATCGGCATAGCCCCACAGCATCAGGAGCGCATCTGGCAAGTCTTCGAGAGGCTGCATGAGCGCGAGGAGTATCCCGGCAGCGGAATTGGCTTGGCAATCGTGAAGCGCGCGGTTGGGCGTATGCACGGGAGCTACGGCGTCGAGTCGGAGGTGGGCAAGGGAAGCACGTTCTGGATCGAGCTTCCACAGGCGCAGGAACCAGCCTCCAACGAAAAGGAAGGGAATGAATAACGAACCAGTTCTCCTGGTCGAGGACGACCCTGCCGATGCCAGGCTGATTCAACGGGCGTTCGCCAAACTCGCGACGGCACCCGCCATGATTCGCTTGACGAATGGTGATGATGTGGTTTCCTACCTGGCGGGAGAACCGCCCTATGAGAATCGGACGTCGTATCCACTTCCATGCGTGATTCTTCTCGACATCAAGCTGCCGCGTCGGTCTGGCTTTGAGGTATTGCAATGGGTTCGACGGCAACCCACGGCGTTGAACCGGCTTCCTGTAATTATGTTGACTTCTTCAAGGCACTCGGTGGATATCAATCGCGCGTACGACTTGGGTGCGAACTCTTATCTCACGAAGCCGGAGAGTGGCTCTCAACTCGACGAGCTTGCCACTCGGTTCCAGAGCTACTGGCTCGGGTTGAATGAGTCTCCCGACTTGCATGGTGGTGTTGCCACGATCAAACGCGAGAAATGATGCCTAACGCCAGCCTGCCAACCATCCTGCTTGTCGAGGACGAAGCTACCGACGCTACCCTGCTATTGCGCGGCTTTCGCAAGGCAAGGGTCCTGAATCCCATCGTTCACCTCAAGGACGGCGACGAAGCTCTCGCTTACCTCGCCGGAGTCGGACACTACAGCGACCGCATCAAGCATCCGCTGCCCGTGCTCATCCTTCTCGACCTGAAGTTGCCGGGTATGTCAGGCTTGCAACTGCTGCAATGGTTGCGCCTTCAGAAACAGATCAGACGCATTCCTGTAGTCGTACTCACCATCGATGACCGCGCAGGCACACTAAATGCCGCTTACGATCTGGGCGCTAATTCATATCTGGTGAAGCCGGGCGATCCGGCGCAAATCGGAAGAGTCGTCGAATCGATCCAGCGCTACTGGATCGAGCTGAACGAGCCGCCACCGCTGGTCATGGGTGCTAAGGAAACAACATAATGTAATCTGGGATATTTTCCAAAAACATCTGTTTTCAGTAACGCTGAAAGCGCAAAAAGCCATGCTGCAAAGACAAGGGCTTATAGCAACGCTGCGCGACGGTTTTTAGTAACGCTGGCAACTGGGCTTTTTTTTTGATAACGCCGACCTGCGCCACAATCCCGATTCTTATGCCGGACACCCGCCAATTAGACATCGTAAATTCTCAGAATGGCTCAGCGTGGCCCAGCAGTCTCGCCGTTCAGTTCTTCACCAGCTTACGTCGCCATGCGCCAGAATGTCCGGCAGGTGTGAATGCCGCCGGGAAGTGCACCTTCAGCGCTTGCGTGGACGGAATATCAAATCGAACCAGACATTCCAATGCTTGCCGCCGTCGCTCGAAGTGACAGCGGTTTCGCGAACTTCGCCGTGCACGCGTTTCCATGTGCCACGAACCTGCTTTTCCAAGCCGCCACTGATATGCTCGACTCCGCTAAGCACCATTTCGTTATTTGCGTACCGTCCTTCGATCCATATTAGCTGGCCACGATTCGTGACCCAGGTCTGGTGCCAAACCCTTCGCGACGAATCGTAGATGCTGAAACTTTTGCCCGTCAAGCCGTCTGTCTGCTCGTACTCTTCCAATAAAACGCAGCCGTCGAGGATGCTACTGACTTTTACGTGTGCCACAGGTGTATGCGGATCGACATCGAAGACGTCCCAATCGCCCAGCCAAAAGTCGAACTGGTGATATTCGGCCGCGGAACAAGCGGATTGCGATTGTGCGGCGAGCGGCGTAGGCACGGCTACAGTACAGAGCGCGACCTGGGAAAGAAGCAGCAGTGATGCGGCACGATTCATCGGCCACCTATTTTGTCTTCAGTTCTTTGCATTGGCCACAAAACCAAAAGCTTTCCTGACGGCTCGTTGAATTTTGTACGCCGCCATATTCCTCGCTTACAACGTTAAGGCGATGGGGCTGCGCCTGCCGCAACTTGTGGCAGGCGCACTCTGTCGATCATTGTCTTGGATCAGTCCCGAACCGGAAGCCGCGGCGCTCCGCTTGGTTAAGCACACTGGACGGAATGTTCACTGGATTTGAGGAGCGACCTGCCGAGGCTGAATTACCGGGCGTCGGAACAGCGACAAAAGCCGGCGCACTGCCGGTGTTCGGATCGAATGCCTCGCCTGCAATTTTGCCAGCATCGTTGATGTCGTTCGCGTACAGCAAGTAGGGCGACCCTGGAAGCGTGAGCTCGTTTAGCTCAATGAGCGTGCCCTTCAGCCACATCACCGCCCGGATGCCGGAAGGCCCACGAATCAGCCCGACAATCTGGTCTTTGTCGTTGATCCCGAGCGCTTCGCTGCGGATATCGCCAGGGGCCATGGGGAGGGCCTGCATACCCGTGGCCTTGGTCCACACGAATGCCTGGAAGTTGCGCGTTCCCTCTTGTCCGGGTTGCAGCGCGAAACCAACAACGGTGCCGTGGTTGTTGATTGCGGTCGGAGTATTCCATGTATGCCCGCCGAGGTTTCCGAGATCAATCGGTAGGCCATTCTCCCAAAGCACCGCGTGGGCGGCGCTGACATCACCAACAGCAACGCCGCACGCGCCTGAGATTCCAACCACCTGCCCGATATCGTTGATGGCATTGCCGGTGCTCGTAGAGTCGCCCGCTAGGGGCGGGAGTTCCTGCATGGTGCCATCTGGTTGCCAGATCACGCCCCGGAACTGCAGGATCTGAAAGGCGGGGTCACACGTTGGATCGTGAACGCCATTTTCTGCCCAGCCGGTGATCTGGCCGCGGTTGTTTGCGGCAGTCGCATAGCTGTTGTAGCCGCCTGGAAACGGCGGCAGCGCTGACATTACACCTTGGCTCCAGCGGAAACCCTGGCAGACTTTTGTGCTCGGCGTACCCGGCGTAAAAAATGGCCAGCACGAAAAAAACTCAGGCAGCGGATTTTCTTGACCGGTTTCGGAAATCCCGACGATGACACCGCTGTCGTTCTTTATCGGCCATGCAATCGCGCTGTTGGCCGTCGAACCTCCCAGAGCGCCGAGATCGATCGCACTGGAACCGTTCACCCACAGTGACGCGTGGCCGATATTGTCACCGGCAAAGTTCGCGAGACCGGATGCCCAGCCGCGATTATTGAGGCTGTTGGCTTGCCCAGCCGTTCCCCCCAGCGCGGGAAGAGAGACTACCTCGTACTGGGTTTGCGCGAGCGCAGATGTAGTCGCGAGCACTGCCACTCCGATGATTGCCGAAAGGAATCTCCATCGCTTCAAATTCATGTTCTGCTCCTTAGAGTTGAGTACGCGAGAGCGGGGCCGCTCGCGATTCGCCAACATATCCCGACTCCTCAGCGCGGGTTGGACGTTTGCGGACATATCCTCCCCGCTATCCGGACGTTTTCGGACGCGACCACCCAATCCCTGAGCACCGAGTACTTGCAAGGAAATGAACTGTCGCTGAGAATCGGCGGATGAAGATTGACTGGGAGGCATTCAAGCGCGCGCGGCGTGCACGTGACGTGCGTTTCGACGGGAAGTTCTTTGTTGCTTCCACCACTACGAAAATCTACTGTCGGCCAAGTTGCAATGTGCCGATGATCCAAGACCGATACGTCCGTTATTTCCCGAACGCCGCCGCAGCCGAAGAAGCGGGATACCGGCCATGCCTGCGATGCCGTCCTGAAGCCGCTCCCGGAACACCAGCGTGGCTGGGTACGTCCAGCACAGTTTCGAGGGCGCTACGCCTCATCGCCGAAAGTGGACTCGACGACGGTGGAATTGAATCATTGGCTGAGCGGCTTGGTATTGGCTCTCGTCACCTCCGCCGATTGTTCCTTCGACATGTTGGGGCGACACCAAGCGCAATGGCACAAACCCGGCGCCTGCATTTCGCAAAGAAGCTGATCGATGAAAGCAATCTGCCAATGAATCAGATTGCGCTCGCCGCCGGCTTCGGGTGCGTACGACGCTTCAATGCCGCCATCCAGAACACATATCATCGAACGCCAAGTCACATCCGCCGCCTGGCACGGCAGGCCGTCGCATTGCCGGAAAACCAATATCACTTCCGACTAAGCTTCCGTCCGCCTTATGACTGGAACGCAATGCTGGCCTTCCTCGCTCCGCGCGCAACGCCAGGCGTGGAAATCGTCGAGAATGGAAAATATCGGCGGACAATCTCAGTTAACAATGAGCATGGCTGGTTGGAAGCCGCGCTTGACGAGCGAAATTCCGCGCTAGAAGTACGCATTCACTTTCCCAATCCAAGTTCGCTCTTCTTTATTGTTGAGCGCGTACGGGCAATGTTCGATCTCAACGGTGATTCGATTGAGATCGCGCGTTGTTTGGGAGGTGATCCCACATTGGGGAAGCTGGTGAGGGCAGCGCTGGGACTGCGCGTCCCGGGTTCATGGAACGGCTTTGAATTGGCCACTCGCGCGATTCTTGGCCAGCAGATCACCGTAAAAGGAGCTACCACTCTTGCCGGCCGAGTGGTGACCACATTCGGTCGGGCGATTTCCGTGTCAGCAGGACTCACTCATCTTTTTCCTGCGGCGGAAGTTCTTGGTGAAGCCGACCTGAGGCGCGCCGGCGTCACCAATTCACGTGCTGAAACGATTCGCAAGCTTGCGCAGGCGGTGAACACAGGTCGCATTAGTTTTGAGGGAATAGTTAACCGTGACGACTTTGTCGATCGGCTACGTGAGATTCCTGGCATTGGTGAATGGACGGCGCAGTACATTGCAATGCGAGCGCTAGGCGAGCCCGATGCTTTTCCGGCGGGAGATCTCGGCCTTGTGCGTGCCTCAGGAGCAGCAAACTCTCGCGAACTCGAGCGTCGAGCAGCGGCTTGGCGGCCATGGCGCGCCTACGCTGCCATGTATCTTTGGAAAAGCAATCTCGATAGCAGTGTTCGGAAAAGTAAGCCAGCAAGAAGTACTCGAGGAAAATGCGAGGGCAAAGCACAATCCGTGGTCCATTTGTCAATGAACCCGCAAAGTTCTCCCACTAAGGCTGCGCCCTCAAGCGAATTTTTGTCGGGGCTTTCTGCATCTACAATTCGTTAGCAGTGGACTCCGGATGATTCCATCACCAAGGTAAGCTACGGCACTCTGCTCTCACAGGCGCAGATCAAGGGTGATCCGGTGCCTGGGGCAAAGGGGCACTGCTATCTGGGCTTCACCAATGCGCAGCTTCCCTGGCCGCCAAAACCCAATGCCCAGCCCAAGAGCACGAACTGCGGATCGCAGCGCGCCGCACTGAACGTTGCTCCCGCCATCGCTCCTGATGGCACCATCTACACCATCAGCAGGTCCCATTTCGACGATCGCCATGCATATCTGCTTGCGGTGAATCCGAACATGACCGGAAAGTGGGCCGCGTCATTCCGCAACCGCCTCAATGATGGTTGCGGCGTCAGCGAACCTATCGGCAATTTCGGCTTGGCGAGCGCCAATGGCGGCTGCCGTACCGGAGCACCGTTTGGAGTGGATCCGGAGACGAACGAGCCCCCCGCTGCTCGCGTGCTCGATAGTTCGTCTTCAAGCCCCACCATTGCCCCTGATGGCACCATCCTCTACGGTGCTTACACCCGTTACAACCGCTCGCAGGGTCACCTAATGCACTTCAGCGCGAATGGTGACTTTCTCAACTCGTTCCCGTTCGGCTGGGATATCACTCCTGCGATTTACCCTCATAACAACACTTACTCTGTTGTAGTCAAGGATAACCATTATGGGAATATTGGCACCTATTGCTCAGATCCCGAGTGGTGTCCGAACTTTCGCGACTCGTCTGACCTGATGGGACCTGAGGCGTATTTTGTTACGCAGCTTGATCCCAGCCTAAACACCGAATGGAGGTTCCAGAACACCAATACGCAGAGTTGTACGCGCAATGCCGATGGCACCCTCAGTTGCAAGAGCGACCATCTGAACGGTTTCGAGTGGTGCATCAATGCGCCTGTGGTGGACGCCAATGGCGTGGTCTACGCCAACAGCGAAGACGGCAACCTTTACGCCATTCAACAGGGGGGAACGTCAGCGCAGAGAATATTCCAAAACCTGGTAATCGGTGCGGCCTATACACCCGTCTCGCTCGATTCCAGCGGAAGAATCTATTCTCAAAATGATGGCGTGCTATTCGTCGTGACGCAGTAGGAATCCCTTCACAAACAGAGTCTTGCGCGAGGAGCAGAGTGTCGCAGTCATCTGGGTATCGGCATTTGGTTCTCCGTCGGGCCAGACGGATTTGGGCAGTGTTTCTTAGCTAGTTAAACCAAGTTCTCGTCTCTTGTGAGAGGGGCTTCTACCAGGGAGCGACCCCCTTTGGAGAGATTGAGAAATAGCATGGGGCTTGGGCACAGGGGCTCAAGCCCTTTCGCTTTGGAACTCGCTTTTTGGACGTGTGGCGCAGCCTCCTTCGCTGAAAACCACAAAGTGTGGGTGCCGCACTCTTCGCGGTGTTCGAACGGTGCGCCGTCACGATGGTGGTGAGCGTGAGCTTGGGTCCGTATAATGCTCGCCATGTCGCCTTCGCGCATAGGATTCATCCGCTCGCTTGAAATATCGTCATTCCAAGAGCCGACTCAGAAAGTAGTACTCGTCTTGCGCGTCGGAGAAGATGTGACCTATCGGCTTGCTGGGATCGACAACTCTGGGGCCAACTTCAACTACGCTCGGCTTCAGCTCATTGGTTTTGGCGCGCCTTTACCGCGGTTATTGGCTTACTTTTGACCTCTCGCCAGGGCAGCAACTCCTGCAATCTGGGCAGCTTGCTTCTGACTATCCCCTGGAAGCATCGCTACCTGTTGCCGCGAAAAGAGTCATTTAGCTCCCGCCCCCTTTCCATGGAACGGCCATTTGGATAGGCCGCCTGCGATGTGGGTCGCCGCTTGAACCGTGATGATGAATTCGTTCCAAGGGTCCAGTATTGGCGAGCCGAAACACGGGGCTTGTGATCGTTGCAAGGTCGAGCACTGCCGATCTTCATTCCATGCGCCGCGCCTGGCCCACCGCATAAGAAGCCTTACCGAATAACTGCACGGCACTTAAACCTCGGTCTTCACTTTGGCTCTGGAATTAAAGGTGCGCTCGTACCGGACCGAATCTCACGCCAGCCGGGCCTGATTGCACTGACCGGCTTGTCCATGGCTGCATCCTCGGAGTTATCCCAATTCTGTTCGATGAGCGACCAGTCAGGGCCATTGAGCGCCTGACAAACCAGCGCTAGAGCCTGGACTGGTTGTGCGATGTCTCCCAGATTCTCTGCGCGTGATTGGCTGCTGGGGTGCGGAGTTCGCGCATGCATGCTTTGCATCTCAATCTTGATTCGATACCAAATTAGATTTCTCCCAGCATCGGATCAATCTCCGTCCCATCTCCTGTTCGGCACGTGAATTCCACGCCATGGCGAAGCAGTTCGAGACTTTCGTGAGACTCGAAAGTTTTTTTGATTCAGCCGCTATTCGTCAGTTTCAGCGTACAGACCGGCAACAACGGAATCTCATCCGGAAAGTCGATTTTCCGCACAGTTGCAGGATTTGTCGTTGAGTTGAACCGGTGGTAAGAGCGTTCAGGCAGGTATGAAACAGAGTTTCAACGCAGTTGCTTGACAGAAAGGACACAGAAATGGAACCAAGCAGAGGAAATGTTAGGACCCACTACATGTGGAGTGTGAAAGACATGGAAATCGGCAACCCCGAACCTCATGTTGAGCGCGTGATCAAGGTGTTTCTGGCGATCGGTGAAGCAGTAGCAACGCGCTGGATTCAAATGCCGAAGGCAATCCTGTTGCTGCAGATGGCACCCGAAGACCCGGCCTCAGGAGCGATCTATGTGTATGACCGGGTGCGTCAGCACTTCTACATGCTCTCCTTCGACGGTGCAGACGATCACCTCACCCGAGAAGAGTTCTCACAACTTCTCGGCGAATACAAGCTGTTGCGTTTTGCAGAGCAACCCGAGCTTTTGCAGGCAAGTCTTCAAAGCGCCGCGGCTTGAACGCGACACGAAGAAATTTGACTGAGCCCCTGAGCTGGGGTACCAAGGCGCTGGAAGGTGAAGTATGCGATCCCCGATCTTGGCAACAGACGAGATTGTGTCTGGTTACTTCGACCTCTTTGTTAACCGGGGGGCCTACACCGTCCAGTGTCCTACCCCAGGTTCCCAAAAGGGCCACTCTCATTATTACCGCCCCAAGGGAGGGGTATCACTGTCCAAGGAGACCGTCCGCAGACATCTCGAAGGCCGGACCACCATTGGACTATACGCGATCAACCCCATGACCCAACGCTGTAAATGGGTTGCAATCGATGCGGATTATGCCGAAGCACTGGAAGATCTGCTGAAACTGCAATGGGAGCTGCGTCAAGACGGAGTGGATGCCGCGCTGGAGAAATCCCGGCGTGGAGGACATTTGTGGATCTTCGGCGACAAACCGCTTTTGGCTCGAGACTGCCGTTTATACATTCACAGCGTGGCGGGGCGGTTGAAAGTGCCGGTGAAGGGAGCACCCACTGCGTCTGATGATTCCGAAACAAGTACGGGGTTAGCAGATGGCATCGAGGTCTTCCCCAAGCAAAACGAAATTCCCATTACGGAGTTCGGCAATGCGATTCGGGGGCCTCTCGGTGTGCATCGCGGCGTGGCAAAACGGTACTGGTTTTATGGCGCGGACTATACGCTGGAAGCTCAACTCTCTTATCTCACTCGGCTGAAACGGATCACGGAGGACGAGATGTCGCGCTTTGTGTCGGACCTGAAACTCTCTGAAGGAGGAGACCGTCCCACGCGAGCTCCAGCACTGCCTTATCTTTCAAGTAGAAACTCGAACCGCCGCGAGTTTTCGATCCTCGAACACATCACCGGAAAGAAACGGCGGAGCGGACGCAACTACTTCATGCGTTGTCCCTCCTGCGCGCGACAAGGCCGCGACCAGAGCGGAGACAATCTCGCGGTTGCTGTCGCCGATTCTCGCAAATACAAGTGCTGGGCCGGCTGCACAAAAGAAGCGATCCGCGACGCTCTTGGTCATCCCATCAGAAATCATCACGGGAATTGAGCGCATGAGCAACGATGACAAGAAGATCACGCCCGACTGGGACCGTCCAGGAATTGGCGCTATCTTCCGCGATCCGGGTGCTTCCATCTGGTTAAAAAATGCGCTCCGTTCGGCGCTGTCACGCGATCCGGTGGATGCAGCCAATGATGCCGAGGTGTTGGCGCGACTGCTGGACAGGAGATGCCGCGAAATCCTCAGAACATCGCCCTGACCGCAGGAGAAGCGGCGGCCACGCTGGAGCAGATTGCCCTCTTCTTCACTATTAAAGGAACCTCATTATATGCAACAAAGCGGGACTCCAGGTGGCGTCCTAAAACTGCTTTGACGTTATTTTGCGCGAATCCGGGAAGATTTCGCGCACCTTGTCTGCGAGGTCTTCCGGTCTGCTGCCGACTAGCACATAGTCAGGATCGTCAACGCAAGGCTTGTAATCGCAAATCTCCAGAATCGGCGCGCCGATCATCTTCTGGCGGAATGTCACTGATGCCTGTCGTTTGTTTTCCGTGCTAAGCATCCTGCTCAATATCAGAAGATCGAAGCCGCTTCGCGACGTTACAAATTCAACTTCGCGTAATGAACCAACGGCAATTACATTGAAGCCGAGGGATTCCAGTATCAGCTTCTTTGTCTGTCTCACCGAGGAGTCTGCTGCAAAGACGAGAATGTGCTTACTGGACATAACCTTCCTGGAATGGTGGGAGCATACACGTAATCCAAAGGCTTACGAAAGCAGTTCTCGTAGCGTGAATATGTGATCGGTAATCCCCGCTTCCACTCGCTGGGGTGACTCGGAGCGTTTTGTGTATCCGGCAAAGATTGTAATAAGCGAAGTGCAGAGCGCAGGTCGCTTTCAGATTGTCGAGCTTCTCTGAGAAGGCATTTGTCAGGCGGGTGAATCGCCGGATCGCCATGCGCATTGTGAGGTTTTGCCGTTCCACGTAGCTGGTATTTATATGGCGAGGATCGGGACGGCCATCCTGTAATACGAACTATGGTTTCCATTATCGGCTGCGGTGAATAGCGACCAGCAGCGTCATGCTGGCCGTAATCTCCATACAGCTTTATCCTCTCTGCGAAATCAGCGCGTCCCGCAAAGATGTCCTCAACGCAGCGATGGTAGAGGTGGAATCCGTCTGTCGTTAGCTGGATGCGGTGCTCAGGCGCTAAGCGGTCGCGCGATTCGGTCAGGAACGAAGTTTTAGGACACTACCGGGCTCCAGGCGAGGCATCTATTTGACAACAACTCTGGCCGGGTTCAAGCGGGCGCAAGCATTTGTGCCGCCGCTCCCGCCCGCCGACTTGGATGTGGATGGTCTGGACCGACGTCTGGATCAAGCGAACCAAGCGATTGACCGGCTGGAGGGAATTACCGTGCTCCTGCCGGATCGGGTGACCACAACTGCCCAGGAAGCAGCTGAGACCGCGATGTGAATTCTGC
>DATNAF010000393.1:0-3033 GCA_035572845.1 Terriglobales bacterium
CGTGTTCAGCAAGTCATCGCGGCTCATACCGGGCTTGCGCGGAATTCCGGCGGTGATAACGACGATGTCGGAGTTGGCGGTGTCGGCGTAATCGTTGGTGCCGAGAATGTAGGAATCGCGCTTCTCGATCGGCATGGCCTCAAGCAGGTCGAGGGCTTTGCCTTGCGGCACGCCTTCAATGATGTCGATCAGAACGACGTCAGCGAGTTCTTTTGAGGCGATCCAATGGGCGGCGGTGGCGCCGACGTTTCCGGAACCTACGATGCTTACTTTCTTACGCATGAATTTTCCTTTTCAGAAAGATGAAGAGCTTTTAACCGCAGAGAGCGCGGAGAGGAGCCAGAGATCGCAAAGAAAATCCCTGAAGCATTTCGAAGTAATTGCTTGTCTTTGCGTTCTCTGCGAAACCTCTGCGATCTCTGCGGTTAAAAGCTTTACGCTGTGGTTAAAGCTGCAGCCATGTTTTCGATAATGCTGTCGGCGAATTTACTGGTGCTCACTTTGGTTGCGCCCGGCATAAGGCGCTCGAAATCGTATGTCACTTTTTTCTGTTCGATCGTGCGTTCAAGGCCGCTTTCGATGAGGTCGGCGGCTTCGTTCCATCCCATGTAACGGAACATCATTACGCCGGAGAGCATGACCGAGCCCGGATTAATGACATCTTTGTCGGCGTACTTTGGAGCAGTGCCGTGGGTGGCTTCGAAGACTGCATAGCCGTCACCGATATTCGCGCCGGGAGCGATGCCCAGTCCGCCAACCTGCGCCGCGCATGCGTCAGAAATGTAATCGCCGTTGAGATTAGGGGTGGCCAGCACGGAGTATTCGTCCGCTCGGGTGACCACCTGCTGGAAAATCGAATCGGCGATGCGGTCGTTGATCATCAATTTCTTTTTCCAGACGCCATGGCCGTGGCTTGAATAAATACTGTCGAGCACGGTCCGTACTTCCTGAGCCACTGATTTGCCGAACTCTGGCGGAGCATACTCGAGACCTGGTTCAACCAGCGCTGCATTTTCTTCGGCTGATAATTTCGGGTTCTTATCTTTGTTGTCGATGATCCAGCTTTCGCGTTCGGTGACAACCTTGTCGCGGAATTCTTCAGTCGCCAGCTCGTATCCCCATTTGCGGAATGCGCCTTCGGTAAATTTCTGAATATTGCCTTTGTGGACCAGGGTGACGGTCTTCAATCCATTTTCGAGCGCGTGCTGGATGGCCATGCGTACCAGGCGCTTGGTGGCAAAAATCGAGATCGGCTTGATGCCGATACCGGAATCGGTGCGCACCTGTTTCTTGCCGCCCTTCAGCATTTCTTTGTTGAGGAAGTCGATCAACTTTGCGGCTTCAGGAGTTCCCTGCTCCCATTCGACGCCGGCGTAAACGTCTTCCGTGTTTTCGCGGAAGATCACAATATTCATGCGCTCGGGATTTTTCACCGGCGATGGCGTCCCTTTGTAATACTTCACCGGACGAATGCAGGCGTAAAGATCGAGCACCTGGCGCAGGGTCACGTTTAAGGAACGAATGCCGCCGCCAACTGGAGTTGTGAGCGGGCCTTTGATGGCCACACGAAATTCGCGGATGGCATCGACGGATTCTTGCGGAAGCCAGTCGTTGAATTTGGCTTTGGCTTTCTCTCCGGCAAAGATTTCATACCAGACCACGCGGCGTTTGCCGTTGTAAGCCTTCTGCACGGCGCCATCGAACACACGTACCGACGCTTTCCAGATATCGCGTCCAGTGCCGTCACCCTCGATGAACGGGATGATGGGATTGTCGGGAACGCGGATTTTGCCGTTTTGGTAGGCGATGCGGCCGCCGTCACGCGGGACTGGCACGCCGTTGTATGAATCTGCCATCAACTCCTCCGATGAATGAGAACTGAGAATTATAAATGGTGGGAAGAGATGGCGTGCCCGAACGAACATTTCAACTTCGCAGAGAATTCCCTTTCGGGTCTGTGCCACGTCAGGCAAGCACGGGGTCCTTCGACTGCGTGGATTGATTCGCTACTCGCGAATCCATCCACTTCGCTCAGGATGACAGGGTTAAGGAGTTGCCTGAAAACTATTCGTTGTGCATCGACATCCAAGGATTTTAGACAACCACCCGATCATAGATGCTTCGCACTTCTGCGAACGTGCGCAGCAACTCCTGCTCCAGGCCTTCCGAAAATTCGCGGCGGAGAATTTGCGAGGCGAGTTTTTCTACGGCTCCGCGGGCGTGTTCGGCGGAGGGCAGCCAGCGGCCGTTTCTGCCGGTTACCAGACGCAGAACGTGCTCGACGGTGCGGCAAAGTTCGGCGGCGTGATCGAGGAGCGCGGCATCGCGCTTCTCTAACACACTTTTGGATGAACAGCGCCAAAGGCGATCGCGCAAGGTCCCAGTCTTTGGGCGGATCTCGTTTTTCACCAATAAGAAACTCGAAAGAAAATCGATGTCATAGAGTCCGCCGGCGAAGGTACGAATACTTTTCGCGGGTGCAGTGGCATTCTGCAGTTTGGTTCGCATTTGGCGGACCGCTTGAGGAAAGCCATTGTCCGCAGCAAATCTCTGGAATAAGGTTTCCGATACCTGCGCCGCATGCTTCCCGATTTCCGCGCTACCTACAATCAATCGCAGCTTGGTGTAAGTGAGCGCCTCCCAAGGCTGGGCTTCACTGGCGAAATAAGATTTCAGCTGCGCCGGCGTGACCACTAGGTCCCCCTCAGCGCCGCGTGGACGCAACCGCGCATCCACGGCAAAGACCATGCCTTCCTGGGTGTAAGCGGCAAGCGCCTGCATGATTTGCTCGGCGGACTTGGTCAGCGCTTCGCGATTCTCAGATCCATCGCAAACAAATAACAAATCAGCGTCGGAAAGGAGATCAAACTCGCGGGTGCCGAGCCTTCCCAACGCCAGTATGGCTAGACCCGCTGGCGATCCAGCGATCTGGTACGCAGCCGAAATTGCGTGCTCGGCGGCCGTGCTGGTTTCAGCCAAGGAGGAATAGACGGCCCGCTTTTCAGCGATATCGCGCGCCCCCGCGGTGAAAAG
>DATNAF010000394.1:0-3533 GCA_035572845.1 Terriglobales bacterium
GTCACCAGTGTGACTGATGTCTTGCTGGTTTCGGGATCCACCTTGATGTTGATGGGAGGGGTTGAATCACTCTGTGCAAAGGCGCCATCTCCGCCATAGTGAGCTGTCAGCAGGTAGCTGCCACCCGCGAGCGATGTGGTCGTTTGAGAGACTACCCTTCCGTTCCCATCCAGGCTGAATGATCCCATGCCTTCAGTGTGCGCAGAAGGCGTGCTGAAAGCACCGATCAATGACACGTCTCCGGTGGGAGTTGCCCCCGATCCCGAAACCGTAATGTCTATAGTTACGGGCTGGCCGTGAGTGATGGCTGTGGGTGAAGCGGTGAGCGTAGTGGACGTGGCGGTCAAACCTGGCCAATTCGCCAGCAAATTCTGAATGTTGACCGAGCCCAGACCGGTGGACAAATCGAAGCCTGAAGCGGCATTCCATGCCGGGGATCCCGGATTGTTCGGATCCACCAGAATGCCCGAATCGGTTCCAATGCCCGAGCAATTTGGGCTGCCGGCATCGCACGCGACCGAATTGTTCCCTTTGGTGATGTCGTAAAAGATGCAGGTATTCGGCGCGGCCAACATGCTGGAATTGCAGCCGGCAGGGTTCTTGCTCTTCGCCAGGTTATAGAGCATGTAGTTGGCGTTGCCTTGCCGATGCCCATTCTGGGATTGGTCGACCAATGCCATCACGCCTGCGAATACCTGGGCGGAGATCGACGTTCCGCCCACTCCCAGCATTTCCGGATTCGTGGTGTTCAGGTCGCACTGCGCGTTGTTGATGTCGAAATCGGCCTCGCATACCAGATAGAAGCTGCGGCTTTCTCCATCGCCGGCGAAAAGCGAAACATCGGGAATGTCCCGCATGGGATCATTGGGATTCCCAAGCCCAACCTGCCATACGGGTTTTGGATACAAGCTGCTGGGGCCTCCGCTGCCTCCGGCGTTGAAATGGTTTATCTCATCGTTGGTACAGCTTGCGGGCGCGGACATGGTGGCAGCACAGGAATCGTTCCAGGTCTTTTCCGGAATGTAGGACATCGCGGAGCCGCCGGTATTGGGATCATTGGTCGAACGAAAGTAGGCCAGCGGATTGGAGTCGTCGAAGTCGGTACCGCCGACTGCCACGTTGAAAGGAGTAGAAGCCGTGCCGTTCACCGCCAATCCAAGAAATGCCGTAGGGAATTCGGGAAAGTCGCAGCCGGCAGAACCGTTATCGCCGGAGGAGACCACGGCCGTAATGCCTTGCGCCGCTGCCTGCTGCCATAAGCTGTTGTAGAAGACATTCACCGGTCCTAAGATTGCTTCGCAATCGCCAAAACTCTCGCTGATTACGTCTGCCAGGTCGTTGTCGACAAGGTACAAGGCAGACAAATCGACGCCTGCTGTGGTCTCGGTTGCGGACGAGACCACCAGGTCGAGTTTCGCATTCCTGGCCACCGCGCCAGACCATTCCAGGTCGGCCACGGCTTCGGTTTCCACTCCAGGAATCAAGCCGGGGTCGGGTCCATCCAGAATCACTTGCGGATGGTTCATCGGAAGGTTAAACAATGCCCGAAAGTTGTCTATGTCGGAACTATTGATATTGCTTTCGGCCACGATGCCGATGGTCTCACCCGTTCCGTCAAATCCGCTGCCAAGATTGTAGATAGTGGCGAGGTCTGCGGGGCCGATGCCAAACAATGTCGGGGTCCTCGGAGGTTTGAAGGTAAACAGGGGAGTGATGGCTCCGGTCTCTCGCGAACGCAGGACGCTTCCCATCACTCGGCTCATGGGTTTGCGAGGAAAGTCATGCAGTGAAAGAATCCCCTTCACCAACGGCGCCAGATTTGCGGGAATTTGTGGGTCGCGGTCATTGGCCCAATGCTGCTGTCCATTCACCACGTAACGGTGGATTTCGGTGCGGAATGCCTGCCGCACTTCTCCGGCATTTCCAGAGAATTCAACAAAGCCGCGCCCGTTTGCTACGCGGGTGATCTGAAACCCGTTTCCCTTCAGCCAGGAAGTTACGCGCTGCAGGTCCATATCACTGGGGCCGAATTGCTTGCCGAATTCCTCAGGCGAAAGCCACTTGTGATACTCGCTGGAAGACCTGGTCTGCTGTGCTTCTAGAAGCTTTCGCAGCTGAGCTTCCTTCTGCGGAGTGCGCTGCAACATCAGCACCATTCGCCGCTGCGGTAGCGAATCGGGAGCAACTCCCCGATCAAATTCCGCTCGCGCCAGAGGATGTACATTTCCCGCGAGGGTCACAAAATCGCTTTCTGGTGCGGCCCTGTTTTGCAGATGCATTTGAGGCTGCTGGGCATAGAGAATGGCAGGAAGGAACAACAGCAGAACCAATTCGGGAAATCCGCGCTTCATGTTGCCTCCAGGCGAAGAAGGGTGGCCAGTTTGGAGATGATCCGGAGGTTGAATCCAGAGCCAACCAGAGTCTCTGGATTCGGTAGGTTGGTTGCAGGAAGTTGAGAAATGGTTGCAAAGAACGCGAGAACACGTTGCCAGCGGACCATACCACCGAAGGTCCACTCGTATCGAACAATTCAGAGGAGGAGTTTATTCATACCTCAGCACGCCACGATGGGATCCATTCTGGAGGCGCGCCGCGCAGGCAAGAAGCCTCGCATAGGGCAACAATCAGCCAGCCGGCTATTTTCTGTTGTCCCGCTTCACAACACTGATAGAAGCGCAGGGTGCTCAAGCGCTCTGGTTGAAGACTAAAAACTTAGAGCCTGCTCGAAATCAGCGATCAAGTCCTCTTTGCCTTCGAGGCCCACCGAGATGCGCAGCAGGCCGGGGGCGATGCCGATCTTGGCGGCCTCTTCCAGCGTCATGTAATGCAGGAAGTTTGACGCCGGATGAACGATCAGGGACTCGACTCCGCCCAGGCTGGCGGCCCGCGAAGGAAGCTGCAAGCGGGAGAGCACGCGATTGGCGGCGTCGAATCCGCCTTTTAATTCCACGCTCACCATGCCGCCGAAGCCGGCCATCTGGCGCTTTGCCAATTCATGCTGCGGATGACTGCGCAAACCAGGATAGTGGACTGCCATGACTCCTCGCTGGCTCTCCAGGAACTGAGCGAGTGCCATGGCATTTTCGTTGTGCTGGCGCATCCGCAGCGGCAGCGTACGAATTCCGCGGAGCAAGAGCCACGCGTCAAACGGGCCCAGTGCCGCGCCGATCATCACATGATGGTTCCAGATCTTGTCGATCCACTCCTTGCTGCCCATTACTGCGCCGGCGATCAGGTCCGAGTGCCCGCCGAAGTACTTGGTCGCGCTATGAAAGACCAGATCGATTCCCAGATCGATGGGCCGCTGATTCAGCGGACTCGCGAAGGTGTTGTCCATCAGCGTGGTTACGCCGTGCGCTCGTGCAATGTCGGCCACAGCGCGCAGATCGGTGAGAGTCATGGTGGGATTGCTTGGAGACTCGACCAGCACCAACCGGGTGTTTGGCCGCAAAGCGCTTTCGAAGGCGTTGGGATCGCACTGGTCCACCTGCGTGACCTCGACTCCGAATTTTGGCAAGAGATTACGCAGCAGG
>DATNAF010000395.1:0-5764 GCA_035572845.1 Terriglobales bacterium
TTATGCAACTGTGAGTATCGACTACCCGAGCGCCATTCAGGTCTTTGTTCACGAATTCGGTCACCATATTGCCGATCTCGGTGATGAGTACTACTTCAACGCCGACGTGGCATACTCACCGGCCAATACACGAGTAGAACCTTGGGAGCCAAACATCACGGCGCTGCTCGATCCGCGCCACGTGAAATGGCAATCGCTGGTGGAAAATGGGACTCCAATTCCCACACCCTGGCCGAAAGACTGCTATGAAGATAGCCAGCGAGATTCGCGAAAGTTGGTAGAACAGATGCGCGCTCAGAATCGTTCTGCGGCCGAAATTGAAGAGGCGCGACGCACTGGGCGCGAAAAAGCCGAGCATTGCCTGGCCAGCGGACCTTACGCTAATAAAGTCGGGGCCTTCGAGGGAGCAATGTATGAGACCAACGGTTACTACCGGCCTGAGCAGCAATGCATCATGATTACTGGGAATCAGTTCTGCGCAGTTTGCCGCCACGCCATTGAAGAGATCATTGACCTGGATACGAAGCCTCAATAAGACGAGGGCGCTAACTCGCTACTTCGATCCGTTGGTGATGGACCACCGGCTCTCTGGTCATCTCTCCATCGATCATGCGCCAGATTCCCAGCGGATTTCCGTCCTTCAGTTCATCCGGCAAGGCTGAGTCAGGAAATCCCTGAAAGCAGACCGGCCTTGAGAAACGAAAGATGGCCTGTGTTCCTACAGACGTGGAACGGCCATCAGAGGTCGCGGGAAACGGCCCGCCGTGCACCATGGCATGAGAGACCTCCACGCCGGTTGGAAACCCGTTAACAATTAAGCGGCCTACTTTATCTTCCAAAATGGCGATGAGATCAGCGAAATCACGGAGGTCTTCTTCGGTGCCGTGAATAGTTGCAGTCAAGTGCCCTTCCAACTGGCGGGCGATTTCGAGAACTTCTTCGCGGCGGGAGTGACGCACGAGTAAGGTTGAGGGACCAAAAATCTCGGCCGAGAGTTCCGGGTCTTTAAGAAAGGATTGCGCGTCGGTTTCGAAGAGCACGGCAGTAACTGCCGGCTCGCCATTTTGCGACGCCGCTGCCTCAGCCACCAGCTTGAGATTCGATTTATTTCTGCGACTCTTAATTCCACTTTCGTAAGAAGATCGGATCACTTGAGTCAGCAGATGAAAGCCTGCGGTCTGTTTTACCGGGTCCTGCAAACGTTCCCGTATTCGCACCGCGTCCGCACCTTCGGGCAGGAAAACCATTCCTGGCTTGGTGCAAAACTGACCGGCGCCCACGGTAAACGAAACGTGAAGTCCGGCAGCGATTTTCTCGCTGTTGTGCCGCAGGGCTCCGGGCAGAATAAATACCGGATTCGTGCTGCTCATTTCGGCATAAAACGGAATTGGCTCCGGACGACTCGATGCCAGTCTCATCAAAGCGATGCCACCCTGGCGCGATCCGGTGAAGCCTGCAGCTTTTACGAGCGGGTGCTGCACTAACGCAGTTCCAACGTCGTTGCCCTTATCGAAGAGTAAAGAGAACACTCCCTCCGGCAACCCACACTCGCGCACTGCCTGGCGTACGGCCTCTCCAACCAGCTCGCTAGTCCCCGGGTGCGCAGGATGCGCCTTAACGACAACTGTATTACCCGCGGCCAGCGCCGAGGCCGTGTCTCCTCCCGCCACCGAGAATGCAAGTGGAAAATTACTGGCGCCAAATACGACGACGGGGCCCAGCGGCCGCAGCATGGAGCGAATGTCAGGCTTGGGGAGCGGTTTGCGCTCGGGATCGGCGCGATCAATCCGGGCCATCACCCACGAAGTTTCTTCGGCGACCTCTGCGAAAAGGCGGAGTTGGCTACAGGTACGCGCCGTCTCTGATTGCAAACGCGCCCTAGGCAAAGCGGTCTCAAGTTCGGCGCGCTCGATGACTTCACTGGCAATCGCCTCAATATTGGTGGCGATCTGGCGTAGAAGCTTCCCTCTTTGTTTGCCGGAAATACGTGAGTAGCTCGCAAACGCCTCATGCGCCAAACGCACGGCACGATCAACTTCTTCAGCGTTTGCCGAAAAGTATGGTGGCTCGAGCAACGCTTCAGTTTTCGGATTGTGCGCGCGGAAGGTGAGAGAGGTGGGCGAACCATCGCCAAAGCCAAGAATTGATTTACCAGTTAATTTCAAAGCCGACTCCATTACTTTGCGGGGACCGTCTGACCATTTGCGACCTGTGGCCGCGTCCGCAATGCGTGTCTGATTGTGTTTTGTGTTTCTGCCAGTTTGGCTCCAGTCAATTCTAATCTCGGAGGCCGTACGCGAGGATTACCCATCCCGACTTCCATCTGGACCAGTTTAATCAGTTGAACAAACTCAGGAACTGTATCCATTCGCAATAGAGGCAGGAACCAACGATAAAGATCGAAGGCCTTCTCGCGTTCGCAATTGATCGCGTAGTCGAAAAGCTCGACCGACTCGCGTGGCAACGCATTGGCAAGTCCGGCGATCCACCCTTTTGCTCCTACGCCAATTCCTTCGATGATTGCATCATCCACACCAACGGAAATTTCAAGTCGATCACCGACCAGAGCGCGGATGGCGCTGACGCGCCGGGCATCTGTGCTCGATTCCTTCACTGATTCTAAATTCGGATGCTCTTCCGCCAGTTCCTGAATCTGCTCGGGCAAAAAATCGGTGCCGTAAGCTACAGGATTGTTGTACAAAATGCAGGCCAGCGGGGTGGCGCGGAGCACTGCAGCTACGTGAGTTTTCATTTCGCGCCAGTCGCCCTGATACACGTAAGGCGGCAGGACCATTAACCCATCACATCCCGCGTCGGCGGCCTCTTTGGCAAGCGCAACCGCTTCAGACGTTGAAAGCGCCGAGACGGAAGCGAGCACTGGGGCACGCCCGCGCACTGCGGCCACACAGTTTTTGAGTATCTGTACTTTCTCTGCAAACGACAAAGTTGCGCCCTCGCCAAGAGAGCCGAGCGTCACGATGCCGGTGCATCCATTGTCGAGGAGCCAACGGCAGTGCTTCGCCATAAATCCGTGATCGACTTCAAGGTTGGCGTCAAAAGAAGTGGTGATTGCAGGCATTACGCCGTTCCAGTTCATTGCTGTCCTCGCATTTCGCAGTACTCGGGCTTAACTTCGCGCAGCATGGCGCCAAAACTTTCCACTCTGGCGGGGAAAATCGGTGGGCGAACAGAATCCGGCGCCCAACCAAAAAGAAACTCGGTTTGTGGCCCGCACACCCGCCCTTGGCACGGCCCCATGCCACAACGGGTCTGCAGTTTCGCTGCTCGCCATGATGTTTGCAGTTTTAGCCGGCCATAGGTTACATCTTCACAGCGGCAGATGATGGTTTCTGCAGCCGCGAGCTCTCGCAGTTCACGGCGAAGCGTGAAAGTTCGATCAAGGGCATCGGCAAATTTCTGCAACTTCTGCCTGAGCGGAAAGAAATTGCTGGCAATATCTTCATGCCCAGCCGCCGCATGACCTGCGACTTGTCCCTCGATAACCGAGAGTTCGACTCCGCCGATTCCAGTTGGTTCTCCCGCACAGAAAATGCCCGCTTGGGAGGTTTGCTGATCGGGATCGACTTCCACGAAGCCTTTCCGCAGCCGACATCCGAGGAGCGCGGCAAGTTCAGTGTTAGGCACGAGATGAAATCCGCAGGCCAGAAAATCACAGGCAATCTTTTCGACCTTACCGCCTCGGGAAATCACAACTGCTTTCAATACTTCATTTCCTTCCGCGGCCACCGGCCACGAACTCGTGACGAACGGCACCCCGGCCAAATCCTTGCGTAGCGCCCTTGCTTGCGCAATCTTGCCGCGATGTTTAAGAAGATAGGCACCGAATTTCGTCAGCTGCCAGAACGATGTTTGTTCGCAGATCATCACAAGCTCCGCGCCATGCGCGCGCAAATACGCGGCCACTGCCAGTAATAAAGGCCCGGTGCCGGCAAGTAGAACTTTTTTTCCAGCAATCGAATACCCGGACTTAACTAACGCCTGGAGCCCGCCCGCTCCCATGACATTACGAAGTGTCCATCCGGGAAATGGCAAGAAGCGCTCTCGTGCTCCGGTCGCGAGCACCAGCTTTTGATATCGCAGTTCGAGCAGGTCCTCCTTCATTTCTGCGAGTAACAAATTCGGCGAGGGACAATCGAATACGCGTGCGCCACAAAAAAGTTCAACTTTGGCCGATCGCAATTTCCTGATCCAATTTTCAGCTTCGGGGTATGCACCAGTAATCCCCTTCCGCCAAATCTGGCCGCCGAGAGCCGGGTTGTCATCGATGAGGCCGACGCGAACTCCATGCTCGGCCGCAGACGAGGCAGCGGCCAAACCGGCCGGTCCCCCACCGACTACGAGCACGTCGAATTGTTTTTCCGTGGTCCTCATGGGCTGTACTGATCCCCTAGTTATCCGCTTTGCCCCTCAGTACTCACCCGCATGCCAGGCGAGCAGACAATCTGGCAGCTACGCTGATGCGGCCTGCCGTCGATCTCTACGCGGCACTCAAAGCAAACTCCCATTCCGCAAAGCACGCTGCGCCGCTCCCCAGTTACTGAACGCCGGCAATAAGCGGAGGCGGTTGCGATCGCGGCGGCAACAGTCGCTCCCGGCGGCATTCGCACGCTTTGGCCATTCACGCTCAACGTGATTTCCTCAGGCATTTGCGTGCTCCAGGCTCGCTATACGCGAGGGCAAATACGGTTCAATGGCGATTGCGCTGCTCCGGCCCGTGAGCTGATCAGCGAGCAATCTGGCAGTGGCCAGCGAAGAAGCAATCCCTAAACCCTCGTGCCCCGTAGCCAGGTAAATGGACGGATCCGCCGGCCAGGCTCCGATCAACGGGAGCTTGTCTGGCGTGGCGGCACGAAATCCAGTCCACGCGCGAATTGCTGACGTGTCGGCGAGTGCCGGTAAATACTCCTGAGCTCGGTGCAACATGCGCCGCATAATTTCCGGATCAACTTCCTTGTGTTCGGCGCCGAATTGGCGTGATGAGCCAATCAACATTTGTCCGTTCTTGCGTGGCTGCACATTGAAAGCAACTGAATCAGAGCTGACTGCGTGAGCGCTTTTCAGATATCCAAGCTCAATCAATTGATGGCGGATAAATCCCGGGTAGCGGTCGGTGATTACGAGATGCCCTTTACGCTTCTTCACATCGATTCCAGATGTCAGCGCCGGAGACCAGGCGCCTGCTGCATTCACAATCATGGCCGCAGACAAACTCGTTGAATCTGAAAGCTGGACCTTTCCATTGCCGATTCTCGACACGGTAGCGCCGGCGTGCAGGACTGCGCCTTTCACGACCGCACGATCAATTAAAAAGCGCGTGGCGCAGGGCGGGTACAGTACGCCATCCTGCGGAACGAGCAGGCCACCCGCCATTCCCTTGCGCAGGTTGGGCTCTAATCGCTCGAGGTCTGAAGAGCTCAAGAGTTCGACGGGAACCGCGCTACGCGTGTAATAGGCCCGCTTGCGCAATACCTCCGTCATTTCAGTTTCGTCAGCCGCTACCCAGATCGTGCCGCACTGGTCGTATTCGACTTCCGGGGGAAGTTCTGGACGTAACTCATGCCACAAAGTTTGCGAGTATCGCGTCAACGCAAACTGCGCATCCGAGTCGTCCATTACAACAATGTGACCCATCGCAGCTCCGGTTGCGCCTCCTCCGATCACGTCGCGGTCGACCACGGCAACCCGCATCCCGCGCTGGACGCATTCATATGCGCAAGCGGCGCCCACGATTCCGGCGCCCACA
>DATNAF010000396.1:0-6054 GCA_035572845.1 Terriglobales bacterium
CTGAATCAGTGTCCGCTCAGCCGTCTGATAATCGGGGAAAGGAGTATTGCGGAAAGGCCAGGTGTGGCCTTCGCCCCAGAAGCCATACAGAAATGTGTCGATGAATTCGATCGAAGGGTTACCGTTAAATTCTGCTGCCAGGTGCTCAACCAGTTCTTTGAACGACTGTTGAAAGAAAGGATTATCAAAGCGCGGTTGCGACCGAGAGTAAGGGTTCTTCAGAAACCGCGCTCCTTCCGCAGCAGATTCGTGCGGGTCCATGACCAAATCGACCATCGGCACTTTATCCAGGACAAATTGCGGCAGCGCCGGCGCGTGCCAATAATCCGGAGCGCTCATTTGAACGCGCAGGCCGACGCGCTTGTCATACTTTTTTGAGAGATCAAAAACCTGCTTCAGATAATCCGGAAATTGCAAACGGCCCGGTTGCGGCTGGATCTCGCGCCAAGTGGGGCGCACGTAAAGTTGTTGTCCTAAAGGAAATCGAACCAGGTCCTCAATCGCTTGCGGAATATTATCGGACTTGATTTCCTCCGTGCCCATGTCCGCAGTGATGTAAGTGACCAATCCCTTGCCGTAGTTGGGAACCACGTCTTCGGAGGGAGTCGTCGTCATGACCACTTCATCCGTGGGAATAACTGCGTCTGGCGGATACTGCGGGAATGGCCCTTGATTCAGACGATCTGTCACCGGCGGGCCGGAGCCAAAATCGTACTTGCCCCAGTTATGAGCGGGTACGAACGCGTGGGCTTTTGTGCCCGTTAATTCGGCGGCGGCCGCCAATGCAGCGCTAGTCTTCAGAAAATCTCTGCGTCTCATCTAAAGTTCGCTCCTGCTTTCAGACTAGAAATGCAACTTAAGAGCAAATTGAACCTGTCGTTGAGGTATGACTATGTCCGTGATGACCCCAGCCGCACCGGGTCCATCCGTAATGAAAGGATCAGGCTGCTGAAACACGGGATGGTTGAAAGCATTGAAGAACTCGGCACGAAATTCCAAATTCTTATCCTCGGTGATGTTGAAGATTTTGCGCAGCGATAAGTCTGCGGTCTTCTCACCCGGCCCTTCCAGAATGTTCTTCCCGGCATTTCCGAAACAGCCGTTCGGACAGTTAGGAGCGGGGAAGTCATTGATGTTGAACCACAGGTTGGGGCTCGGGTGAGCAAGATGTCCGTTGCCAATCTGATTGGAGCGCTGCAGCCCGGGAGAGCCCGTATTACTTGGGTCAAAGTCGATCTGTGGTGAGAATGGGAACCCTGATCGAAATGTGATAATGCCTCCCACGTGCCATCCACCGAGAATCGCATCAACCACTCCGCCTTGGTTTAAAAATGACCGTCCCTTTCCCACAGGCAGTTCGTAATCAACGCTGTTCACCCAGCGTTTGCGGTTGTCGAAGTCTGCCAGTCCCTTTTCGGCCCGGATGTTGTAGCTATCTTGCGGCCACGGAGAATTGCAGCAGATTTCAGGCTGGTCGTTGATGGCCTTGCCCAGCGTAAACGCACTCAGGAAGTAAAGACCGTGGCTTGTCCGTTTTTCCGCCTTCAATTGAAAGGCATGATAGGTGGAATTCCCGCGATTTTGAATTGACGTGAACGTTGAAAACCGGCATACACCATTTGAAACAGGGCCTATCGGATCGCAGAAGGGCGCCGACGTCGGATTGAAGCTGGATTGAGGAGTGGGTATCTGATTAAGGTCGCGCAGCACCTGAAGGTGAGTGCCTTTGGTTCCAACGTAAGCTGGGCTAATCAAAATTTGACCGGGTAATTGGTATTCAAGATCCACGTTCCACTGGTCATAAACCGGGGTGTTGGGATTAAAGTCCTGGCTGGTCACCCCCGCAAATTGCGCATTGCTGGGATCTATGAGACCTGTGAATCCGGTCGTCAGGTTAACCGGCGAAGGCGTTACTCCGTCGCTGTCAAACGTGGGCTCGAAGAAAAATGGCAAGTTGTAATTAATCTGCAGGGGATCGCCGGTGCGGATTTCGTAGAACGCGAAGAATCTTCCGAATCCTGCGCGAACGACTAGCGGCTTGGATACAAATGGGCTGTAGGCTAAGCCGACCCGTGGAGCGAAGTTATCTTTGCGGGCCGTAGCCAAATGCTTCGGATAACCTGGAGTACCATCGGTGACCAGGATTCCCTTCGTGTAATCGAAATTGCTTTCCCGATTATGGGCCTCGTAGAGCGGAGTCGCGTAGTCGTACCTAAGGCCAAGGTCGAAGGTCAGCTTGGAGGTTGCCTTGTAATCGTCCTGAATGAACGCTCCATAAGTGTGTTGGCGATTGCCGAAGTATGTAACCGTCGAAATAGTCGAGCTCACCGGCAGACCCAAAAGCATGTCGGCCAGACCGTTACCGGTGCCATCTCCTGTCAAGCCTGCAGACGACGTAAATTGGCCGCTGAAGGAAAGATTGCCGCGTGGCTGGCCGATCTGCAGAAGATTGAATTGATCAAAGCGGAACTGCGGACCAAGTTTAATCAAATGCTTCCCATGCACGTAGCTGAGAGTGTCGTTCAGTTGGATATCCTGGCTGGTACTGCGGGTCGGCGTGAAAAGTGGTTCGCCTAGACCGCGATATCCGTTAGGTGCAAACCATGTCAGTCCGTTAATCAAAGCGTTATTGGGAACGCCGGGCGTTTGCAGACCAGTTGGCGGGTAATGCTGCCCGTACGCAGGAACGTTGGAGATGTAATGAACGCGGTTGAATCCAACACGCAGCGCATTCACGATGTCGGGGTTTACGGTGTCTGTCAGGCCGAGCACCACGCCCTCAGAGTTCAGAGGGCGATTGCCGGTATTGAAGTGTCCACCATCGGCCAATCCCGGAAACACCGGGGCCTGAAAGCGATTGTCGTGAACTAATGAGAATCTTTGGAAAAGCTGCATCTTAGCCGTGACATTTTCATCTGCTCGGGCGTCCATCTGATTAATGGTGTCGCGACCTGGTGCGTTCACGGTGTAGTTGTTTGCTGTCCCCGGCAAGTTCGCCGCGGGATACAGAGCGGCGTAATTCAGTCCCAAGCTATTTATGCGATTAGCGGGAATGATGTTCGCTTGGCCTGGAATCGGAAAACCCGTAGTCGGGTCGAATCCAAATCCCGTTCGAGGGCTCGGGCAAGCCGGGTGCCCAGGAGTGTTGCATCCCGCAGGTCCCGGGTCATAAATCTCATTGGGATAAATCGGCCTGCCGTCTAAATCAGTGCCCGATGAGACCTTGCCCAGAATGGTGCTGAAATCTCCAGTGCTTTCGCCGGCTATAGGCACGCTGGCAAAGTCCGTCTGTGCAGAATGAATCCGCGTCCCTTCGTAATCGACAAAGAAAAATGCCTTGTCTCTCTTAATCGGGCCGCCCAGCGTTGCTCCAAACTGATTTTGTTTGTAGGGTGCCTTTGGCGAATCGGGTTGTTCAAAATATCCGCGCGCATCGAATGCCTGATTGCGCAGGAACTCCCAAACTTCTCCGTGCAGATTGTTGGTGCCTGATTTCGTGCTCGCGTTGATAACCGCGCCGCCTCCGCGCCCAAATTCCGGAGAGTAGTTCGATGTCTGAATTTTGAATTCGGCAATCGCATCAACGCTGCTCAATATGGCAACATCCGCGTTGTCATTCGAGACGTTGTCAACTCCGTCGAGAATAAAGTCGTTCTGATCACCGCGCGTCCCATTTACCGCGAAGCTTCCGCCGGCATTGCCGTTAGTCGGCGTGTTGCCGCCGTTCACCGGGCCTTCTGTAACTTTGGACACGCCCGCGGTCAGTGACGCAAGGTCGGTGTAGCGGCGGCCATTCAGGGGCAACTCCTCCATTTGCTGGGCGGCAACCACATCGCCCAAGGTCGCGGTTTCCGTCTCCAGGATTTGAGCGCCGCTGGTGACTTCCGCAGTTTGAGAGACCGAGCCCACGTGTAATTGAAAATCCAGGCGCTGATTTTGCTGGACATCGAGCACAATGTTTTGCCGCGTTTCAGTCTGGAACCCGGTCGCCTCGGCGGAAACGGAGTACTTTCCAATCTTCAACGGGGTGATCACGTAATGGCCGTCAGCCGCTGTTTTGGCCGCGGTCTTGACGCCAGTGTCCATTTCAGTTGCGGTCACGGTGACGTTGGGGAGTACCGCCCCCGTCGTGTCCTGGACCGTGCCGGTCACGGTTGCAGTATCGACTTGCGCCCATGCGGAAGCGCAGGCGAAAACCAAAAGCAGAATGGCGGTAAGCGTAATCTTCTTCACGGTGCCCCTCAAGACGTACGAAGAATTTTTGTCCTCAAATTGCTCGCTATTTTTTGTGACTTCTCACCGCGATGAGTGAAACTTGCTCGAGCCCGGGAAAGTGGCCCTCGTTGTCGGCTTTACGTTCGGTGGGCGCGATTTGCTGAACGGTTGTTGCCGCGGGCTTGACCGCGCCAAAATATTCGGCGTAGACCTGATCGAACGCCTGCTGGTCCGATAAATCATCCAGGTAAATTACCGTGGACACCACGTCGTCAAACTTCATGTCGGCTTCTTCGAGGTTGTCAAGCTGATTGCGCATGGTTTGCCGCAGTTGATGTTGCGTCGTCGTGGCGTAAAGCCCGCCGTGCGGCCCAGGGATGAAGCCATCTTTTGCGGAACAGTACAAAGTATCTCCGGCGAAAACGCACGGGCTCGCAGTGGGACTCGGCGGCATATTTTTCGGACGCACTGCTTTGCGCTGCGTCAGATCACGGACGGCCACTCCCGTGTACTCGATGTGCGCGCCGCCCGGCAAACTGGTCACATCTATGGTGGCGCGTGCCGGAGTGTTTCCGAATTCAAAACGGCGGGCGTAGCGCTGATTCATCACGTGGCCGGGAATTTCGGAAGTTAAGTACGGGTTAACGAAAACCATATTGGCCATATCGAGCCCGGCAGCTTTCAAAACTTCCTGCATTCGATCTAGCGCTAGATCAACTTGCGCAGCGGGATCATCCGGGACCTTGCCGGTGGCTGCATCGACGCCGGTCATTCCGGATACGAACAGCCGATCATGCGTAAGCACTCCTGGGGAAGCGCTGTCATTCGCTTTCGAATTTGCTGGAAAAATTGCGCGCCGACCGGTCAGATCGCGCACTGCAACTGCATTGATCTGAATAGGTGACTGAGGAACAGCAGCAACTCCAAGTACCGCGCGTGCAGGCGGATTGTTGGGAAAGTATTCGCCAAAGACGCGATCCATCTCGCCGTACTTGCTGATGTCCGTGAGATAGACCTGGGTGTATACGACATTGTTCATCGTCAATCCGGCAGCTTCGACGATTGACTTAATATTGTCGAGCGTTTGCCGGACCTGCTCATCGAATTTCGCGGGCACTTTGCCGTCAAAGCGTTGCGGGCCCTGGGCCGAGATGTAGACGTAGTCTCCGGCGTCCACTGCCGGCGACGAGAATTGGTTTGATTGAGCTTGGGGTGAAGTGATCGCGCGAACCTGGGCCTGCACGATCAGCGTTGAAGCAAACAGGAATACCGCAATCCAGAACGGCGTTTGAAGTTTTCTTTGACCCATTCTTACAACCTTGCTTCCTTTGCAGCACTCAGGCAGCTTTAGATTTTTTCTGCGCTGCACGCAGGACGGAGCGCAATCTTTGGCCGACAATGATTTCCTCTCCCGGCTTAATGGTCAGCGAAATTAGTTCAATGTGGTCGGGAGCTTTTCTTTCCTTGGGAGTCGGATTCGGATTGCCTTCGCGCACGGCAGTGACCAGGCTTGGATTGTCAGGCCCGAGGACTTCGATCACCGGATCGCCGGCCCTTAATTCATTTACACAATCCAAAATGCTGTACCCCCAGGCTTGCGTATCCCAGTAGACGCGCAGCGTCGGATAACGGTTCCCATCATCGGGCGTATAAATGTCGGTCCTCACTCCCGGAACCGTGTCAACCAGTTTGCGAATGCGCTCCACGCGCCCGGTCCATTCGGCATTAAGCTTTTTTAAGTCGATTTTCAGCCAGGTTTCAAGCGCAGTCAGGCAACCGATAATTTCTTCCTTGCCAACTTTCATCGGTCGGCAGACCGCGCCCTCTCGCGGGTTGCAA
>DATNAF010000397.1:0-11546 GCA_035572845.1 Terriglobales bacterium
GCCGCACAATCGTCCCGACGCGAAAAGGAACGCAAGCCTGGAGCAGACAGCACAATGACAGTTGCCACGCAGACTGCACTCACTCCGACGGCCGCTCCCATCAGGGAACCGGTGGATCCGGTTTACCGGCAGATCCGCGACCTGGTGTACAAAGTTTCCGGCATCTACAAGGCGGAAGAAAAGCTCTATTTGTTGGCCGACGGTTGCGCGCGCCGGATGAAGCTGGTGAAGGTGCGGACAGCGCGTGATTATTGGGACCACCTGACCGCGCACCCCAGCCGCGACGGTGAATTGCGCCAGCTTCTGAATGAAATCACGATTGGGGAAACTTATCTGTTCCGCAGCCCGCCGCAACTCGACGCATTGCGCAAAGTCATCCTGCCGGAGATCGTGACCGAAAAAACCAAGCAGATCACCAAACGGCTGCGCATCTGGAGCGCAGGCTGCTCTACCGGGGAAGAGTCTTACACCCTGGCGATGAACATGATGGAGGAAAGCGAGCGCCTGCTGAAGGGCTGGACGGTCGAGATTCTGGCGACTGACTTGAATGACAACTCTGTGGAGACGGCCAAAGCCGGCGTGTATGGCGATTACGCGCTGCGCGCCACCACTGACTATTTCAAGCGCAAATATTTTTCGCCGCTGGATGAAAAGAAACTGCAAGTTCGACCGGAAGTGAAAAAGCTGATCAGCTTCAGCCGATTGAATCTTCAGGATGATTCGAAAATGCTTTTCATGAAGGGCATGGACATTATTTTCTGTTGCAACGTGTTGATCTATTTCGACGGGCCATCGAAATCAAAAGTGATTAATCATTTCTTCAGCAACCTGAATTTCGGAGGCTACTTTTTCCTGGGTACTTCGGAGTCGCTGGTGAAGTTGAATGAACAGTTTCATCTCGTCCATTTTCCGGGGACGATTGCTTATTGGAAACCGAGCTTGAGCAGCGGGAAACTATGAATCAATCCATGACCGCCACCGTCCGCGAGCGGGTGCAGCAAATTGAAGCCATGCCCGCGATTCCCGCAGTATTTTTGCCACTGCTAAATATGTTGAGCAACCCGGCGAAGGAGGTCGCGCTCGATGAAGTTGTGCGCCTGATCTCGTATGACAATTCGATTGCCGCGCAGTGCATGCGTGTGGCCAGTTCACCCTTGTTCGGCCTGAGCCATGCCCCGAGTTCTATCAAGTCGGCGGTGATCAGCCTGGGCCTGCGCCGGGTGGAGACGATTCTTCTCACTTGTTGTCTTGGGCAAGCGTTTCCGGCAAAAAAGTGGGCGCTGGATCCGGTGGTGTTTTGGAGGCATTCGATGGGCTGCGCCCTGGTCTGTCGAAAATTCAGCGAAAAACTTCACGCCGGCGATGCGGAGACAGCTTATATGGCGGGGTTGCTGCACGACGTCGGTTTCATGGTCAATTGCCTGGCTTTTCCCGATGAATTTCTGCTGGCGATGACCCAGGCGGTACGGGAAGAAATTACGCTGGACGCTGCCGAACTGGCGACCATGGGCTTCACGCACTGCGACAGTGGACGTGCTCTGGCGGAGAAATGGGACCTCTCCCAAGATCTGATTGAAGTTATTGCTCATCATCATGCGGTCGAGCAAAGTGAAAAATCGCAACCGCTGGTGGCATTAGTCCACTTGAGCGACTTGCTATGCCGCATGCGCGGGTTGGGCTATGGATATTATGAGCGACAGTGTGTGGATTTGATCTCTGACCCGGCGTGGGCGGTTCTATTGAAAGCGCAACCCGAACTGCAAGATGTGGACCTCGAGCGTTTCACCTTCGAACTGGACGAAGCGGTGGCTGAGATTCATGAGTTGGTGTCTGCAGTGCTCGGCCCCGCCCCGGCCAGAGCTTGAGATTCAGATTTGCTGTTCATTACCGGCCATGAACGGAGCGGCCTATCTAACTGTGTATTTGAAGAGTAATGACAATCGGCAGGTTCTCGAAAAGCGTTCTGACTTGCAGGCCCGGGGAATCAGCCAAAGAGTGCAGACTGTAATCGCTGCCGGTGATCACACTTGGTGGTGAAAGCATGCATCCATCCGACAACCCGGCGATCTTGTTTTTGAAGTTGCCCGCCACCATATTACAGACCTCGCCGATAGCGTCAGCGAAGTCTGGTCCTACTTTTTCTGCTGGCAAACCAAGCATCTTGGAAGCCATGAGTACGGCGGCTTTGTGGTGACAGCGCACGGTAATAACACCGCACAACTGTCCGGCGAGTCCTACCATCGAGGTCACATCCATGCCTGATTCGTCCACGGTTGACGCCGGAGTCAACTGACAAGACAGCATGAGCTCGAATACTTCACGCGTAGCCATCTCCAGTAACGGAATCCAGTTTTGATGAGTGTTTGCAGTTGCCGACGCGTGACCTGAGGATGTCATATTTTGCCCGCCAGTACGGGAACGACATGTTCTTTCACCTGCTCCGGCGTAAATGGTTTGCGAATGTATCCCCGCGCGCCACAGGAGAGGGCCTCAACTACGTGCGCCTCGCTGCCTTCGGTGGTGATCATTACTACCGGAACATTTTTCGCACTCTCAACACCGGGAAGCTGCTTTATGAATTGAATACCGTCCATGACTGGCATGTTGATATCGCAGAGAATCAGATCGACCTGACTTTCTTTGAGCGTGCTCAGCGCCTCGGCGCCATTGCCCGCCTGGAACACTTCGCTGAGGTCGATACCTGCCTGTCGAAGCGAGCGCTCGACAATCTTCCGCATGACCGATGAATCATCAATGATGAGGGCACGTATAGACATTTGAGGATGCCAGGAAAATCGTCCCCAGCGGAATTGCGTTGTGCGTACCTTCCCTATATCGGCAAGCAGGCGGGGGACTTTAGCGTCAGACAGGCATGGATGACGATTGAAGCAAGTTACTTCTCAAACTGCACATGAATTCGCATGGAATCAGGCGAGGAATAATCGCAAGCAGAATTGCCGTTCTCGAAGGTGAGCACGACTTGGTGCAGTCGACTTCAAACTAGAAGGATGGCGCAAAACCGGCTCGAGGTGGTCTGAACCAAACAATAATGGAGGCTCCAGAGCCTGCGCGCGAAAAACCTAAAGAACTCGGAAGCATCCAAGATTTGGAGGAGCCAATGAGATGAGCACAGCCGCTTACAGGTTTTCGCCTGACAAAAACGCAACCCGAACACCAGAGGTTGCAAGCCGTCGATTGCAGTTCAATTTGAGCACAGAATTGCAACGGGTTTGAACAGTCCCACCTACATTCGTGCTAACCACAAGCCCAGGTGGTCATCGTATCTGGCCGTGCTCGCCTGCTGTGGCGTGACTGCCATCGTGCTGCTGGTGTTTTTTCATTCAGTGGATTTGAAACCGAAGGTAGGTGAAAACTTCTTTTTCTCGAAGAACGACCCTCAGGTCCGGGCTGACAACGAGATCTCGAGAACCTTCCCCGAAATGACCGAGATCGACTTGACGGTCAGCGGCGAGATCGAGACAAAGTGGTACGCAGATCGCATCCGCGCATTGGCAGATGAGCTTTCGAAGGTGCCCGGAGTCACCGGCGTGGTATCGCTGAACCCTGGTCCGAAGGGCAACGGGCCAAAGGACCTCAAAGATGCACTGAAAAGCCGCCTGTGGACGGACATTCTTATCGGCAAGCATCACAGATCCGCGGATGTCATTGCTACCGTAAAAGACAACGTCGGGCCAGAAACCATCACGCGCCTGCAGGAGCTGCAGAGGAGATTTGATGGGCCGGGCTTCGGAGTGGTGATTTCGGGATTGCCCTACACCACGGAATTGATCTCACGGACCCTGGCGGGAGACCTGCGAACATTCAGCCTGGCCGCAGTTTGCATTTTCGGTGTGGTGTTGTTCGTTATCTTTCGCTCCGTCTGGGTGCTGCTGGGCACATTCCTCGCGTGCGCGAATTCGAGCGCTGCGACGCTCATCATCGCTCAACGCATTCATATTCCGATCGGGCCGGTAACGGCGAATCTCTCAACCATGGTGTTCGTGATGACGCTGTCACCCGTGGTCTATTTAACCTTCAACTGGAAAAGAATTCGCGAGCAACAAAAATCAGCCGGACACGCGGCGGTATGGAGTGCGGTGAAAGAAACCGTTCACCCTTCGTTCTGGAGCGCGGTCTGCATGTTGCTGGGCTTCATCAGTCTTCTGCTCGTCCCCTCAACACCCATGAAGCACCTGGGGACTGCCGGCGCGATAGGCGCGGCTATGGCATTTGGCGCTGCATACAGCATTTATCCGTGGTTCCTGGCGCTGGCATCGCCGCCACGATCAAAGTTTCACTGGATAAAGGCGTTCGATTCACGCGGGCGGACGTTCTTTTCCGAGCGCCACCGCTGGGTTGCAATAGCGCTAGTGATAGTTGGGGTTGTTGGGGCGATCGGCTTGCCGCGCCTGAATACGGACCCACCATTATTCTTCTATTTCAAAAAAGGAAGCGACATTCGAAGAGGAATCGAGGCGGTCGATCGCTCCGGCGGCAGCAGCCCGCTTAAGCTCGAAATCGAAGACAGACACGGCGCGACTCTAGATAGCACCGATCAGTATAAGCATCTCTGGGCGCTTCAGGACGCGCTCGAAAAGGACCCCGCTGTGGGCAAGGTCATGTCGTTGCCAGTGCTTTTGAGCGAAGTCAGACGCCACTGGTATTCGAAGTTCTTATCTGTAGAAGCATTCTTCCAGGGCGAATCCACTATGAAGAAGGACATCGGCGTCCTGGAGGACCCGAAACACGGCGCAGTGGCCCGCCAGTTTCTAACGCCCGATCACAAACGGGCGCTCTTTCTTTTGCGGATGCGGGAGACAGTTCGGAGTGCGCCTCGCGAAGAGGTCATCCGCCGCGTGGAGAGAACGGTTGAACGGGAAGGCTTTCGGCCGCTACGGGTGGGAGGCGAATACAGCTTATTGGCTCAAATGGGCCAACTCATTGACTCCAGCATCATCGAAGGCGTGCTCATTTTGACCGGCATTTTCACGATCATGGGCTTTCTGTTCGCGCGCTCGTTCCGTGTGGGGCTAGCCATGCTGATAACGCTATTGATTATTCCGGTCGTCGTGCGTGGATATATCGCTTACTTTGGAATGCCGCTCGATTTCATCACCTCATCGGCCGCGAACCTTGATCTGGGCATGGGCGTGGACGCCATGATCTATCTCACCATGTTCGCCAAGCGTGAACATGCGAACCTCGGGTCGTGGGAACCATGGTCAAAGGCGTGCTCGCATCTGTGGCGGCCGATCGGAACATCGTTGCTCGTGATCTGCTGTGGATTCGGTATCTTCCTGCTCTCGAATTTCCCGCCTACGGAGCGCTTTGGAATTTTTGTGATGCTCGGCTCTGCAACCGCGGCCTGCTGTGCGCTGTTTACGTTCCCATGGCTGGCGAGTATCTCCCGGCGAAAGAGCAAAACTGAGATTGCTCCGGAGCATGCGCGGGCTGCGTAGCTTGCATAGCGAACGAAAATCCGCCAGATCGTCCCAAGTACGAGGAGGTCCAAAACAAGACCCCGCGGGTGTATAGTCCTTGTCTGTCCGCAGCCTGAAAAATAGCTTCGCAGCCGATCAGGAGACTACTTCATGCATCACATTCGCGTTTCAGCGCTTGTTGTCGCCGTTCTGGCCGTTTTCACAGCCTGCAACACGGCATCAAAATCATCAACCGAAGTCGCCACCGCTGCCGATACTCGTGCCGCGGATGAGGCCGCCATCCGCGCCCTTGACGCCGAGTGGGTCAAGGCCATTGCTACCAAAGACCTCGACAAAGCCACATCCTATTATGCCGAGACCGCTGAGATGTTCGCGCCCAATGCGCCCGCCGCCAGCGGCAAAGATGCCGTACAGAAACTCTGCGCCAGCATGCTGCGCATGCCCGGCTTTGCCCTGACCTTTACGCCCTCGAAGATCGAGGTTGCGCGCTCCGGCGACATCGCATACGAAACCGGAGCGTACGAGATGACCGTCAACGACAAAAAGGGCAAGCCCCAAACCGTGAAAGCGAAGTATGTCGTCGTGTGGGGAAAACAGGCCGACGGCAGTTGGAAAGCATTGGTCGACTCGCCGACTACAACCACGCTGTGAGCCGTTCTCGTCCGGCGACATCCGGCTTGAATTGAGGTGAGGGATATTTCGGCGGATGATTATTGCTGCTGCGCATCCTTCAAGCCTGGCTCGATTTCGTAAGCCTTGCTGAGTTCTGCTCTGGATGCGGTTTCATTTCCTTCCTTCTGGAGCACTAAGGCGAGGTTGTAGTGCGCTTCTGCGTACGCTGGCTTCAGGCGCACTGCGTTCGAAAACTCTGCTTCGGCCCGATGAAGGTCGCCGGACTGCAACAGCACCAGTCCCAAATTATTGTGAGCTTCTGCGAAATTGGGGTCGCGACTCACGAGTTCGCGAAAAACATTTACAGCGCCAGCCGTGTCGTTCTTTTGATTCAGAACAAGACCCAGCTGCACGCGCGCATCCGTGTACTGCGGGTTGAGACTGATGGCATCCTTAAATTCGCTGATTGCCTCATCAAAATTTCCTGACTGCGCAAGTCCAAGGCCAAGATTGTAGTGCGCCTCCGGCAGATCGGGATCGCACATGACTGCCTGCCGGAATTCCTCGAGGGCACGCGCGTGATCGTTCTGCTGCCAGTACAACAAGCCAAGACTGGAGTGGGCCTGAGCGTAGTCGGGCTTCACTTCGAGCGCTTTTTTGTAGAGTGCCAACGCTTGCACGGGATCGTTCTTGCGCTCCCAGGTGAGTCCCAGATAGTAATAACCGGTCGGCAATTCGGGAGCTTGGTCAATGGCCTGCTGAAAGAATTGCTGCGCATCATCGAGCTTTTGCTCTTTCAACGCGGCGACGCCCTGAAGGGTCAACATTTTCGCTTGCGCCAGTCGGGTTCGAAAGTCGTGCAAGCCCTTGAGATCATTTAACTCTTTTTTTGCGGCGCCGGTCTGGCCTTGAGCGCGCAAAGCCAGGCCGAGGTTGTAATGCGCCTGCTCGAAATCGGGTTTGAGCTCAATGGCGCGCTGAAACGCGGTAATGGCCCCGGCCAGATCGCCTCCGGTTTTGAGTTCCATACCGAGGTTGTATTGCGCAGCGGGATCGTCAGGATTGAGTTCAGCCGCTTGCCGAAAATGGGCCAGCGCGTCGGTGTGATTGTCGAGACGGCGTAGTGCAACGCCTAGCATCAGGTGCGCAGATTCAGAACGGGGGTTGAGCATGAGCGCGTGACGAAATGATGCTGCAGCTCCAACGAAATTGCCCAATTGGCCCTTCACTGCGCCGAGCTCTATATACGCATCGGGCGAGGGACTCAATTCGACGCTACGAGCTAATTCGCGTTCGGCACCGGGAAAATCATTTTGCGCGGATTTAAGGCGCGCCAGGAACCGGTGGATGGCCGCATTTTTGGGATCGAGTCGTGCAGCCGTCTGTAGTTCCTTTGTCGCTGCCGGAAAGTTGTGCAGGTCATAGCGGGTGGCGCCCAGGCCAAAATGAGCGTCCGCCCACTTCGGTTTTAACTGGATGGCTTTTTGAAACTCCTCCGCCGCCGCGTTAGCATCGCCTTTGTATTTCAGCGCGAGTGCGAGATTGTAGTGGGTGAGAGCGTCTTTGGGATCCAAGTCGAGGGCTTTCTGAAAATTTGCAATCGCCTGGTCCCAGGATTTTTTTTGGGCGAACTCAGTGGCGGATCGACGATAAGTTTCCGCCGTTTGCCCGAAACAAGGCGCTGCAAGCATGAGTGCCAGAAGCAGCAACAACATCATCTCCACAGCCTAGCACGACGTGGTAATTGGAAGTGTGGAACGCGCGGCTCGCGCGTCCGGACTACTTTTGTTGACGCACCAAGCCGCGGCCCTTCAGTTCACAAACCAATTACCAGATGAACTTCGCGCTAACCTGCCCGATACGGGGGTCACGAGCGCTGGTGACAACTCCGAAATTGCCATCGATGTCCCCGCTTGGGTTTACGAATTGAGCATGATTGAAGATGTTGAAGAATTCAGCAGTAATCTGGAAGGCCTTCGACTCGGTAACAGGAATCCTCTTTGTTACGCCCATGTCGAAGTTGTTGATGCCAGGCCCGTGGAAGAATCTCCGATTCGCCGTCCCGAATGTTCCAAGCGCGGTGTTATGGGCGAACGCCTGGGGCAGGAAATAGCATCCAGTTCCTGAGGTTGTAGGACAATTCGGATTCGCATTACGCGGGTTCACTATCTGAACGGGGCCGACAAGATCTGGCATGTCGGTTGAAGAGCTTCCCGCCAGAGAGATGTCCTCTCCACTCTGCTGCATCTGAATGGGGAAACCACTTGCTAAATGGGTTATACCCTGCAATTGCCAGCCCTGCGTCAGCCGCTTCGGCAACGCAGCAAAAGCTCTGTCGAACGGGATCGCCCATATGTAGCTGGCCACAAAGTTGTGGCGGATGTCAGTGTCGGACAGTCCGCGGCTCAACCGCGGATTCTGGAAATTAACCAGGTCGTTAAAAGCGGACGAATTGTCCATGGCCTTGGAAAACGTGTAAGACGCCAGCAGTGTCAGATCGCCGGCTTTACGCTCGATCGTGACCTGGCCGGAGTTGTAGATTGAATTGGCTGCCAAGTGAGTAAGGGTATTGGCGTTACCAAAGCACAACCCTCCCGACTCCGGACAGAAATTGTTCTTGAGAAGAAAGTTTCTCGTTCCATAGACACAGTTCTGCGTGGGGGTTGGAGTAGGCAAAAGAGCCCCACTGCATCCCACTCCCAAGGACGCGCCTAGAGGAAGAATATAAGTGTCTTGCTCACCCTGCGGACCGCAGCCCCCGGCAGAGGGGTTGGTCGCATCGGCCGCTCCGAGTGCGTTCAACTGCATACAAAGAGCTGCATTACCCGGATTAACATCCTCTTGCTCAATCAGCCGGTGTGCCTCAGTCCCGACATATGCCAACGTAAGCACGGTTGATCGGCTCAGCTCACGCTGAATCGAGATATTGAAGTGCTCGGCATAGGGTAGCTGGTTGTGAATGTCGTATCCGGGGAAGAACGACATTGGCTCGTATACCTTGAAATTAATATTTTTATTGTTCGGATCGCCGGGTGTTGGAACGGTGAATGGGAACCGCTGTCCTTCTCCGTCAGTTCCCCCATCCAGGCGATTGCGAAAAGGTTCAGAAAAGGCAACTGGCCCAGGGCTGGTCCAGAAGAGACCAAAGGGAGCGTCAGCCACTTCGAAGAACAAGTTCAGGTCCTCTACAGAGGTGTAGTAAATACCATAGGCCGCTCGAATGCTGGTTTTTCCTGGCCCGCCAAAGACTTTGCCCAAAATCCCGTCACTGAAGCTCGGCGAATAAGCTAGACCGATGCGTGGTGCAAAGTTGTTGAACCTGGTCGGAGCCAGCGTTTTAGGAATGCCCGGGTCGCCGGGATATACAAGTCCGGTGGGGGAATTCGGAAAGACGGTAGACTGCTCTCCCTTGACCCAAGTCTGAATCTTGCCCTGAGTGTCATACCAGGGCATGCTTACCTCCCAACGCAGGCCAAGATTTAACGTTAAATTGGGGGTCGCTTTCCAGGAGTCTTGTGCATAGGCGCCGCCATAGCGCGTGCGCGAATCCAGCAGTTGCAAGGCGGCCTGAGTGTAGCCGCTGTTGTTGCTTGGAGCGCCTATCAGATAATCGGCAAAAGACTGGTCGGGAACACTGCCATCGCCAGTGACTGTGCCGTCAAAATTGAACGCTCCATTAACGTCCGCTAAATTGCGCTCGTTCACTTGCAGATAACGGAACTCACCTCCGAACTTGAAAGTATGTTTATTGACTACCTTAGTAAACCCATCAGAAACCATATAAGTATTGTTGGGCTGGAAGGTGATCAAATCAGAGGGCCCAATGCTAAAGCCGTTGAAAAACAGCCGCGGCATGAATTGCTTAGTATCTGGCAGCCCATCCGTAATAATTCCCAAACCATTCGAGTTATCGAAACCGAGAGATGCGAGGGACGCAAAGCCGCCGCTTGGGGTACTTGCATGGGTTGAGGTTCGGAAAAAGGTCAGCCGTGCCTCGTTCACTGCCGTCGGCCCAACCGTCTTCGTGTTACTCATCACGAATTCCTGCGCACGGGTGGGCGTAATCGTAGGGAAGCCTGGAGTGCTGGAGACACCTAGCGCTTGTGAGTTGGTTGAATCATCGAAATGGTAGTAAAAGGACCAATTACCGGTCTTCTCGTTATTAAAGTCTACGCGCTCGCCAATCTTGTCATCTGTGATTCTGTTCCTCCCGCTATTGTCCGCATAGTTAAACGAGCCGTTCGCGACGTTGGGAGCAGGGATGGAAGGAAGAGTTCCGATGGCCGCTGAGGAGAATGCGCTTTGAGGGATCACTCCACCGGGGAAGACGCATGTCCCCGCCTGACCGTCAGCCAGTGTATTGCAACCGGTAATCCAATACGGCTCGCCAGCATTGACCGTGTAACCCAATCGTTGTGAAAGCTCTGTTGGCCAACCGCAGGCTGGACAAGTGCCACCGGCAGTGCCGTCAACTGTGCCTGTCAAAATCGTGGGATCGAAAATGCCCTGACGTTCGGCGGCTGTTGGCAAGAACAAGCCACCAGTCTCGGCGCCTTGCACTTGCCTCGTGCCTTGATAATCGGTGAACCAAAATACTTTGTTTTTCCAGAACGGCCCGCCCGCAGTAAACCCGAACTGATTACGGTGAAGTTCGGTCTTGGGCTGGTCGGTGAGAAAATAATTCTTAGCATCCATCGCATCATTGCGTAGAAACTCGAATACGTCGCCGTGGAAGCCGTTGGTTCCGGACTTGGTGATGGCGTTCATCACTGCGCCACTGAATTTTCCGTATTCGGCGTCGAAGCTGTTGGTAATAAGACGGAATTCCTCGACGGAATCAAGGTTCGGAACTAAGCCAGCGCCAAGGTTGCGGCCTTCGCTGACGTCGCCACCGTTCACCAGAAATGCGTTTGCAGTTTCGCGCTGCCCATTAACTGAGACATTGCCAGCATTACCGTCATAACCGCCTGAAACTGGCCTGTCGCCTCCAATTGTCCCGGCTGTGGTGGGGGCTACGCCCGCCTGCAGACCAAGGAGATCGAGGTAACTGCGGCCATTCAAAGGCAAAGCCAGCATTTTCTTTGAATCGACAACGTCCCCTAACTGCGTGTTTTCCGTTTCGACGTGTACCGCAGATGCTGAAACGTCGACGTGCTCCGCCACCGTGCCAACCTGCAGAATGACGTCCGCTCGAAGCTGATCATTCACTTGGAGCGTAATACCGCTGTTCGTATAAGTTTGAAAGCCGCTGGCGGTTACTGTGATTTTGTACGCACCAGGCTGTAAGGCAAGAAAATGGTAAGAACCATCGGCCGCACTCGTTGTCTGCTGGGCAACATTAGTTTGCACATTCACGATTCTGACTTGAGCGCCAGCAACCACCGCTTGTCCAGGGTCACGGACTGTGCCGGAAATCGCGCCGGTTACATCCGCGTGCGCGGCGCAGAAGCTTAGAACGACGAGTAGTGAAACGATTGAATAACGGAGCGCAAA
>DATNAF010000398.1:0-5476 GCA_035572845.1 Terriglobales bacterium
CTTTGCAGGATCTTAACCGCTTTCCTCGGCTTGGCGTTTGTATTGGCCTGCTCGAGCGGTCTCCGCTCTGACGCGTGGGACAAGACGACCAAAATTACTTTCAACGAGCCGACTCAAGTGCCCGGCACGGTATTACAACCAGGCACGTACACTTTCAAATTGGCGAATAGCGCCTCCAACCGCCACATAGTTCAAATCTATAACGAAGACCACACGAAACTGATCACAACGATTCTCGCAATTCCCAATCAGCGGCTGACGCTCTCTGGCAAAACCGTTCTCACCTATGCCGAACATCCAAGCGACCAACCGGCTGCTCTTGAGGCATGGTTTTATCCCGGCGACAATTTTGGACAACAATTTGTTTATCCGAGATCGGAGGCGCTTCAACTCGCGCGACTGAACAACGAAGAGGTGCCTTCCACGGGAACGAACGAAGCGTATCCGCAGAACGAACAAACGCAAAGCTCGGAGCAGTCGCAGACGCCAGAAAACGCTCAAAATACGCAGCCATCCGCATCGACTCCGCAGAATCCGGCTCCGCAGGCTCAGGCGCAGCAACCGGCGCCTGCCGTTCAGAGTAACCAGAACTACTCAGCTCAAAACACTCCTGCGCCGGTGAATCCTCCAGCCAATTCCGGACAGGAACTAGCGCAGAACAATCCGCAGCCGCAGCCCCAGGCACAAGCACCCACGCAGCACCAACAGCAGCTTCCCCAGACGGCCAGTTGGGAACCGCTGATCGGCTTGATGGGACTGGGCCTCATCGGATTTGCCGCGGTCTTGCGCCGCTTGCAACGCGCGTAAGTCCGTGACTCCCGCTGTTAAAGCGGGAAACGCCCGCCGGTAAAGGCGGGCACTGGTGAAAGCCGCTGGTGAAGCGGCGACCGGTGAAACCCGCTGGTGTTCGCGCCCCGCCGAGCACCAGCGCGGCGGCCGATGCGGCGAATTAAAATCTCTGAAATGAAGATGAGTCTGACGAATCAAAGATGAATCTGCTCAACCTAAGGGCCGAGACCACAACCCCATCGCGGCAACGGCGACGCAGAAATCCTTTTTTGCGCGCTCTTGAATACGTTTGCTGGCTCGCGGGCGGCTTGGCTGTGCTTTGGTTTGCGTTCTCTTATTGGGAGCGCGTCCATTTTCAGGCGAGCGAAGCAGACGCGTTCGCAAACCTGCCGGTGACGAAGGCGGTTGCCGACCCGCTCCATCCGGGCGAACTATTCGGCGAAATTTCCATTCCGCGGCTCGGTATGAAGGACATGATTGCGGAAGGCGTGGATAGCGCCACTTTGCGCCGCGCCGTTGGTCACATTCCCGGAACCGCGGCACCCGGAATTCCGGGCACGATCGGACTGGCCGCTCACCGCGACACGTTCTTTCGTCCTCTTTCACACATTCGCGATAACGACCTCATTGTTCTGGACACGCAGCATGGCGAATACGAGTACCGGGTGGAGCGTTTTTTCGTGGCTGCACCAAGCGATGTGGAAGTGATCGGCGCGTCCAGCGGATCGGACCTGACGCTCGTGACGTGCTATCCCTTCTGGTATATCGGGCCCGCTCCGAAGCGGTTCGTTGTGGAGGCTGTGCGCGTTGTAATACCGACCGCACACAGCGCCTACGCCGACGCGAGAAATTGATTAGGAAACGTTCCGTCTGTCCCCGATTTTCTTGTCCCCGATTTTCTCCGCTTTTCCCCAATTTAGCTCTTCGGTCGTTTCGGGCGCCGCATTAGCAACTCGGGTTCTATATCAAGGATTCTCTTTTTGCCCCCGGCGAGCACCCACTCAATGCAGGTCTCTAGCGCATCGGTCCACACATCGTTCGAGGTGGGCGAGACCGGCTGAAAGATTTCTATAAGCCCTGGATTAGCGTGCCTCGGGATCAGCCAATCGCTAACCGTGAAAAAGAAACGATTCCAATCGCGAGTCGACGGATGCATGTTGACCGCCAGGATATCGAACTCGCCAAATCGATACGGTCGGGTGTCTTCGTTTGTTTGTAAGTCAATCCCGCCTCTAGTTTTTTGAACTTCGACAACATACATATCCTTCGGATAGTGGCGATTGGCCTCTTGTGCATGCATCGGCTGCTGCTTTTTCATTCGTTGGAGCTTCAGCTGAATGCGCAGCTCCTTATGCCCTGGCTGGCTCTGTCGAATCATGAAGTCATAGGGCCGATCGTCGACGAAGCTCACCGATTCCCATCCCTTCAGGCTCGCAAGAACACTCCTTTCAAAAATCGCCTCGGCTATGATCCCTCGGACGCCACGCTTCGTGAGATCAGACGAACGAGAGATTGCGCTGAGAATGACTTCCCCTCCAACGCCCCATTCGCGTTCCAACGGGTGTTGCGGCGTGCGTGCCTGAAGATAGTCAAGTATCGAAACCTGCTCCTCATATGTGCAGGCCTCCAACAGCTTTCTTATCTGGTCGAGCACGCTCATTTTCTTGGGCGCCCCGCGTCCTCGCGTTTGTAACCTTTTACTTCTGTTTTCCTCAAAAGGAGTCTTCCGCCAATGTTCAGGGTGCGGAAGCGACCCTTCTTTACAAGGCGCGCAATCGCCTGCCGCGAGACACCGCGAATTCGAGCCGCTTCAGCTTGCGAAATCCATTCATCCGCGCTCGTACGTGACTTTGTAAAATGGGTTGACACTGTCAACCTATTTGTGCTATCTTTTCTCATCGTAACGTCGTACTATCATGTCCACGCCGCCACCGCGGAGGTTACGCGCTGACGGGCTAAGGGGAAATGTGGCCTCTCGCGCGACCGCCCATAGGGATAACGCCACGCAGGTGCCGCATCCCGCCGAATTGGTTAGTCAGGAACCGTACTTCCGTGGCCGCCACGGCGCTGCATATTTGGGCGATTCACTCACCCTGCTACGGTCGCTGCCTGCGGACCGGCTGAACCTGGTCGTAACGTCGCCTCCATACGCACTCCACTTCAAAAAGGAATACGGAAATAAAGAAAAGAAAGAGTATATCGACTGGTTCTTACCTTTTGCACGCGAGATCTTCCGAACTTTGAGAGACGACGGCAGCTTTGTCCTGAATATCGGTGGCAGCTATAATCAGGGTACTCCTACGCGATCTGTGTACCATTTCAAGTTGCTGATTGCGTTAGTGGAAGAAATCGGGTTCCACTTGGCGCAAGAATGCTTCTGGTACAATCCCGCAAAAATGCCTATGCCGGCTGAGTGGGTAACCGTTCGCCGAATCCGTATCCGTGACTCAGTTGAGTATGTCTGGTGGCTTTCAAAGACACCGTGGCCGAAGGCTTCGAATCTCGCTGTGCTCAAGGAGTACAGCGAAGACATGATTCGGTTGAATCGCAATGGTGTGCGGGGTACGGTAAGGCCCTCAGGACACGTGATCCGGTCCTCATTTGATAAAATCAGCCCTGGTGGGTCAATCCCTTCAAATGTGACAGAGGGGGAGCTTACGAATTGGCCTGAAAGCATGCTGAAGATGGGCAACAATGCCGCAAACGACGTTTACACGAAGCTCTGCAAAGACCAGGGAATAAAGATTCATCCCGCCCGGTTTCCTGCAGCTCTTCCAAGATTTTTCGTCAAGCTCCTCACTGACGAGCACGATCTTGTCCTAGATCCCTTTGCTGGTTCGAACACAACAGGAGCTGTTGCCGAAGGCTTGAGGCGACGGTGGATTGCCGTGGAAGCCGTAGAGGAATATCTGAAGGCAAGCACGTTCAGATTTGAAGATCGCCGCCGCACCCATAGCGCTCACCAAGAAGGGCTGTTCGACTGAACCTTTACTCAATCAAGTCTGTGCGGAGAGCATCCGGGTGCAACCTCAGAGACGTATCTAATTGTTTTGCCGTCCGTGTTCAATTCGGCCGGTGATGTATTCGCAGTCGTTCCCCAGATTGTACGTGAACTCAATGGAACGAATGCGCTCATCTATTATTCGGGCCTCGGTGATTAGCTGCCTGGCTCGCTCTGCGAAACCCGTTTTATGCCAGAAGCCTGCCACGAGTTTATCGGCATCTGTCCACCATTGCTCGATGTCGCGCTGAGGACCGTGCGCAAAATTTCCACTATGGGAATGAAATAATTGGACGCTCTCATCAGGTAGGACCATGCGACTCACTTGCGGCCTCACCCCTGCGAGCAGGTCCTTGAAGCACGCTGCAACGAAGTAATCCGAGTCCACATACTCCGTGCTTACGACAGCGCTAGCCCGACGCAGGTTTGTCATCGCGGCTATGGTATCTGCGCATTCTCGGCCTGCGGCTGCCATTTCGAAAAGCAGCTCACTAAGGCGTCGGTCGAACTCTTCAAAGCTCTTAAGCTCAAACTCGAAGTGGTGTTCTTTGGCGTGCTTAAACAGACCGGCGTCCATTCCGGTTTTGGCGTCACGCGCACCCTCCAGGTGCCGCCTGTAATGAACAGTTAGATCGCCCAGTGGTGCGTTTGGCTTTGGTATAGGGGTATCCCGAGGCGCTATTGGTAAAGCTCTGCCGTTGAGCGGAGGTATGGCGAATGAGCCTATCCAGGAAAGGAGAGGCTGCACCACATGCGTCTTAATGTCGTCGAGGTGTCGCAGGCGATGTTCGCGAAGTGCGTCTCTGCGAATCGACCGAAGCATCACGAACGTCAGTGCGACGTAGATAACGTTAGTGGCGAGCGCCAGACCAGCAATCATGGTTGTGATAAATTCGGATTTGCTCATGAGGATACGAGAGTTTACTACTTCCCGACGTTGTAGTGGCAGGCCTCGGCATTGGCACATCTGAGAGGCGTCCATCTCTTCGAGTGCCAAGGAAGCGGGCCGGTGCCGCGCTGAAGGCCGCGGCGCTACATTTAAACCTTTGCACCTTTGCGGCTTCGGGCCGGTGGACGAAAGTGAATCGAGCTATGGCGAAGATTCGGGAAATTCAGAGCGATAAGGGAGCGATCTGTAATCGCATTCTGCGCGCTCTGCCGCAGTGGTTCGGGATTGAGACGGCGATCGTGAACTACGCGCGCGCGGTAGAGTCCATGCCGATGTTTGTGGCCGAAAATGAGCGTGGAGATGCGGTCGGCTTTCTCTCGCTGGATTTTCACAATGAATATAATGCCGAGATTCATGTGATCGCCGTCTCGCCGGAGCACCACGGCAAAGGATTAGGGACCGCTCTAGTGAATGCGGCAGACGTCTGTGCTCGCAAACGCGGGGCGCGGTATCTGACGGTAAAGACCTTGTCTCCTTCGAAGCCGAACGAAGAATATGAAAGGACGCGGAGATTCTATCGGTCAGTAGGGTTCGTCCCGCTTGAGGAATTCAAAACGTTGTGGGGAGAAGCGAACCCGTGCCTGCTGATGATCAAGTCGCTGTGAGCGCCCAGTTCTTTGCCGAATAAAAGCGCCCGCCTAAGGCGTATGGCGGCCGCTACGAAAGCAAATGCAAAAAAATAACAGAGGTCCTTCGCCTTGCCGCCGAGAATGCGGCAAGGCTCAGGATGACGACGG
>DATNAF010000399.1:0-16134 GCA_035572845.1 Terriglobales bacterium
TTCCCCGCGCCATTCGGCCCCAGAAAGCCGAAAATCTCGCCTTCTTCAACAACCAGGTTCAAGGGCCGTAGCGCCCGCTTCGAGCGTTTACGCCAGAATCCCGCGTTATAGACTTTTTCCAAACCTGCAATTTCAATTGCACGCATAGCGGTTGACGCGCTGAAGCGCCTACAAAATTATATGCAATTGTTGAGACAAGAAAATGGCGCGAGAGACTCGCGCCATTACCAGAGTGTTATTGGGCGCTTGGATACGCCGAGCAAGTGGTTATGTCGGGTGCAATGGCCGCCGCGCCAATGTTCACCCGCAAAACGCCGTCAGATAGCATGCAGTAATTTTTTGTTCCCGTCACATTGTAAGTAATTGGCGCCGAGGCGCTGAAAAATTCAATATTCGGACTTGGTCCGCCGCCCGCATCCCCAACGGACGCGAATTGGTAACCGCTCTTGTTGCCGCTTGCCAAAACGTCATCAATGATGCAAGCGGTTGTACTGGTCGGTCCGGCGTTGGGACAGGAGGCGTTTCCACTGCCCGGCCCCAGAGATGCCAGATTGGCCGCATATCCGACTGAAGGATACGAAGCTGCATAAGCGATTTGTGCCGTCGAGATCTGCCGGATACAGGCAGCCGCCGACGACTCGTTTGCCGAGATCTTGGCCCGCACCAGGCTGGGGATGGCGATGGCTGCAATCGTCAGAATTACCGCTACCACGATGAGCAGCTCTATCAGCGAAAATCCTCGTTGGCGATGCATATCTGTCTCCTGATCTCCTGCCCATTTCAGTGCACTCGGATAGCCATTCCCGACGTTACAAAAGACGCATGCGGAGAGAACTTGGGTTTCCGGCTGCACTGGGCCTTCGGCAAAAAACAAGAGCACCGGATGTCGCCATCCGATGCTCCCGGCTTGTACCCTCCCCCAGGTACTTCGCCATACTTAAACTTACTGCAGGGCGGTCAAACCACCGCAACCGCTGCTCCCGTAGGTGCTAAGCGTGCTGGCCGATGGCGTAATCCAGCGAACTACACCGTCTTCCTGTGCGCAGAAACCCTTCACGCCGCTGGTGCCGGCGGTGACTGGTGTAGCTGCGATAAGGAAGCCCTGGAAAGGTAGCGTACCCTGTCCAACTGAGGTAAGTCCGTATCCGCTCTTGTTTCCTGTGGCCAGAACTGCGTCAACAATGCAAGCCGCAGAACTGGTCGGACCACCGGCAGCGCAAGCCGTGTTGCCCGCTCCTGGCCCAAGGCTGGCCAGGTTCGTGGCAAAACCGGCGTTCGGATACGAGGTGGAGTACTCGATGTTCGCGGTGACAAGTGTACGAACCGAGGCCGCTGCCGAAGATTCATTTGCCGCAATCTTGGCGCGCAGCAGGTTCGGGATGGCAATCGCGGCGATGATCAAAATGATCGCGACCACGATCAGCAACTCGATTAATGAGAAACCCTTCTGTTTACGCATTGTGAATATTTCCCCCAATTGTATTCGTTGGGTCCGTTCGATCTCAGCGACCCCGATGACGAGCATCTTTGCATTTCGCTCGCCACTGTCCAAATTACGAAAGTTCTCTCACCCGGTTACGCCTATCGGTCTAAATAGCCCACTAAAAAGCAATACTTTGGCCAAGAGTAAAGGTATGCCAGTTCTCTTTGCCCTCGGAACCTGTGCCGCCATCTAGCTCAAAACAGGCCAGCAGCGCGATTTTTTAAAAAACAGGTGCTCACTTCAGAAAAGCGGAGTACAATTCCGGCGACTTCGCGTTCGATTTTCCAGTGACATGATTTCAGGTTGGATGTCGTAGAGGGGCGGAGTGCGGCCAGTATTGTTCTGGGCGCATTATTCGCATTCTCCTTAGTCGGCGTCCTGACCAGAATCACTCCTGGAAGCACTCGTTTTTGGCAGCCGAAATAATTCAGCAGCCGAATATTTCCCCCCACATCGGCAGCTGATTGGGCCCCGTTCCGCGCAAAAATTTCCAGCAAGGAGACAATATGAACAATGTGAGAGTCCGTACCATGCAAATCCTGGTGATCGCGGTAACCATCGCGTTGAGTACACCCGGATTGCTCGCCCAGGCAAAACGCCCACCAAGTAAAGCTTCCGTTCAAGCACAACAGCAGAATTCCACTGAAACCCAAACCACTCCAGTAGCCGCTCAGACCTCGCTTTGCGCTAATCGACCGCTTTGTTATGAAGGTAATGACTTCGTGGCGACAGTGACTGAATTCCGCACCAGTACTGATCCTCGGGGGATCAGAATCATTGACGCAATGATGCACTTCCAAAACAAAACTAACCAACAGATCAGTCTCGGATACGTGGACGGCTCCGGGTCGGCTATCGACGACATGGGCAATCGGCTTGCACTTAACGCCTATAACGGCGGCGTCCGTGGCATGGGCATCGTAGCTGGAAACAACGTGGATCCGAAGTTTTCTTTGCCTCCGGGTGGCGGTGGCGACACACGCTTTGAGCTGTACTGGATGCCCGGCGGCAAGCTGTCGGGCGTGAACTACGAAATGGAGTTGTCTATTCGCGAAATGAATCGCGTAGAAGGCAATCAATGGACCCTTGGCGACGAGACCTTGCTCCACTATCAGGGGCTCGCCAATGGAATGGGCGTCGCTCCGCTTTCAAATGTGAACTCAGCAGGAATGGGTTCGGCCGGCATGAGTTCGGGAACCGGTGCTACTTCGACCGTCGGGTCCACCGTCAACGCCTTCACGCCGGGACAGGCGAATGCTTCTGTGCCGTCGGCTCAACCGATGATGGCGGCATCGGGGCAGCCTTGCCCGCCGGGTGCGAGGACATCAGGAACACTAACGAACGTGGCAAACACAGCTGGGGCGCAAAATGACACTGCCAACAACGCAGTTACAAACGCCTCTGCGGCGATTTCCAATCTCGGGTCGATTTTCGGCCGCAAGAAGAAACCGGCGGCCGCGGCAACTACTGCCAATGCGGCAGCGCCGTGCTCTCCCGCGGTAAATGCAAATACGAAAGCCAACACAATGGGAACTACGGTGGCCAACACTGCTACCACGCAGCCGGCCAGCGTTGTTCCAGCGGCCAACACAAATGCTGCAGTCCAGCCGAGGTCGGCAGTAAGCCGACGAGCAGTTGCGAATACTGCGACTCAGCCAACTACGGCGGCGGTAGTCACAAAAACCTCAATGAAACAGCCCCTTCCAGCAACCAGAAAAACAGCAGCTCCAGCCGCCAAAAAGCCGGCACAAGCTCCCGCAACGACTATTAACGGCACTGGTGCAGCGAAATGACGGACTGAAAATACCAGGCTCGATCAGCAAAAAAAGGGGCGGACATTCAGTCCGCCCCTTTCACTCTGGCGGAACTTTTCTACGGCCAAGTGCTCCACTTCTGCCCGGTGGCGGAGAACTGGGATTCTGCAATGTATTCTCGTTCTCAGAAGCCATTATCGAGCCGCACTGCCAATTCGCCTTTGCAGCTTTATATCTGGCATGAAGAAAAGGGCGTCACAGATCTCGGGATTAATTCGCTCCAGCCGCGATACTACGGTGCTGCGAACGCAACCATTGAGTGTTGAATTAGAGTCTCACCATTTTTTCCGCCTTCACGCTCACTGCGGCACTTCTCACAGCTAGACATGCAGACCCGCGCGGAACGCTTGCGTGAGAACCAAGACAGACAATCAATGCTGAACAACGCCAGCTTATTATTGCGGAGAGGAAAATAGGTCAGCTCTTGGCTGTTTCTTCAATCGCCGTTCCGCTTCAAAACTCGCAAGCCTCAATTCTTATTCCTTTGTCTAGTCCGAAGATCGAGCGGAGCAGGTTTTACCGGCCCGAGCTGGATGGTTTGCGTTTTTTTGCCTTTCTAGCAGTATTTCTTCATCACGCTTTACCAAGTTTCGAGCTGACTCACCACTCGGGATCTCTTCTGTTTCTCGTGCGTTTAGAAAACTCGTTGAAGGAAGCGGGGGCTTTTGGGGTATGCCTTTTTTTTCTTTTAAGCGCATATCTGATTACAGAATTGCTCGAAAGGGAGCGCCAGAATGTCGGGAGGATCCACGTGCGATCTTTTTATGCACGGAGGATGTTGCGCATATGGCCATTGTATTTCTTATTTTTGTTTGCGGCAGTCTTACTCGGCCTGACCGTCCAATCATATCGAGTCGAGCCGCATCGCATATGGGCATTCCTCCTGCTAGTTGGTAATTGGTATGTTGCGTCGACAAGTTGTGGTGGCAGCCCGATAGCGCCTCTGTGGAGCATCTCCGTCGAAGAACAGTTCTACCTGAGTTGGCCTTGGATTTCTAAGTGTGGCAGAAGTTTCGTGTTCTGGCTTTCGTTGATTTTAGTGCCAATCGCGTGGCTGACTCTTTTTGGAATGTCACATGGTACAAGTCCGAATCGAGCGATATGGGTGAATAGCCTCGTTCAATTTCAATTTTTTGCCTTCGGAGCGTTACTAGCACTCGGTCTGAAGTCCCGGTTGCCTCAATTCAAACCCATTTTGCGAGTTGCCCTCGTTTCCGGAGGCGTTCTTTCATGGATCATTGTTTCGGAGATATTTCGGATTAAGGATGATCTTGTGAGGCCCACGGCTTCTTGCTTAATCGCTGGATATACGGTTGTCGCACTCGGTTGCGTCCTGCTCTTCATTGGATTCTTGGGCGCACGAATTCCGTTCTCATCACCGCTGGCCTACTTGGGCAAGATATCGTTCGGCCTTTATGTCTTTCATATGCTCGCAATCGATCTGACATGGAGAGTTCTCGGTTCCGAAGCTCATTTAGAGCGCGGCGCTTCGAGCGCAACCTGGAAACTGGGTGCGCGATTCCTTGAAATTCAGGTCGTCGCCATGCTGATGACTATCCTTTTGGCGTCCATTTCTTATCGCATGTTGGAGCGTCCGTTCCTGCGGCTAAAACACCGGTTCACTCTGGTTAAATCGAGACTCGATTAAGCCGGGCCCCATGGCAAATTGGACAAGAATTTAATGACATTTCGAGTCACCTTATGGCGGTGTCCTCGTTGCGGAGATGATGACCTGCGTCCGTCTCAGCAACGAAATCTACTCGAAAAGATATTCTTTACCATCTTGCAGATCAGTCCTGTTAGGTGCATGCAGTGCATGCGAAGAAGTTTTCTAGTTTCACCGATGACACGGGGAACTGCTCGCGGCCCGGTCAAGGATTCATCGGACAGCCGAAGTGCGAAAAGCAATAACTCAATTGGACACTGGCTCCTAATTTGGGCCGCGTTGCTGAGCTGTGCATTCCAGCTCTGGTGGTTCGGGGTCAGATGTATTCACCAGATCGATTACGATGCAATCGGGTACACGGGAATTTCCACTGAACTGAAACAAGGACTTTTTCACTCCTCAATTAATGGTTTTCGAAGTCCTCTGATCTCATGGCTTATAGCAGCCGTTCCCGCGCTCACAGTATTTCAGTCCGGGAAGCTCATTAGTATTGCGGCATACCTTTTAATTATTTTTTTTCTCTATATTTTCACTTATAGACTTTGGAGATCAAAAATCGTCGCCGGAACGACGGTACTACTTTTTACCTTGGCGCGTGGAATAACGTTCGACGCTGTGGGTTTCATCAGTCCAGACCTTCTAGTCACACTCTTGGTCGTAATCTATTTCTTGGTCTTAGTTGAATGTCTAAGACATGATCGTCACTGGCTACTCCTCGGCGGAGTTCACGGTGCTGCTTTTTTGGCAAAGGCATTTGCGCTTCCTTGGCTTGCGCTGATAACGCTTGCCGCGGTAATCATTTCTTCTGGTCGACTTAGACAAAAAACGATCAGGCTGGGAGCAGCGGCTTTGATGCCAATATTGGTGGCCGTTCTGTGGGCGTCATTCTTGCATTCTAAATATGATGTATTCACCACCGGCACACAATTCAAGACGAATTATCTGCAATGGACAGTTCGAGCATACCGAGATCATCGATCTACGACGTACACAGTATTGCGGGATATAACTGTGGACACCGACGATCACATGGTCGACGATCCGATGGCACCGGGTACGTGGCCTTGGTCTTACAAGCTGTCGGTCGGCCAAGCACTCCCTGCCATATTTAAAGCAGAACTGAGAAACGTCCCCCAAATGACCAAAGAGATGCTAATCCTTGTTAATCCAGGTGTCTTGCTGGCATTTTTTGTCCTGTTTTTCCTCCTGTGGAGGAAAAGAGACGCAGGGTCAAGAAGTGAATGGGCACTGATGGCCATTATGCTCTTCGCATCGTTAGCACTTGTCATCGCGTATTCAATGTTGGTTTTCGATAGTCGCTACCTGCTTCCCCTTGTCCCCTTGTATATGGCTTTTGGGGTGCGGTTTCTAATCCATTATCCGGTTGTTAACAAACCGCGATTGCGATATGCCTGTTGGGTACTGGTCATTGTTGGTGTCGTGACGTCGCTTGTGTATCGCTCTTCCCCATTTCGCACGCAAACTCGGGACTTCCAGGAAGTTTGCTATCGGGCTGGTGCTACTCTCGCTAAAAATAACGGAACCAGTGTGGTGAGCATCGGATCAGGGCCCTTTCAAGAACATGGCGTGGGGTGGGAGGCAGGTTACAAAGCAGCCTATTTTGGGGGGAAAAGATTGATTGCGACGCATGAGACATCACCAACTTCAGAGGAGCTGTTTGCTTTAGAGGTAGACGTAAGAAAGGCTTCAGCCGCCTCAGTTATCTTTTGGGGCCATGACGATTCAGTACGCCGGGGATTGATTAATGCGCTGAGTGACTCGTATGTGCTGCAAGATAAGATTCTTGACCCTAAGCTTGGAGATGTCGGGGTGGTGCTATTTCGCAGAAAGGCGACGTAGTAAGTGACAACTGGAACATTCGGACGAGCCGAAATTTCTGTTCGATTCCCAATCTGATTTGCTGTTGAGTGATTTTCGGTATTCGCGATTCTTAAAAACGCGCCGCTTGAGACCGCCTTATACCTCTCCATTTGATTCTTCCCGACCAACCTCTTAAACTTGCTCTCCTACGGGTTTTTTCCTTTGATTGGTTCAACCGTTTCGCACTACAAAGTTATTTCTGAGGTCGGCCGGGGCGGCATGGGCGTCGTCTATGAGGCCGAAGACCTCACGCTTGGCCGACGGGTGGCGCTAAAATTCCTTCCCCGCGATATCGCTCCGAACGGCGCGGCGCTCGAGCGTTTTCGCAATGAAGCCCGCACGGCGTCGTCCATCAATCACGAAAATATCTGTACGATTTATGAGATCAGCGAGCATGATGGCCAGCCGTTCATTGCCATGGAACTGCTCGAAGGCGAATCGCTGGCAGAGCGCCTGGTATCACGGCCTTTTACCAACGATCAGCTTCTGGATATCGCCATTCAGGTTGCCGACGCGCTCGATGCCGCTCATCGCAAAGGAATCGTTCATCGCGACATCAAGCCGGCGAACATCTTTATTACTACGCGTGGCCGTGCCAAGGTCCTCGACTTCGGTTTGGCCAAGCTTGCGCGCGAGCATGAGCAAGCTGCGGTGGCTGCCGGGGCCACCCTCGATAGCCCGCTGCTTACCAGTCCGGGATCAACGGTCGGCACGGTTGCTTACATGTCGCCCGAGCAGGCGCGCGGCGAACCGCTCGACGCTCGCACCGATCTCTTCAGCTTTGGCGCAGTGCTTTATCAAATGTCGACTGGCCGTCTGCCTTTCGAGGGCGCGACTTCAGCGGTAATTTTCCACGCCATCCTGGAAAAGGACCCTCCACCACCGACTGAGATCAATCCCTTACTGCCGCCTGCGTTGAACGACGTGACCATGAAGTGCCTGGAGAAGGATGTCGATCTGCGCTGCCAATCGGCGGCAGAACTTCGAGCCGACTTGAAGCGCATGAAGCGTGGGTCGGGTTCATCATCCGACAGGGAACGGGTGAACCGAGCGGGTCTCAGTGGAACTGAAAAGCTTGAATCGAGCGGCAGAAATCCCGTCGCACCTTACGCGAGTTCGCCCTCTACGCGCGCAGCTTCCTCCGGCACGGTAACGACTGGAGAAAAAAAGGCCCAGACCAGCGTGTGGCGTCACCTGATGACCACTCGACGATTGCCAATCCTGTCAAGACTCATCATTGCCGCAATCGTATTCGCTGGTATCGGTCTGTACCGGTATCTCAATTCCCCTGCGAAGCCGACTATCAATCCGCTCAATATGCAAATCTCCAAACTGACGGACAACGGCAGCGCGGTCGAGGGCGCCATTTCTCCGGATGGCCGCTATGCAGCGTTCATCAAACGCGGAAACCAACAGAGTCTCTGGGTAAAACAAATTGTTACTGGCAGCGAGGCCCAGGTAGTTGCTCCGGGGCCCGGCAATTTCACACATCGTCCGACTTTTTCTCCGGATGGCAACTATATTTATTACGCACACACCGATCCGCAGAACGAAGATGAGCAGATCCTCTATTCCGCTCCCAGCCTGGGTGGCACGCCGCAACGAGTACTGACTGATCTGAGCACCGCCGTGAGTTTTTCTCCCGGCGGCAAGCAGATCGTCTTTGTTCATTATGATTTCGGCGGCGCCAAGCCTCAGCTTGTTGTCGCCAACAGCGACGGCACGGGCCGGCGAACTATTGTCGAGCGTGAAGCGATAGGTTTGAATGGAGGCGCTCCCTCGTGGTCTGGGGATGGCAAACTGATCGCAGTTGCTCAAACAGCACTCACAAAGCAAAGCCTGAGCAATCTTCTCATCTTTAGTTCTGACGGCAAGCTGGTGAAGTCCTTCTCTTATCCATTTCTGCTCGACGACGTTGCCTGGCTGCCGGATTCGACTGGCATATTCCTGGAATGCCGGCCGCCGGAAAAGAGCTTCCATAGGCAGGTCAAATTTCAACCGTATCCTTCCGGCAACGTCCAGAACGTGACCAATGATTTAAGCGAGTACCGCAATCTGACGGTTACCGCAGATGGAAAGTCACTGGTGACCACTCAGGAACAACAATCCTCTGCCATTTACGTAGGAACTGCTCCGATGAAATGGCCGGGAGATGTCAAGATGAGCACAACCCCAATCACTTCGGGGCAAGCTGAAGGTGGAGACGTAAACTGGGGTAGCGATGGCAAAATTTATTATGGAGACAACGATTTTCACTCCTTCCGCATGAATCCGGACGGCAGTTCCCGCGCGCGCGTACCGGACCGAGAAACCAACGCCGCCTTCGGTATTTCCTGCGGATCCGACGGCGTTCTCTTCGACAACCTGCTCAACAATAGCCTCACTCTATTCCGCCATAGCCTGGCTACTGGCGAAACCAAACAAGTGACCTCCGGGCGCGATGCCGAGTGGCCGGTTTGTACGAGCGACGGCAAGACGGTTTTTTATAACGACTACTTTGCCGGACCGGCGTTGATGCGAGCCGCTACCGACGGAAGTTCGCCCGCTGCTGTTTATTCAAACGCTTCGTATAATGCCGCGCTCTCTCCTGACAACAAGCGGATCGCCTTCTTCCAATTTTCCGATGCTGGCGGCGAGCACAAGGAGCAGATCGTCGTGCAAGACCTCGACGGCGGGAACCGATCTTTTCTGCCGGAAAATGGAGTCGTATTTCGGCCTGCATGGGCGCCGGATGGCAATGCACTTATTCTCGACAAAGCCACCGGTTCAGGTTCGAATCTTTTTTATCAGCCACTCAACGGCACTAAGCCAACCCAAATTACCCATTTTGATGTCGAGCCGCTCTGGATTTCTTCTTACTCTGTCTCTCCCGATGGCAAACAGATCGCAATCGGCCGCGCTCACGTGAATGACTCAGACCTGGTGATGTTCAGCAACTATCGCTGAATAAAATCGTCAGAACCACCTCCCTTAAAAAGTCATAAAATTTATTCATGCAAGCCGCAGTCCTTTCCACCCCCGCTCAAATCTCTCAATCGCCTCTGAAAATCGAAGATGTACCCGCGCCGGAACCCAAGCCGGGACACGTGCTGTTGAAAGTCTTGGCTTGCGGAGTGTGCCGCACCGATCTTCATATAGTCGAAGGCGAGCTTCCGCCCCGAATGCCGCGAGTGATACCGGGCCACCAGATAGTTGGCGAGATTGTTGGCGGTGATTTCGAAACGAGTATTAATGTGGGGACGGGCGTCCACTCACGTCCGGTTGAGCAAGGCTCGACGAAATTTTCCCGGGGCACCCGGGTCGGCGTTTCATGGATCGGCGGCACTGACGGCACTTGTTCCTATTGCCGCCGCAACATCGAAAATTTATGCGACTTCCCCACTTTCACGGGATACACAGTGAATGGTGGATACGCGGAGTACACTCTGGCCCGAGCCGATTTCTGTTTTCCTATTCCACAGCAGCTCGACGCCCTTCACGCCGCCCCGCTGTTGTGCGCTGGAATTATCGGCTTCCGCGCGCTTCGCGTGGCCGGGGTAGAAAAGGGAGAGCGCGTAGGCCTGTTTGGATTTGGCGCCTCGGCTCATCTTGCCATCCGAGTCTTGCAAGCCTGGAATTGCGAGGTCTATGTTTCAACTCGCGGGGAATCGCATCGCAAATTGGCGGAGTCGCTCGGCGCAACTTGGGTTGGCGATGAAATCACCAAACCGCCAGTCGAACTGGATCGCGCGATCACCTTCGCACCCAGCGGCGACGTAGTAATCGCCGCGCTCGCTAGCTTGCGCAAAGGCGGAGTGGTAGCGATTAACGCAATTCATCTCGACCGCATGCCGCAGTTCGATTACGACCGCCTGCTGTGGGGTGAGCGCCAGATTCGCAGCGTTGCCAATATGACTCGCGCCGATGCCCGCGATTTTCTGCAGCTTGCCGCGGACATCAAACTGAAGCCGAAGGTGACATCATTCCCATTGGAAAAAGCGAACGAAGCGCTGATGGCAGTAAAGAACGATGCAATCGACGGCGCGGCCGTAATTATCACCTAGTCGTCGCGGTGAAGGACATTTATGTCGATGGGGCCTGCCATGTCAACACCGCTGGATTTATTCAGACTCGTCGTGAAAGGGGTTCGATTAAGGCATGCCGTTCCACTTGGGGCTGCTGCAACCGACGTGGCTAATGTTTGAGCCGAAAGGAAGAGCGTTCTTTCCCACCGATTACTCAATTGGTTCATGGAGTGATGTTTACTACTTCGATCCCAGGAAGCCAACCTGAGATATATAGACTTAAGACGATGGCGGCGTGAAGTGGCCAGATCACAAAGCCGAGTTCGCGCTCTATTTTGCTGAAATGCTCCAGTCCCGCAGGGACGACATTTAGATAGCCCAGGACGTGAGTCCTGGGTGCGCGAAAAAGAAAGTTTAACGCGAAGGCCGCGCGGACGCTCGGCAGCCTCGCGGTTAATTGCCTTTGAACGAATACCCAGCACTCACGTGCTGGGCTAATTATCTGCCGTCCGTGCGGGACTAACGTTCATCAGAGAATTCGTCCGAGCTTTGTCGGGCACCGTGAACTGGAATTCGCGCGGTGTAGTGTGCTTCAGCAGCTGGCATTTGGCAGTTAGCACTTAATGAACTGGGACTCGCAAGGCCAACTGCCAACTCCCAAATGCCAACTGCATTCAGTTGCAGCAAGCCGGACCGCAGCAGCTCTTGGATGCGGGCTTCACTGCCCGAACAAATGCGCTCATGATTTTGCCGTCCACTTGCGGAGCAATCGCATCCACGTCAACTCCCGCTGCAGACAGGAACTCTCGCGCGTCATCCACTCGATAAACGCGAGTTGGTTCAATCGTGATCTCGCCGAATCCAGACACCCTCAATTTCGCGCGATACTCGTTTTCATCGAGTGCACCGGCGACGCATCCGACCCAGAGCAGCACGCTTTTTCGAATCTGATCATTGATCTCACCGCGAGTGACAACATCTGAAATAGCGAATCGCCCGCCTGGCTTTAACACGCGAAATGCTTCGCGCAGGACTCTGTCTTTATCCGCGGATAAATTAATCACGCAATTTGAGATGATCACGTCGACGGAATTATCCGGCAGCGGAATGTTTTCGATTTCGCCTTTAAGGAATTCGACATTCTCCGCGCCCGCTTTGCGCTTGTTCTCATTCGCCAGCGCAAGCATTTCGTCAGTCATGTCCAAGCCGTACGCTTTGCCGGTCGGACCCACGCGCTGGGCCGAGAGCAAAACATCGATGCCGCCTCCGCTGCCCAGGTCGAGCACAACTTCTCCGGGATTCAATTGCGCGAGTGCGGTGGGATTACCGCATCCGAGCGACGCAAGGATTGCTTCTTCGGGAAGCGTCCCGGTTTGTGCAGAATTATAAAGATTCGAGGTAATCGGATCGCAGCTCAATCCGCTTGCTGCAGTCGCGCCACAGCAACTGCTTCCTCCGGTCTTCACCCGCAACGCGGCCTGTCCATATTTCTCTTTGACGATTTCTTTTACGTCAGTGGTTTGCATGTTGTCTCTCCTTTCATCTCCCCGGAGGTTGGCGCCCAGGGCAACACGTTCGGTTAAGTGCAGATCTGCACGATTTCATGCGGCTTCACGGCTTGGTTGCGAGTGCAGCACTCCGAATACAAGAACTGCAGCAGCTCACGTAAGGCATCGGTGTTTGCTGTGTAACGCAGGAAGGTACTCTCGCGCTGTACGTTAATCAGTCCTTCGTTGCGGAGCTTGTCCAAATGGTGAGACAGAGTAGAATTCGGAATTCCCAGTTCAGCCTGTATTTCATTCACCACCATTCCGTCAGGATGAGCAGAAAGCAGCAATTGCAGAATACAAAGCCTGGGCTCAGCGCCGATGGCAGAGAACATGTCAGCGTACTTCGTGGTTTGAGCACTGTCTTTCAGTATTTCGATAGTTGCAGAAATATGATAAGATGTCAATGGAAAATCGTTTGGCGGAAGAGGTCAGCTGGTAAACCTGAACTGTTTCCCACTTATTTCTTAGACAAGCCTAACCAATGGTTTTCGCAGAACCGATTTGTGCGACTGCTTCCCACTTCTTATTAGTTTGGTTCGCCAGGCTGTGAATGGATTGCGTGGATTGACCGGTAAAAATAGCTGATCTTCACTCCTTGCCTCATCTACAATTCAGCCTCGTATGACACGTGAGACTGTGAGCACCATAGGCCTCGAACGGATCGCCGAGCTGCTGGCGCCATTTGTGGGACCGGCACCACTCGCGGATTCCGTACTGAGCTCGATCAGGACGTACATCGATCTACTTCTTAAATGGAATGCCAAACTCAACCTGACGGCAATTAGAGATCCTGAAGAAATCGTCACCAGGCACTTTGGGGAATCGCTGTTTGCGGCAACGCAGCTTTTTTATACTCGCGACTCGCGCGAATCGGTGATCGACGTCGGATCTGGCGCAGGCTTTCCAGGATTGCCACTGAAGCTGTGGTCCATAAATATTGAGCTCACGCTCGTTGAATCCAACCACCGCAAGGCCACCTTTCTGCGAGAAGTGATTCGAGCACTCGATCTGAGGTCAGCTGCAGTTCTGACCCAACGGGCAGAGTCAATTCCGCTTCGGGCAGACGTAGTGACGTTCCGCGCAGTGGAACACTTCAACCGCATTCTGCCTGTTGCAAATAGACTGATGAAACCAGGTGGCAGAATTGGGCTCCTCATCGGCGAGGCGCAGGTGAGTGGCGCTCATTCGATGTTGCCGAAAATTACTTGGCACAAGCCGCTTCCGATTCCATTGACGAGAAATGGAGTGCTATTGATTGGTCAGGCGAGTATCTCTTAAACCGAAAGACTTGCCGGATCACTTGCGCTAGCTTTTCGTTCAGTTCCGATGTTCCACGTGGAACTAATCATGTCAGGGTGAATTTTGATCTGACCTTCAGGGACGATCGCATTGCCGCTTCGAAAATGTTCCACGTGGAACATTTGGACGATATGGCTGTGGAAACCAGGTGCGCATACCGCCTCAACCCGCGCAATCCACGCGAAATATAATTCTTTAGTACCTGCACTCGAATCCGGCATTGCCAAAGCTGCAAATTCGAACTATGCTGCCGTCAAGTCTCTGGGTTCTCCCTAAAATCAAATGGCCCGCATTATCGCTGTCGCCAATCAAAAAGGTGGCGTCGGGAAGACTACGACTGCCATAAATCTTGCGGCTTCGTTCGCCGCAGCCAAATTAAACACGTTGCTGATCGATTGCGACCCGCAATCGAATTCCACCAGCGGCTTGGGACTCGGCAAAGATGCCGATCGCAACAGCACTTACAAACTGCTTGTCGGAGAATGCGACGCCCACAGCGCGCTGCAAAAGACTGAGCTGGAACATCTCTTCGTCATTCCGGCGCACAAGAACCTGGTCGGGATTAACTTTGAACTGATCGACGCGGAGAACAGGGAATTCCGTCTTCGCGATGGGCTTGCGCCGTTGCGGGAGAAGTTCAACTTCATCGTGATCGATTGCCCTCCGGCGCTGGATCTGCTGACTCTGAATTCCCTCGTTGCCGCTGATTCGGTCCTCATCACCATGCAGGCGGAGTATTTTGCGCTGGAAGGGATCTCCGAGCTGCTGGATACTATTGAACGCATTCGCAGCGGGCTGAATCCTATTCTGGCGATCGAAGGCGTGCTTCTGACTATGTTCGACGATCGCACAAACCTGGCGCAGCAAGTGACGGCCGAACTGAACCGCTTCTTCGGTGACAAGCTTTTCGCGACCACGATCCCGCGCAATGTTCGCCTGGCAGAAGCGCCGAGCCACGGCAAGCCGGTGCTGCTTTACGACCCGAAGTCGCGCGGAGCAGACAGCTACATCCAGCTGGCCAAGGAGATTATTCCTAAGCATGTGCCTGGATTTGTGGCATTCCCAGAGACGGCTAAAGACGAAACACCGTCAGCCACGCCTGTGTCTGCAGAAGAGAAGCAGGTGGTGAATGGACCGAAGTGGCGCCGATGGCGTGATCGTAACAAGCTGGTCACGATGAATTTGAAATGAACAGTCGTGCGTCTCTGGCCTTCGCTGCACGGAAAAAGCGTCATGGGTCGTTGGCTTTCAGCCAGAACGGGAAGGGCGCGACTTTTAATCGTGCCGAACGGGACGCAAGATTCCGCGGCTTCAGCCGCTGAGGTTTTGGCTCACAGCCAATGACATTTTTAAAATATATCGTGTCACGATACATTTTACAGGAGAACACAATGGCGGCAGTTGAAGAACACAAACCGGCAGAAAAGCGACGGGCACTCGGAAGGGGATTGGATTCGTTGCTGCCGTCGGGACCGCGCGTGGTTCCGTCTGGAGCAGCGACCGCGGTTGCGTCGGCGCCGGTAGTCATCCCTCCTCAGATCACACCCACGGCCGGGCCTGCCATTGTGCCCCAGCCTGCTGCTACATCAGGCGGCAGTGCCGAACCAAGCACGCGGACAGGAATCTCCGCGCAACACGGCCAAGAGCTAATCGAGATCCCGCTCGACCGGATCGACGAGAACCCTTATCAGACGCGACGTACATTCGATGAAGCCGCGCTGAACGAATTGGCTGAGTCGATAAAGTCTAGTGGGCTGGCGCAACCCATTGTGGTGCGTCCTGGAGAGGAAGGTCGGTTCATACTTGTGTTGGGCGAGCGCCGCTGCCGCGCGTCGAAACTGGCAGGGAATGCGACTGTACCGGCCATCGTCCGCAAGCTGGGGAACGAGCAAGCGGCCGAAATGACGGTGGTCGAAAACCTACAGCGCCAAGACTTGAACTGTCTGGAACAAGCCCACGCATTCGCGCGTCTCAGTCGGGAATTCAATTTAACACAAGAACAAATTGGAAAACGCACCGGCAGCTCACGCGAGTCAGTCGCCAATTACATGCGCCTGCTCAAGCTTCCGCAGAGTGTGCTTGACCTGATCGGCCAGGGAAAGATTGGATTCAGTGAAGCTCGCGTGCTGCTCGAGGCCAGCGTGTTTCTCGATTCTGCGGGCGTTGAAGAACTGGCCCGCAATGCGGTTGCATTGGGCTGGACGGTAAAGGAACTCAAGGCGCAGCTGACCCGCCTGCAGGGTCCGCTGGAGAAGAAAGATCCCGTGCCGCCAAAACCGGTCGATGCCAACGTCAAAGCGGCTGAATCCGAGCTGCAGCGGGTGCTGGGAATGCGGGTTCGGATCAGCGACCGAAAAGGTAAGGGTACGATTTTGATCCAGTACCGCAGCGTTGAGGATTTCGACCATTTGCTGGATGTTCTGCGGGTAGGGAATTA
>DATNAF010000400.1:0-11100 GCA_035572845.1 Terriglobales bacterium
TGACTGATTGGAAGAAGGAGTGATGTTAGTGGCAAAGCGCATTCTAAGAGTGACCAAATGGCTAAGAGACACTCCTGTGATAGCAGTCTGCGAATCATGCGGACGCCAGTTCAAAGCTCCCATGACGGCACTCGCCAAAACTAAGGACGCCCAAACCAGCCTTCAACAACAGTTCGACCTGCATAAGTGCAAATTGGCTACATCTTGATTTACGTTACCCTAAGGTTCATTCCGGGCAGGTTTTGAGGCGCCTTTTTTTGCGTTCCAGCAACGTATCTATCTCTCTTATCAAGGCCAATATCGCGCTTGCATGGTGCTCGGCGTGCTCCACGGTTAAAAGCTCTTTCGTTTTGTTCTCGGCGTTCTCGGCGTGCTCTGCGGTTAAAGCCTTTTTTCGTTTTGTTCTCGAATTTCATTATGTCTTGCAATATTCGCACGAATGGTGGGGGAGGGAAGATAAGTCGTGTAAATCCAGTTGGTCGGTTTTCCGACGCGGAGTTGGATGAGAGGCGAAAACGAAGAAAAGCAGTCAGCTCTGGTAGGCGCGGCAGGAATTGAACCTGCAACCCTCAGATTAGAAATCTGATGCTCTATCCGTTTGAGCTACGCGCCCACGTACTTGATAATACCTCGCCCGCGGGTTTGCGGCTTCAGCTCTGTACCAGCCACTGCAAGGCGTCCTCGCGAGTGCCAAAAATCGCGAAGTCCCGACGGGAGAACTTCTCCATCTCGTTGTGGAACTCACGCGGCAGGCTGAGAATACCAACCAAAGCTGATTTCTTAACGAAAGCTTTGTCAAACACTGCGGTCTCTTTGATCGCTCGTAGCGCCGCCTCATCAAATGAACTCCCGCTGAAATCTGTCAGTATCAGGGCCGAACCACGCGGCTCGGCGGTCACAACATCTGGAACTCTGTGTGTGGTTTCCTCAACTTCACGAGCGGTGCATTTCGACAAATCAACAAGCAGGATGCGTTTGCCCTCGCGCTCCAGGAACCTTATCCTCTCACCGGATTGGCGCTGGTCTGCAGATTTCGACATCGATATGCTCCAAGCCCTCGAAACACACGCCTGAGAAAACGAATTTAGCACAACCCAGACCAGGTCATTGAAGCACGATGGGCAGTGGGACCTTTAAAAGACGGACAGACTCTTATATTCCTGGAATGGAACTGGACTGTAACTCTCAGCCGACAGGCGATGGCTCAGTGGCCCTAGATTTTGCCGCTTGCAGCCGAAAGCGATTTCGGGTGCCAATTCGTCTTTTTCTCCAGCAGCTCGGCTGCGGCCGCCGCCGGCAGCGGTTTGGAAAAATAGAATCCCTGACCATACTTGCATTTCAGCCTGGTCAACAAAGCCAACTGCTCGCCGGTTTCGACTCCCTCAGCCACCACTTCCAGATGAAGGTTCGACGCCATTGGCAGAATAGTGCGTGCGATTTCTGTGCCATCCTGAGTACTCGCGCCATCGCCTATCCCGCTAATGAACGAACGATCTATCTTCAGCGTGTCCAGAGGAAAGCGATGGAGATAACTTAACGAGGAATATCCAGTGCCGAAATCATCGATCGCCAGGCTAATGCCACGTGCCTTGATCTGTTCCAACATGTCGATTGCGGTAGCTGGATCACCCATGACCGTGCTCTCGGTCAATTCCAGCTTGAGCGCGGATGGAGGCATCTTGAGTTCCACCAACACTCCCTCAATATCCGAAATCAGGTTCGGCTGTAGAAACTGCTTGGGCGAAAGATTCACGCTTATGGTCAGGTCCGCATACGCCGGATACTTCGCTCTCCATACACTCATTTGCCGGCAGGACTCGCGCAGGTTCCACCAACCCAGCTCCCGAATCAGCCCGGTTTCTTCGGCCACCGCGATGAACTCTTCGGGACCAAGCTGTCCACGTGTGGGATGGTTCCAGCGCAATAACGATTCGAAGCCAACAATTTCCCCTGATACCAGCGAAATAATCGGCTGGTAGAAGTTCGAAAACTCCTGGCGTTCGATGGCACGGTGTAAGTCCATCTCTAATTGCAAGCGGGCCATGACGCTAGCCCGCATGTCTGCGTCAAACACTTCGTAGCGCGCTTTACCTAACGACTTTGCGCGATACATGGCTGTATCAGCGTCGCGCAAGATTTCATCCGGCGATTCGTACTTGGCGGCGTTGCTCAGCGCAATGCCGACGCTCACCGAGGTGAACACCTCTTTGCCATTTAAATTAAAAGGCGCCGAAACCGCTTTCATCAGCCGCTCCGCGGCTTGTTTCGCATCTGCCGGATCTTTGAGATCGTCTATTAACACCGTGAATTCGTCGCCGCCCATGCGCGCGACAATAAAATCGCGCCCGACGCGTGCCACCATATCTGTTGCGCGCAGGCATTTCTCCAGGCGGCCTGCGACGCCTATCAGCAACTGATCGCCGATGAGGTGGCCCAAGCTGTCGTTGATCATCTTGAAGCCGTCTAAATCGAGGAACAGAACTGCAAATAAGTAGCGTTCGCGGCGCAGGGACGTTTTGATCAATCTAACCAGCCGGTCCGTGAATAGAAGACGATTAGGCAGGCCGGTCAGCGGATCTGATACTTTGCCTTCTGTGATATCGGTCTGCCATCCAGCCATGCGCTGGATTTTCCCCTTTGCATTGCTCACAGCGAGACCGCGACTGAGCATCCAGCGGAAGCTCCCGTCTTTGTGCAGCATCCGGTGCTCACTCTCAAATTGCGGGCTGAGCCCCTTCTGGTGTGCCGCGATTTCCTGCTTCACCCGTTCCCGATCGCCTTCGTGGATGCGAGTAAACCACTCTTCAAGCTTGTCTCCGATTTCGCTTTCCTCAAATCCCAGCATCGCTTTCCAGCGGGGCGAGAAATAAACCGAGTTGGCTTGCAGATTCCAATCCCACAGACCGTCGTTGGAGCCTCGCGCTGCCAGCGCATAACGCTCTTCGCTCTCCCTTAATGCCTCTTGCGCCCGCTTGTGAGATAGCTGCGTTCCGATGCGCGCCAGCGTGACCGCAAAGTCGATCGGCTTGGTTACGTAATCATTGGCCCCGAGGTCGAGCGCCTTGACAATGTCTTCACTTTGATTTTTTGCGGTCACCATGATGACCGGCAGCTCAATTTGCGAATAGGTTTCGCGCAGCGTCTTCAACGCTTCCAACCCGCTGACTTCGGGCATCTCAATGTCCAGCAGAACAATGTCGACGCTCCCCTCCTTGAGGCGTTTCATCAGCTCGGGTGCGCCATCCGCGAGGACTACTTCATAGCCCTTGCGTTCGAGACGGCGCGCAAGCATGTCTCGGTTTAACTCGTTATCGTCCACGATAAGCAGTCGACTTGTTCGCGTCGTCATAAGCTCTTTTCTTTGATCAGCAAAGTCTCGATCTTTTCAGTGAGGCGTGTAAAATCAACCGGCTTGGTGTCGTAGTCATTGCAACCAGCCTTCAGTGCTTTGTCGCGGTCAGTCAGCAATGCGTGCGCAGTAAGCGCTATTACCGGAATATGCTTTGTCCTCGGATTTGCTTTCAGTCGCCGGGTAACTTCATATCCATCGATAAAGGGAAGGCTGATATCCATCAAAATCAACTCCGGCATTTCGGAGTATGCGGTCGCTAGACCCTGCTCGCCATCGACAGCGATCAAAACCGAGTATCCCTTGCGCTGTAAGCGTCTCGACAGCATGTCGCGATTCATTTCGTTGTCTTCAACTAATAAAATTCTTGGCATAGTTAACGTCTCCGCGGATTTTCAGCCTCGGATTGCTCTTGCCCTTTGCGTGTCGTTGGCAGCGATACCGGCATTTTGATTGTCTTTGCACCTGCAGTCCGCACCGCGCGATACTTTTCGATCAGATCTGCAAGCCGTTCGCGATGAACCGGCTTCACTAAATAGTTTGAGGCCCCCAAATTTATGCCCATGGCCTCGTTGTCTACGATGGTTACCATAATTACAGGAATTTCCGAAAGCTCAGGATCAGCTTTTAACTGGTTCAGCACCGACCAGCCATCCTGGCCGGGCATGACTACGTCCAGCGTAATGATCAGAGGACGAATTTTGGACGCCAGCCGCAGGCCTTCTTCACCGTTCCGAGCAGCCACAACATTAAGGTCCAGCTTGGTGAGGAAACGCGTCATAAGATCGCGTACCGCGGCATCATCGTCAATAACCAGAATGGTGTCCTGATCGGTTTTTGCCGGCTGCAGAGTAGTGACAGAACCACTGTTTCCCTCTGCCCGCAACGGATCACCCGCCTCCATCTTCACATGCGCAGGCAGTTCCGCTGTGAACGTCGCGCCTTTACCAAGTTCACTCTCAACCCCTATTCGGCCTTTCATTAATTGAACGAACTTGTAACTGATAGCAAGCCCCAGACCGGTGCCGCCGTACTTGCGCGCGATTGAAGTATCGGCCTGAGCGAATTCTTTGAACAGATTTTCCCGCTGTTTGCCCGCAATCCCAATACCTGTATCTGTGACCTGGAAACGAATCCAGTCCTGGCCGTCCTCCAGTTTGCGATCCACGTCCAAGCCGATCGTTCCCTGATCGGTAAACTTGCACGCGTTACTCAGTAAATTAAACAAAATCTGGCGGACCTTGGTTACGTCCGCGCGCATGGTGCTGATCTCGTCAGCCATTCGCACCCGCAGCTTGTTCTTATTCTTCTCGATTGCTGGTTGCAAAGTGGTAATGATCTCGTCAACCATGAGCCGGATGTCAAAAGTCTCAAGATGCAGAGGCATTTTCCCCGCCTCAATTTTTGAAAGATCCAGAACGTCATTGATAAGCGATAGCAAGTGCTTTCCAGCAAACTGGATTTTCTGAAGATCGCCGATGTGATCAGGGTCTTGAGTATCGCGGGCTTCTTCTTCCAGCATTTCGCTGTACCCTATGATGGCATTCAGCGGCGTGCGCAATTCATGGCTCATGTTCGCCAAAAAAATACTCTTTGCACGGCTAGCTTCTTCGGCGATGTGTTTTGCTTTCAGCAGTTCTTCTTGCGCCTGTTTGCGCTGCGAAACCTCTTCTTCTAATTCAAGCGTCCTGGTCTGCAGTTCGTCGTTAGCCCCGCGCAATGCGCCATCGCGCTGCTGAATGTCAGACAGCATGGCGTTGAATCCATCGATTAAACTTCCGATCTCATCGGAGTATGACTTGACCGCGCGCACCTCATAGTTCTTATTGGCGGAAACTATTTTCATAGTGTCCTCCAGGTGCATGATTGGGCCGGAAATCACTTTTTGCAGTTTTGAAGACACCAGGAACGCGAGGAATACCGAGACCAGCGCGAAGACCAGGCAGATGGTTGCATATCGCCGGGCCCGCATGCTCCACTGCCGCATGTCCGATTGCAGAATTAATGTGCCAACGCGGTCCCCGTTCAGCGCCACATCATGGCAGACTTCCAGGTATTGCCCTTCGAATCGATAGGGCTTCCCCTGCGAGCAAGCCGGCACCTCGCTGGGCAAGGTTTTTTTGTCGCGGAAATAATGGGCAAACATCTGACCGTTAGGGCTGTACAAAGCAGCAGAAACGATATCGCCCTTCGCAGTTAGCGCGGACAAGGTTGCCGTCGCTGCAGGCTCATCTTTAAACGCCATCGCAGCCGCGCTGTTGTAACCAATAATCTGGGCCTGAGTGGCCAGGTCATGCGTCAGCAGGTTTCGAAACGAAATAAGGTCGTAAATAAGAAAGCTGGCAGATGAGAGCAGGAGCGCGATGCTGCTCGTCAGCATCGTCATCAGAATGAGTTTTCGTTTTATCGAAAGCTCTTGAAACTTCATTCCGGTCTCCTGCTATCCGAGGCCGAAGATTGAACGATCCTTGCCAGCGCCAGCAATCTTGAACTTATATTTAAATCGGCTTCTTTGGCCGCTGCCACATTCACTTCAAAGCGGACCTTGTTGTCCTCGAGTATCAGATTAATGATTCCACCATTGCGCGCGAAGCCGGGCGTTTCGCCAATGGTGAGCACTGGGACCCCTTTCAGCATCTGGATCGCATCGCTCAAGTGCGGCATTTCTGAAGAGCTTACGTATAGGATCTGGCAGTCCTTCTGAGGACCTAGTGTCCGCTGGAGTTCAGATATTGACCGGGCGCGCTTGATCACAAATGAGCGGGCGTTTACTTTCTTTCCGTCCAATGCACGGTCGAGGGTCGTACCGAAGTGGTCTTCGCCCAGGATCACGATCACAATCGGCGAGTCGGGTTGAGCAAAGCTTGAGGACGGCCACTGCACGAGGTTAGCGAAATTGTAGATAAATCCCGCTTTGATCAAATACTCCGTTGAGCCGGAAGTATTCTGAGCATTCAAGGCCATAGTTGCCAGTAGGAGTGGCACTATCGCGATGGCTGCTCTTACCCGTCTTTTGATCAACTGTAACCGCATGCGCTTAATCTCTCGTCACAATTACCTACTGAAAACCGCCGACACTACTCAGAGTGCCAAGTGATACTGCCGTAGATCGAGCGCTTAACCTCGGTCGGAGAGACATTGATGAAATCTGGGACAAACTCCAGATGCTGGTGGTTGAGCAAATTCTGGCTACCGATCGAGAGCTCATAGCTGTGCGGTAGCGCGTAGCTGAAGTGTGTGTCCACCGAGTAGTAACTCGGAATGCTTAGCCCTGGAAGGTCATCAACATACCGGACCGTAAAGTCATGCTCCAACTTTCTGAATACGTCTAATGACGACCTTACGTAGAACTGGTGACGCGGGCTGGACATGTTCGGGTTATCGGGAGTCGGATCCATGCTGGTCGCATCTTTGCGAATATCCATCTGCAGATAGCTGTAAGAACCGGATAACTTCCACCGTGGAATAACTTTGTACTCTGTAAACAGTTCGGCGCCATAGGTCCCGCCGTGCATTTTGTTACTGGCAACAAATGGGACAACTAAGTGCAGCGGCGCCGGGTCGGTCTGCACAAACGGTGCTCCCGGCTCTGCTGAACGAAGATGGGTGTAGTTGTTATAGAAAGTGGCGATGTCGGCAGACACATTGTTCGCGACCTGAACGCGATAGCCGACTTCGTATGCCAGCAGGTCTTCTGACTGGAACTGGTTGCTGCCGTAGACGTCAGCCTCGGCTGCCAACGGCGTCGGATTTCCCGGGCGTCCCGGAGGAATGACGGCGGATACCAGTTGCAGGCCTCGTTCGGTCAAGGCAGGCGTTCTCACTGCACGCGAAACCGCGGTCCAAACCGATTGGTTAGGAGTTATGTTCCACAAAATTCGAGCGTTCGGTTCGACTTCCAAGCCAGTAAAGTCATTGTGCTCCAACTTGGACCCGAGAGTAAGCTGCACTCGCCTGTCCAGCATGCTGATTTCATCCTGCGCAAACCCGCTGAATTGGTTCAACTGGCTGTGGTTCGGCTGCAGCGACACGGTAAAGCTGGAGTCATTATTGTCACCAATCGAGCGGTATCCAACTCCCCAGATCACGGCTTGCGAATCAGTGAGGTGAAACGAGTGTTGGAAGTCTATATCGAAGATGTTCTGATGATCTGCAAATAGTGAGTTTTCGGAAATATTTGTGTTGTCGAAATAAACCTGCAGTGAAGTCGATGAGTTCCCGAAATCATGGGCCCATCGTCCAAGTATGTTCCCGCCGCTGATCGCGCCAGCGTTCGGAAATGTGCTCGAGTAAGGAGAGCTCAGCGAAGGAATGCTTAACAACTCTCCATAGTGACTGCGGTACATATCGCCCTGCAGCGTAACTTGGTCCGGGCCGCTGGGGTTCCAATCACTGCGGAAGCCGCCGCGCAGCGAATCCCAATTGTCAGTGCCATTTCCACCGATCGAATCTGTGGACGAGCCGACATTGAAATATTTCGCGTAGGCCCGATAAGCGGTGTCCTGATGTATGGTGCCGCCGTATCGCAGATTGCTGAAGCCCCTCAGTTCATTTCCGCCACCCATGGTAGCCACAGCAGCCTGGGTGTTTCTCGCAGACTTAGTGATGATGTTGATGACGCCGTTCACCGCATTGGCTCCCCACAGCGTGGCTCCAGGGCCACGGATCACTTCGATGCGGTCGACATCCTCGAGCATCACGTCCTGCACGTTCCAGTAGACTCCGGAGAACAACGGCGTATACACGCTGCGCCCGTCAATAAGGACAAGCAGCTTGTCAGCAAAGCGCCCGTTGAATCCGCGCGAGCTGATGGCCCACTTGTTCTCGTCAATGCGCGCCACCTGAATTCCAGGAGCCAGCCGCAACGCTTCGGGAATATTGGTTGCGCCCGACCGGCGAATGTCCTCCTGCGTGATCACGTACACCGCTGCAGCGGCGTCCGCTACCTTTTGGGTCCGTTTGGAGACGGACGTGACCTGCATGTTCATGAGATCTTCAACGCTCATGGTCGTAACATCGACCTGATTGTTCTGCGCCGACGCAACTATGACGAACAAGCTCGTCAGAGCGGCGACTAACAAAGCGCGGGTAAGACCTCTTAAACGGTTGTGTGGGTAGCGTATGGTCTGCATGGTTGTTTTCCTTCGCGAGAAGGCGAGAACCGTTTTTGTTAGTGGGTTGCTATAACCCATAAGCTCTCGTTGTCCCCTTTCGCAATTCTGATGTCGTTCTGTCGAGCTATTCAACTGCATGGGTCCCTAGGGCTTTTGCCCTGTTACTGTGAAAACATTCGAGTAAGTCAGCGTGTCAGGCCGGCATAGATAATCGATAAATTTGTTGCCATAATCTCTGGCCGCATGCTCGCTGCCCAACACTCGAGCAATTTGAGGAAGCGCTATTTCAACTTTTAACTGCCACTGCTTCAAGATTTCCGGTTTGATTTTCCCGGCGATGAGGTGGTAACACTCAACCTCCACCTTGATGTTTTTAAGGCCGGCTTTGTGTGCCAAAGAAAACAGCTTGCGTCCAACGAAGGCATCAAATCCCGTCTTGCCCAAGCCTTCTACAACTTTTTCAACTGCATTTTGTACAGCAGGATCTTCGGGATAGTTCCACAACAGTTGGCCGTCCAGGTCCTGGAACATCACCGTGCCACCCGACCGGCAGACTCGGACCATCTCCGCTGCGGCCCGTTCCTTTTCCGCCAGGTATTCAAACAACATCCGGGCATAGACCAGATCAAAGCTGTTTGCAGAGAACGGCATGGCATGGGCATCGCCCTGCACGAACTTCAGGCGTGAATCCGCGGTATTTTTCTGAATGGCTTCCTGCACTCGCCCCGCGCTAAGATCGATTCCAGTAGCGCGAATGGACTCATCGAGCGAGCACACCTGGCGCAAAATCATTCCCGGCCCGCATCCCACCGACAGCACTTCCGCTCCGGGTCTTAAAAGAGGCGCAAGATATTTCTCCACCCACGCCTCCGCGTCAACCTTCAACTCCAGCCGCATGGCCTCGCGCGGATCTTCCATGATGTAAGTGACCTGCGCTGAACTCATTGCGATCCTGCTGCAGCCGCGCGTTTCTGTTTCGTGTTCTGCTTACTCACGCGAGCTAAAATTTTGGAATAGAAGCCATCAACGTGCTGATAGAAACCTTGATGTCCGGCCTTGAGCCAGATTCCCTGGCAGTAATGACGCAGGAATTCCGCGCCGTTCTTCAGTAATGTCTCTGTCGCCATATCATCGGTAATGAGCGGAATGTCATCGAGTTCGAAATCCTGATACGCTGAGGTCGCCGCATTCACCAGCGCCGCTACCGCCGCCGGCACATCCAATGCGGGCAATGTCGGGTGAAGCAGTAAGTCACAACGGTTTTCGAGATAGCTGAAGTTGATTCCCATCGGCCCGCGATAGGCGATTGCCGCGCCCACGGGTTCACCGCGAGTGCCTTGATAGGCCAACCATACCGATCGAGTGCGCCGCAGCCCCACCGCGCGATACATGTCGTCCACGCTCTTGAGTTCGGTGTCGCCCAGTAAGTCTTCTCCGGCAACGTAAACACTGCCTCGCGTGGCCGATGCAATCGCAGAAAGCGCCTGCTTCTGTGAAATGTCGTAGGGTACAGCTCGGATCTTTCCGGTAGCAGAGAACTTCAGGCTGCGCGGCAAGGCGAAGTAACTGTGGCGTTGCACCGAACAGAGAGCTTCACCGATGGTGTACACCATGGAACCAAACACGCGCGCCGGGAATCGATTTTCCGGACGAAACCAGTTTTGCGCGTCGTCAGTTCCTCGCAGAATTTTTCCGGCAGCCGCCGCCAGCATGACTGCACGTGATGCAAAAGGATTGTTATCGCTGACTAAGTGCTGTGACATCCAGCCGTGAGGCGCGGTCCGCCACACCGCAATAGAGGCCATCCCGCGGGCGTCATCCCCGGCAGTGAGAATGTAGAGCAGAGACTCGCCCGCCTTCAGCATCTTGCGCCAGTTTTTCAGCACGATCCCAAGGTGCGGACGCAAGCGGGCAGCCTTACCCGGATATAAAAATCCGGTTCGTTCGTACAGCGCAAAAATCTCTTCGACCGACAGGGCATTGACCTCCACCCCATAAGTGGCATAGAGCCGCGCTAGTTGTGGCACACTGCTCAGCGCTTGCAGCTGCTGTGCGTCTAACGACATCCTGCCTCCGGCCAAAGTTGAACGACGTGTACATTTGTGCCTATGGGGATCGGACGAGTTACAGAACCACTTACGCGCGGTAAGAGCTACTGCACGAGTCCGATAGGTCAGGTGTCATGTTTACAAAGAGACAGGTACCGGACAAGTTACGGACGTAAGTGGGTTACTAAAGGATGCAGGTAGCCAAGCATTCCATATCAGTAACTTGCGGACTACAGTTGATATTGGTTACCTAACGAGTGGCAGAAGGTAACGTCGGTGCTGCGGTCATTGTGCAAAATCTGAAACTTAGCAATCCTCATGTGAGTGAATCATCTGCTGTGCAATTGTTGGCGCCCATACGCCTCGCCAACCATTGTCTGGTGGGGACAGCCGCCCTCGGCTGTCCGGCCGCCGCAAGGCGACATAAAGCGTGGCGCAGAATTGCCTGCAATTCGCGGCTGACCTGCGACAAAGACCCACAACTCCCAAACTCACCATGGAATTCCACAGCGGAAACTGATTCCAAGCGCCACAATCCCAGCTTCGTGCGTCTAATATTGGTAGCATTCAAGAAGCATGCCCGTCAGAA
>DATNAF010000401.1:0-6258 GCA_035572845.1 Terriglobales bacterium
AATTCTCGTGGAACTGTTCACTTCCGAAGGGTGCTCCGATTGTCCTCCCGCAGATGCATTCCTGAAAGCTCTTGACGCGGCACAACCTATTCCCGGAGCACAGTTGATCGTGCTCGAGGAGCATGTTGATTACTGGGACGACCAGGGATGGAGAGATCCATTTTCATCTCACGCTTTCACCCTGCGGCAAAGTGAATACGTGGAGCGCTTGCACGTAAAAAACGGTCCTTACACGCCTCAGATGGTAATCGATGGCAGCGAGGCTTTTGTCGGAAGCGATCGCCCGCAAGCTGGACGCGCCTTTGCTAAGGAGATTCCAGTCCCGAAAATCAGTGTCCAGATCTCTGCCATACACATTGAGGACGGAAAAATTCTTGCACACCTCGAGATCGGCGCCGCGCCCTTAAAGGCCGAAGTCTTCATAGCAGTGGCCTTGGATCATGCGGAATCCCAAGTCTTGAAAGGCGAGAACGGCGGACGTCAGTTGCAACACGTTGCCGTAGTAGAGCGGCTCGATAGTGTCGGGAAAATCCAAAAAGGCGAGACATTTTCAAAAGACGTGGCGATCAAGATGGACCACCCGGAAAAACAGTACCGGGTGATTGCGTTTGTGCAGCAGGCGGATGCGGGCAAAGTCCTTGGCGCAGCGGCCGCACACGCGAAATAGTTTTCGTGGCCGCTACGCCGATTTCAGATTGCCATTCCCGCGGGCTCGGGCAACGCCTCGGGCTCCCGCAACTCCTCTAACGCAACATGCCGCTTCGCGACCAGCATATAAATTGAAGGAACAACAAAGAGCGTGAATGCCGTTCCAATAATCATGCCGCTGACCAGCATGATACCGATACTGTTTCGTGCTCCGGCTCCCGGTCCACTCGCGAAGACTAGAGGCAAGTGCCCAAATACCGTGGCCGCAGTTGTCATCAGAATGGGGCGTAAGCGCGTGGCTGCGGCTTCGATCACCGCTTCCATCTTGTCGTGCCCTCTCTCCTGCAGATGATTGGCGAATTCAACGATAAGAATTCCGTTTTTTGACACCAATCCCACGAGTGTTATCAATCCCACCTGGCTGTAGATATTCAGTGTTGTGAATCCCAGGAACGAGAACGCCAACGCGCCGGATATGGCCAGCGGCACCGATCCCGCAAGAATGATGAAGGGATCGCGGAAGCTCTCGAACTGCGCAGCCAGTACCAGGTAAATCAAAATTCCTGAGAGCAGGAATGTGCCCAGGAACTTGCTTCCTTCTACTCGAAGCTGGCGCGATTCGCCTGCATAGTCATAGGTGTAGCCCTGCGGCAATATCTGTTTGGCCTGATCTTCGAGGAACGTGAGCGCCTTATCAAGGGGCACCGGAGGCGGTATTACGCCCTGAATACGCACCGAGTTCAGCTGTTGGAACTTATTCAACGAACGCGGCTGAGTGGTAGTTTTCAAAGTCGCGAAGGTCGAAAGCGGGACCAATTGATTGTTTGATCCCTTAACGTAAATATGTTCGAGCTGGTCGGGGCTAAGGCGGTCTGCACGCTTGACCTGCGGAATGACTTTGTAGCTCTGGCCCTGGATGCTGAAGCGATTCACGTAATTTCCGCCGAGCATAGTGGAGAGGTCGGCGCCCACTTCGCTCAGGTCCACTCCCTGAGAGCGGAGCTTGTCACGATCGAAAACGACTTCGGTCTGCGGCTGGTCGAATTTCACGTCGGTATCCGCAAAAATAAACATGCCGCTGGCCATCGCCTTCTGCACGATTTGTCCAGCCAGTTCGCTCATCTGCTGCGGTTCGGCTGAAGACTGTATTACAAAGTCAACCGGGAACGAACCTCCTCCCGGCAATGGCGGAGGGGTCAATGGAATGACTCTGATACCCGGTATTTTGGAGAGCTTCCCACTTGCTTCCACTAGAAGCTGCTGCGCGGTTTTCTTGCGTTCGCTCCACGGCTTCGTGACCATGCCTCCAAAGCCCCCGGTTGGCTGCGTAATCTGGAAGATACTTTCGCTTTCGGGGATCGAATGGAAGACGTCGTAAACCTCTTTGGTAAACAGATTCGTCTGGTCGAGGGTAGAATTCGCCGAGCTTTGGATAATAGAGAAAACGATTCCCTGGTCTTCCGCGGGAGCCAATTCCTTCTGCGAGAACATGTAGAAGGGAATCATCAACAGAGCCACGATTACCCAAAGTGTGAGCACCACCGGCCGAAACCGCAGTGTGCCGGAGAGCAAACGCGTATATAGGCTGCGCACATGTTCGAATTGGCGATTGACGATTCCGGCAAAGCCTTTTTCGGTATCGCCCTGGCGCAACAGTTTCGAACTCATCATCGGCGAAAGCGTCAACGCCACAAAACCGGAAACAATGACTGCGCCCGCCAAAGTAAATGCGAATTCGCGGAAGAGGGTGCCGGTCAGTCCGCCCTGAATCGCGACCGGCGTGTACACCGCCGCCAGGGTAATCGTCATGGCGATGATCGGACCAACCAGTTCGCGGGCCGCGTCAATGGCGGCTCGGAACGGCTCTTTACCCATGTGAAGATGGCGTTCAACGTTCTCTACCATCACGATTGCGTCGTCCACTACCAATCCGACCGAGAGCACGATGGCAAGCAGGGTCAGCAGGTTGATGGTGAATCCCGCTATCAGCATGATGAACACCGCGCCAATTAACGAGATCGGAATCGCGATGACCGGAATGAGCACCGAGCGGAAAGATCCCAGGAATAAGAAGATGACCACCACGACAATCAGTAACGTCTCGGTCAACGTGTGCAGCACTTCATTGATAGCGTCCTGAATGTACTTGGTCGAATCGTAAGGAATTCCGACGTTCATGCCTTGCGGAAGTTCCGCCCGGATTCCGGGGACGGTGTCACGGACCTGTTTAATCACGTCCAGCGAGTTGGACGTCGGCAGAACCCATATCCCCATGAAAGTGGCGCTCTCGCCGTTGAAGCGAACGTCCGAGTCGTAGTTTTCGGCGCCGAGGACGACATCGGCAATCTCGCCAAGCCTTACCACAACCCCGTTTTGTTGCTTGATTACCATTTGGCGGAAGTCTTCCGCCGTCCGCATATCGGTGTTGGCGACCAGGTTCACCGAAACCGCGTCGCCCTTGGTGCTGCCGAGCGCCGAAAGATAATTATTTTTCGAGAGCGCGTCGTGGACATCAGAAGGCGAAACCCCGCGCGCCGCCATCTGGTCAGGCTTGAGCCATATGCGCATCGCAAAGGTGCGTTTGCCCAGAATGTCCGCCCGCTGCACGCCACTGATCGCGGTGAGCTTCGGCTGCACGACGCGGGTGAGGTAGTCAGTGATTTGATTCTGATCGAGGTCCTTTGACGAAAAGCCGATATACATCGCCGCAAACTGATTGTCGGAAGTTTGCAGGTCAATGACCGGAGCCTCGGCTTCAGGCGGCAGGTCGTTACGCACCTGGGCGACTTTGGCCTGAATCTGAGTAAGTGCCGCGTTCGTGTCGTAATTAAGCTTCAGGTGCACATCGATGGTGCTGATGCCCTGGGAGCTTGTCGACTCCATGTAGTCGATGCCGTCAGCGCTGGCGATCACACGCTCGAGCGGCGTGGTGATGAAGCCGCGGACGAGGTCGGCATTGGCGCCCACATACACAGTCGAAACCTGCACCTCAGCGATATCGCTACGCGGATACTGGCGCACGCTGAGCGAGCGAATGGCCTGCAAACCGGCGATCAGGATCACCAGGTTGACGCAGATGGCTAGAACTGGCCGGCGTATGAATAGGTCAGTAAACTTCATGACTAGCTGTCCTCAGGATTTGGCTTAGGGTTATTTGGCGGTTGTACTTTGTTGTTCACCTGTACAGCGGCGCCATTTCGCAGCTTGAAAACGCCCGAACTCACGACTTCGTCGCCCGGGTTGACCCCGGAAATCACGCCCACCTGGTCGCCGCGGGAGCCCTGGAGCTTAACGAATTGCTGGCGCACTCCGCGATATGTTTTGCCTTTTGGATCTTTCATGTCAGTAACCACATAAACTGAATCTCCGTAGGGAGCGTAGTTAATGGCGGATGCGGGCAAGGGGATAACATTCTGACTCGACCCCAATCCCAACTGCACCTGCACGAACATTCCCGGGCGCAACTTTCCACCTGGATTAGGCAGAGTTGCTTGCACCTGAAGGTTGCGGGTAGCTTCGTTGACGACCGAGTCAATCGCAGTTACGCGCCCCTTGAACTCGACCCCGGGCACGTCATCACTGGTAAGCTCCAGAATTCGGCCAGTCTTCAGTAAAGGCGCTTGCTGCTGTGGCACTCCAAAATTCACATAGATGGGATCCAGCGCCTGAAGCGAGACAATGGCTGCGCCGGCGGCTAGATATTGCCCGAGATTGATCTGCCTGATACCCAATACTCCGGAGAATGGAGCGCGAATCGTCTTTCGCTGGATAGTGGCTTTGATCTCTCCGACTTTCGCTTCGGTCGATTTTTGTTGGGCAGAAGAGTTATCAGACTGCATCCGGGCAACTACACCCTCGTTTACGAGTTGTTGGTCACGGGCGTAATTAATCTTCGCCAAGTCCCGATCCGATTCAGCTGCCGCCAGTTGCGCGCGCTCTTCCCGAGTGTCCAGTTCAACCAGCACATCACCTGCATGGACCGACTGCCCAGACTCAAAATTGATCCTGGAGACGGTGCCCGGCAAGTCAGCGCTTACCGTCACGCCCTGAATGGCAGCTGTGGTGCCGATCACGTCAAGGGTCGATGGCCAATTGTCACTTTTGGCCACAACAGTTGTTACAGCACTAGGTGGCGGCGCGAAGCTTGAGCCCATCGCGATTGCGGTCTGAATCTGCCGATACTTAAAAAACCCAAGGCCGGCGACGACCACAATAACTACCGCCAGCATAAAAAACATCCGTTTAGCCATGATTTCCCTTCAAATATCCTTACGCATGGTCAAAAGTTAAAGTTCCCGCTTGTTGGTGCGGGTCAGCCATAGGAGTTTGGTGTACAACTCAGGTAGAAATTGGATGAAGCGTAAGTAGCAGAGGTTCCAAAAATTGATTCGCCGGAAATGGGTTATTACCGGTGTACTGTCGGTTGAATCATCGCGATGCCCCTGGTGCTCACAGCTTACATCTAGATTAACGGCGAATCGTGCAGGTTTCAAATCGCTGAGCCTTGCCTCCAGCTTCTAAACTTGTTACGCAAACACCTCCCGGTTTCCATATCGCCCTGAATGTGTAACCATATCGTTACATAATTCCAACTGTCAAGAAAATCCCCTCAATTGGACGTTTGAATTTGAAAAAGGAGAGTGGATCTTACAAGTTTTAGCTCTTCTGCTAAATTGTTGAATTCATGAAACCCACTCGTAGTTTTGCCAGCGACAATAATGCTGGAGTGCATCCCGATATTTTGAAAGCAATCAGCGCAGCCAACCAAGGCCATGTGGTCGGATACGGGGATGATGCGTATACGCACTCGGCCCAGGCCCTGTTTAAGGAGCAATTGGGGGAAGATATTGAGGTCTTCTTTGTATTCAACGGCACGGCGGCTAATTGCCTGAGTCTCAAGGCGCTGACGAATTCCTACCATGCAGTTATTTGCGCAGAAGGCGCGCATATATACGTCGATGAATGCGGCGCTCCTGAAAAATTTACCGGCTGCAAGCTGGTCCCAGTCCCTGCCAAGAACGGCAAACTCACGGTGGAGGCGGTGCAATCGGCTTACCATGGCGTCGGAGACGAACACCATGTTCAGCCGAAGGTGATTTCCATAACTCAGGCTACGGAAGTTGGAACGGTATACAGGCCGAACGAAATTCGCGCTCTGGCCGAGTTCGCCCACGACCACGGAATGTTTCTGCACGTCGACGGAGCAAGAATTGCCAATGCGGTTGCTGCGCAAGGGCTCACCCTCAAACAAGCCACACGCGATCTGGGTATCGATGTGCTGTCGTTTGGCGCCACGAAAAACGGCGCCCTCGGTGCGGAGGCGGTGGTGTTCTTCAATCCAGAACTGGCTGCCAGCTTCAAGTTTTATCGTAAGCAGGGAATGCAATTGGCTTCGAAGATGAGGTTTATTTCGGCGCAGTTTGAGGCTCTGTTTGCCGGTGATTTATGGCTGCAAAATGCGCGTCACGCCAATCGCATGGCCCAACTGCTGAAGCGCGAAATCAGCAAAATTCCGCAAGTGAAGATCATTTACAACGTAGAAGCGAACGGAGTATTTGCGCAAGTTCCGCGTAAGGCGATCGCAAAGCTCCAGAAGCGATACTTCTTTTA
>DATNAF010000402.1:0-9749 GCA_035572845.1 Terriglobales bacterium
GACATCCGACGCTGGGCACGGCTTACGCGCTACGCGGAAAAAGCGGAGCGGCGGAGATCAAACTGGAGTTGAACGTGGGAACCATTCCCGTGGCTTTCGAAGAAAAGCCCGGACAACCTGCTTTCGGAGAGATGCGGCAGAACGATCCCGTGTTCGGACAGATTCACGAGGTGAAGAAAGTTGCCGAAGCAACAGGGATTCCGTTGGATGATATTGCCACCGACTTGCCGATTCAAACCGTTTCGACCGGGGTTCCCTTCACCATTCTTCCGGTGCGCGGATTGAAACAGATCCAGGGGTTGCAGATCAATCACTCGCGCGCGTCCGAGTACCTCAGCACATCGGGCGGGAAATTCTTTTTTTGCGTGTGCCGCGAAACCGTTGATCCAACGGCCCGCTTGCATGCCCGCATGCTGTTCTACAACGGCGAAGACCCAGCAACGGGATCCGCTTCCGGGTGCGCTGCCGCGTGGATGGTGCAGCACGGCGTTGCCAAGCCTGACGAGCGCGTGCTCATCGAACAGGGTGTGGAGATGAAGCGCCCGAGCAAGATTTTTGTTCGTGCCTCGCGCAGCAATGACAGAGTGGTTAATGTACGGGTCGGTGGAAATGTTGTTGAAGTTTTGCGCGGAGAACTTTCCTTTTAAATTCACAGGGCAGGAATCCCGCGAAAAATCTACTCCGGCACATGCGCGCCGTTCTTTCAAGCTGAAAATTTCGCATTGGCGTTGACGTTACTTTACACGCGCCGTTCCCGACGATAGGATTCATTCCGCTCTAGTCGAAATCCTCATCAACAAATTCTTAAAATTTTTCGCGCAGCAGTTTTTACGCGTACTGGGAAGGCCGATGAAACCAAAACGAACTATTCTGTGCGTCGACGACAATGAACAATCCCTCTCCATCCGAAAAGTAATGCTTGAAACCCGAGGCTACCGTGTGCTGGCGTACAGCGACGCGCAACAGGCGCTGCAACGCTTCGCGCAGGGTGGCGTCGACCTGGTGCTTACCGACCTGATCATGCCCGGCTTCGACGGCTCCAAGCTCATTGAAGGTATCAAGGACATCTCTCCCGAAACGCCGGCGATTCTCCTCTCCGGCAAAGTAAAAATTTACGAACGCGAAACCGGCGCCGACGTTTTTCTGGCAAAAGGAATGTATGCGCCGGTAGAACTACTCGAGCGAATTCGCCTGTTGCTCGTGCGCAAGCGCGGACCTAAACGAGCGCACCATCGAGTCCACGCCCAAGGTCCACCACACCACATAGCCTCCGCTTAGCTTCCTAAAATCAGCCACGGATTCGCACGGATCTCACGGATCTTGTTGTAAGATCAATGGTTTGAATGCCTCCGATTATCGAAGCGGTTGATCTCCACAAGACCTATCACATCGGCAAGATCGAAGTGCCGGCGCTGCGCGGCATTTCCTTGGCTGTCCCTCGGGGAGAATTCGTCAGCATTGTCGGGCCGTCGGGCAGCGGCAAGTCCACGCTGTTTTACGTGCTCGGCGGATTAGCGAAGACCGATTCCGGCGACGTCATTATTGATGGTGTCAATTTCACGAAACTTTCCGATTCGGCGCGTACCCGCATGCGCAAATCGAAAATCGGATTCGTGTTTCAGAAATTCAATTTGCTGCCGACTCTCAGCGCGAGATCGAACATCGAAGTTGCAATTGATATTGCCGGCAAAAATGGTGACCGCGATCCCGCTTACTTCGACAAAATTGTCGATTTGCTGGGAGTCAAGAAGCGACTCGATCACCGTCCCTCCGAACTTTCCGGTGGCGAGCAGCAGAGAGTGGCTCTGGCGCGGGCGCTGATCAATCGTCCGGCAATCGTGCTGGCTGACGAACCGACGGGCAATTTAGACTCGAAGAATTCGGAAATTGTGCTGAATATGTTGCGACATTCAAACCAGGAATTGGGGCAAACGGTGCTGATGATCACGCATAATCCAGCAGCCGCGGCTTACGGCGACCGCATTATTCATATGCGGGACGGAGAGATCGTGACGCCGGAAAAAGATCCTCAGTGGGCAGCACATTAAAGGTCAAAGCATTAACCACGAAGGACACGAAGGTTCACGAAGAAATCTTGGCTGCCGATTGACGTTCGACCTCTTCCATCGGCAGTTAAATCGTGAGCTAGTTTATAATTTGTCTACCGAGCGGGAGTAACTCAGTGGTAGAGTGCGACCTTGCCAAGGTCGAAGTCGCGGGTTCAAATCCCGTCTCCCGCTCCAAACTCCTTCCATTCCGCTAGTGGACTTTTTTAGCCTGGAACGCTACTTTAATATTCGACGGGGCGCGGTACCCAAGTGGTAAGGGAGAGGTCTGCAAAACCTTTATGCGTCGGTTCGATTCCGACCCGCGCCTCCAATTTCTCTGGGCCCAGTCTAGAAAAGTTTCAATACAAAGTGGGCGACGGCCGCAAGCAGCACCACGAATAGTCCTATCCAGACGAGGAAGTTGGCCGTAAGCTTCGGGGACTCGATTTCTTTCTTATTCATCCATCACTCAGAGGTTAAAAAGCGTAACGGGTTTGTACCGTCTGATGTGCTGCTTGGTGAAGAATCTTAGCCGCAAGGGCGTGAGCCGAGTCATCTTCAGATCTACACGCTCTTGTGGATACGTTCCACCGCGCCCGGGGGAGGTATCAAAAGTAACGTTGCGCCTGGCCCTATTCCGATCCAGACTAGCGGAATGGGCCTGCACGAGACTTTACTTTATTTCAGTTTTCGAGCGATCGTGGGAACCGCTTTGGGCTTCGCAGTGATTGTCTTCACCTTCTTAGGGATTCCGCGGCGATCAGAGAATAAGCTGGCGCGACCGGTTCCGCGGCCTCGCTGAGCAAATTAATTCCGCCGTCCAGGGCGATTGACGCCCTAGAACTGCGCCCGTCAATCTCCGCAATCGAGAATATCAAGCGTCCGCTGCCACGCGCCTTTTGTATTTGTTATCCTCTACCAGAGACGTCGCAAGTTCCTGCCGGTCACCGGCGTTGACTCGCGTTCTAATAGATGAGATATTGACGAGCTTTGAACGACAGCCATTAAACCTACCGGAACGGAGCCTAATCCCAAAATGTTTGGCTTCACGCGCAAGGACCCTACCTTTTTCACGATGTTTTCCGAGATCGCCAAGAATCTCGTTGCCGGAGCACACGCTCTGGTCGATCTTTTTGATAATTACCAGTCGCACGACGAAAAGAGGGCGGAGATCAAAAGAATCGAACATATTGGGGACGACTTGACCCATTCCGTGCTCACGAAATTGAACCAGACATTCATCACTCCTTTTGACCGAGAAGATATTCATCGCCTGGCGTCGTCGCTCGACGATGTTCTGGATTTTATGAATGCAGCGGCCGAGAGGATATGGATGTACAAAATCACCGATCCTCCACCTGCCGCTGCCAAGCTTTCAAAACTGGTCCTTTCACAATGCAAGGAGCTGGGAGAGGCGGTATCGCACCTGCAAAACAATGGCGACGTGCTGGCGCGATGCGTCGAGATCAAGCGTCTCGAAAATGAGGCCGACGTCGCCTCTCGTGAAGCCATTGGCAGCCTGTTCGAGCGCGAGAAGGACCCCATCAATCTCATCAAAATCAAGGAACTGCTCGAAGTTTTGGAAACCGCCAGCGATAAAGCGGAAGATGCCGCGAATGTCCTGGAGACCGTCGTCTTAAAAAGCGCCTAATTAACACGGGAAAACTCATTGTCCAGCGATATACTGCTGCTCCTCATAACAGTGTCGGTTGCACTGGGGTTCGACTTCCTGAACGGCTTTCACGATGCCGCAAATAGCATCGCGACCGTGGTTTCCACTCGCGTGCTTTCGCCAAAGCTCGCAGTTTTGTGGGCGGCAGTTTTTAATTTCATTGCTGCTTTTTTATTGGGCACCGCCGTGGCAAAAACCATGGGCAGCGGAATGATTAGAGTTTCTGACGTCACTCAGTACGTGGTGATCGCAGGCTTGCTGGGTGCCATCGTATGGGACCTGCTGACCTGGTGGTGGGGCTTGCCTACATCGTCTTCACACGCGCTGATCGGAGGTTATGCGGGCGCGGCGATCATGCGTTCCGGTTTTGGTGTGATCATTCCGAGTGGCTGGTATAAGACTGTTCTCTTCATTTTTATTGCTCCAGTGATCGGCCTGGTTCTCGGGCTGATTTTTATGTCCATGGTGATGTGGCTATTTCGCGATAAAGCTCCCCAACGAGTGGATGCGTGGTTCCGCAAACTGCAGTTGCTCTCCGCCGCCGCATACAGCATTGGCCATGGCAGTAATGACGGCCAGAAAACCATGGGAATTGTTGCCACCGCGCTTTACGGCGCCAAGTTCATGACTGCCGCCGAACTGGCGGGTAATTGGGGCAGATTTCGTTGGCCCATTATTATCGCGGCCCAGGTTTCCATCGCTTTAGGCACTTATTTCGGCGGCTGGAGAATCGTTCGCACCATGGGCTCGCGTATTACTAAGCTGAAGCCGGTGGGCGGATTCTGCGCAGAAACTGCGGGCGCAATCACTTTGTTTTCGGCTTCCTTGGCCGGCATCCCGGTCAGTACCACCCATACCATCACGGGAGCAATTGTCGGCGTAGGCGCCACTACCCGGTTATCAGCAGTGCGCTGGGGCATCGCGAGGCGCATCGTCTGGGCATGGATTCTAACCATACCGGCATCCGCGCTGGTCGGTTCGGTGACCTATTATTTGATCCGGTTGGTAATAAAAAACGCGTAGCTAATTGGTCGAGTTAACCTCGTCTTCGCATAAAATTTCGCTTCCACAAATACCAAACGGTCACGCACACCGCGGCCCAGAGCAATGTTGCCCCGCCAATTACGAGCCAAGCTCTGTGATCTGGCAAGAGCTGCCAAACGCAAATCGCAAACACGATAAGGGCAATGCTGCCCATGGTTGCGCCAGCAGCATCAGCTCTTGCCGCCTGAAGGCCCCGATTTACTCCGTTCAAGCCTTTCTGTTGCTTGCGTTCGCGCTCGTGCTTTGCCACCAAGGTCACGCTGCTGGCGAGGATCGCCGGAAAGGCAAGGAACAGGCCACCGAAACCAGGTCCAAACTTCCTGGCGAGCATACCCGCACGGCCGTTACAAGACCTCCCAGAACAAAGCGCAGCAAAAACTCCCACCATTTGGAACGTTTTAATCTACCAGTTGCATAACAGAGTCAGGCGGCAATTTCCGCTACTTTCGCCAGAACTGCAGGAGTATCATGAAGTTGGTTTTCCGATCCTTGGAGAACCGGCAAGGAGAACGGACTGTGTCGTCTGCAGCTCCTGCAGCTGACTTCCGCTCTTCGTGCGAGGAGGTCAGGCCATGAATTCAAATCGCGCGGTCCGCGCAATTTTTCTCACCTTACTGGGTCTACTTTTGTGCAGCGTTTTCTCAACCGCACAGGCTGGGCCGAAGTACGACACTGCCACCGAAGCGAAGTTCAAAGGCACCATCGAAGAATTGAAGATGCCGTCGAAGGAAAAGGACATCGCCTATCTCACGATCAAGAGCGGCACGGATACATTGGAAATTTATCTGTGCCCGAAATCCTTTATCGACGATATGGGCATAATTTTCGCTAAGGGAGATGAGATCGCATTCACCGGATCGAAAGTAAAGCAAGGCGACACGGACATGGTGCTGGCGCGCGAAGTCGTTAAGGGCACCGACACCCTGGAGCTACGCGATCAGAAGGGCAATCCGGTCTGGAACTGGAAGCATTAGTTGTTGGTGCCGAGAATTTCCGGCGGATCCAGGTAGCATTGCTTCCACAACGCCTGCTCAGTAAGTGAGCCGTTCTTCCATTCATCAAGCACCGCTTGCGTGGCCGCCACCATGCCGCCGTCTTCTGCGTCGAAAATCAACACCAGACCTGCGGACGATTTGCTGGTCGCTTCTTTCGTAAAAAGATCCTCGGAAAAGCGCATTTTATCCTGCGGGCTGGTGATCCTGCCGGTACCTGTGGCTTGCTGAATGGAAATGATTTTTACCGTCTTGCCTTTCAGCGGCGCCCAGTCACCGGGGAAACTTCCCTCTTCCTCGGCAGTTACAGAAAACAAAGCGGAAGACAGCGATTGCGGCTTCGCGGACTGTTGTTCGGGAGCCGGCACAACCTTCTGCGCAGCTGCAACGTTTTCAGAGCCGTCGAGCATTTCCACACTCGCCCGTTGCAGCCAACCGCGCGAAAGGCCAGAAATTCGCACGTGTACCCACTCCGGATTAATGTCGAGCACTTCGAACTCATCTTCAGCGCTGGCCAGGAACAACACCTTCGCATCTGAGCTTGGGTCCTGCAATACGGGTGTCTGGTCTTGCTTCACCGCGATCAGATTTGTGGGATGTGATTGGTTTTGTATGAGCTGCTCCAGGCCTCGCGCCTCCTGCTCAAGTCCAGCGTCTTGTTCGTTCGTACTGCGGGATGAGGGCGTGTTGTTTCCGGAAGCGCTCGGAAATTGCGGCATGGGGGCCGATATTTCGGGAGCATGCGACGCAGCGGCACGAGGTGTCCCGCTGTGGGCGGGCGAAGGACTTGCCGCAGTCGTAGGCTTCCCTTCCTCATCGGGTGCCAACTGCGCTTGTAAGCGATCGAGCAGATCAGATTCCAAGCGACCATTCGATTGCAGGACCTCGTAGCCGGAGTGCGCAGGATCACTATTCCATGCGGTGATCTTCGCCGCGACACGGACCAACGAGCCTCCGGAAGAAGCAGGCGTGATCTTTACCGAACACTGATAGTAGGGACGACGGTATGCGTCCAGCTTTCGCCGGCCGGCAACCACGAATCCATCGAGGAGGGGCAATGGACCTGAAGTTCCGCCGGGAAGATTTTTCAACGCCGCCTGGACTTTCGCTACCGGCGCCGAAAAAGTTTTCTGTTGCGATGAATTCTGCGCGCAACAAGTCAGCGACGCAAATACGACAAGGAGTGCCCAGGCAGCCTGAATGCTCAAGGCAACTGCTCCAACTGGCTGCGATGAATCCAGCCATGCTGGCCATCTTCGGTTTCGACGCCGTACCAATAGGGAGTTGAAATCAGGATGGCTACATGCGTGCCCGCGGTTAGAGACTGCAAACTTGAAGCGCTCTTAAATGGCGCGGACTTCAACTGGCTGCCGGGAGATTTCACCTGGCGCTCCACGTCATGCCGCAACCGATCAATGTGCTGTTGCAGAGTCTCATCAGGGCCACGCGAGATGACTTTTTCTATCTGCTGTTGCTTCCGTTTTTGCTCAAGCTCGTTCGCCGCCAATTGCTGCTGATGACGCTGCTCTTCCTGCGTCGCTTCAGTTTTCTTCAGCTGCATGGCGGCAAGGTGGTCCTGAATATCTTTGTACTCAGCGCCTTCGACTGAGCCATTAGAAAGATGTTGACCGTGGTGATCATCGTCAACGAAAATCGCCTCGATTTTCAGCAACGTGCTTTTCGCATCGCCGGCTTGGACAATGTAGCGGACGGCAAGGACCCCGGAATCGCCGCTGTCCTTGAAATTCCGGGGATCCAGGGCATTTTTCTTTACCTTGTAAAACACTTCACCGGAGCCGGTCCACTTGGGAAAGACACGGGTCTCAGACACGGGCTCTGCCCCAGATATGTATTCGTCTTTGTTGTATTCCTTGCTGCCCTGGATAATGCCGTCCGCAACAACGTCTTGTACTGCCTGGAGTAATTCTTGCTGGGTTGCTGGGACGCTGACGCTCAGACCTCCGCCATAATCTTCGGCTTGTTTGTTTTTTGCGGAAAGCTGGTGTGCATTAAAGGTGAATAAGGCAAATGCCGAATATAGGCACAGCCATGAAGTTCCCAAACGCGCCAGGCGAGCTGAGACGATTACATCGTGAAACGATAATTTTCGGCGATCCACAGCTTTACCACTCTCATACCGTGGATGCGAGGCCAAAGTCAAATCGCATCCGAACACAACTTGCTCGACTGAATCGCAAATAGAGACAAAACAGTGACATATTTTTTACAAATTCTTGACATCCGTACAAGAGCAGTGTTAAAAACAGCAACTGTTGTGCTCTTTTCTGTCGCGTCATTCTTGTGACGCACTCTTTTGGGGTAAGAATTAGAAGTCGGTTGTAGGGTCATCCTAGGAGGATCGCAATGGCTTCTTCCCGAAGGACGGTCACGGGTTTGCTCTTGTCCGCGACCTTTGTCCTCGCTTTGTCCAGTACCGCTAACGCCCTTCCTGCATTTGCCAGAAAATATGGTTTGCGATGTTCGGCTTGCCACGAAGCTTGGCCGATGTTGAATTACTTTGGACAAAAGTTCAAAGACAACGGCTATCAGCTGATGAATGACCGGGACGCTCCCATCTGGCAGAACCCGTCATATTGGCCGATCACACTACGAATTACGCCTTACTGGCATCGGGAAAGCACCAACAAAATTGCGGTTGATTCTCCTACGGGAGTGCCCAACGCGGCCTCCATTCGCGGGCTCACCAACAGCGGCTTCGACTACTCGGGGCTGGATATCTTGACCGGCGGCACGCTGGACAAAAATATCTCCTTCCTGTTGGTGCCGTCGTCGGATGAGACCGGCGCGTTTCATATGGAGTCAGTGAACGTCAGGTTGGACAATCTGTTTCACAGCCCCTGGGTCAACCTAAAGTTCGGCAAGTTTGAACTCGACAATATCGTTTCTGAGAAGCGAGTCATAACGCTGTCGAGCTACGGCGGTAGCTTCAACATCTACCATTTCATTCCCGTCGGCGATGGCAACATCTTTGGCCAGATCGGCGATAACCAGGTCGGGTTGGAGTGGATGGGCCATTCGCTGAACGATCGGACCCGGCTCTCAGCTGCCATTCTCAGTTCGACTGACGGCAATCCGGACCTCTCTTATGGAAGTAGTTCTTATAGCGCCTTCTTCGCCGGCAGTCAGGCATTTGATGTCGGTAAGTTAGGAACTGATCGAGTTGGCTTTTACGCCATGGTTGGACAGGCCCCGACAACGTTCCTAACCAGTGGCGGCGTACCCGTAGTCAGTAGCGGCACCGGAAATAAGGGATTCAGCCGCGAAGGTTTTGTCGGCCTCTTCTACTTCGGCAAGCTGGACTTCCAAGTCGTGACTCAGCACGGATCAGACAGTGCGTGGTTCGGCGCCGGATACGGTGACCTGATTGATGGCGTGAGCACGGTCAACAACACCCCGGGCAGTTCGATTACAGGATTCCGGAACCCCACCTGGAACGGCGGCTTCGTCGAAACCCATTGGGTGCAGAATCCGCAGCTGATTTTCATCCAGCGCTCGGAGTGGGTGCGAATGTCGCAGCAATCCAACCCGCTCAGCGCGTCGAATCTGGGTAACGTCGACAATTACCTGATCGGCTTCCGCTATATGCCGATCATGACCAGCCGGGCCGGTTTTGCCTGGCATAACGAGTATTCGTGGATCAAGGAATACGGGTTGGCTCCCGATGGCACGAATCTTACAGGCAGCAGTTTGATGTCAGGCTTCGACTTCGACTTCTAAGGAGGAAAACATGCGTACACTAAACCTAAAATTCGCCGCGTGCGCAGTGGCAGTGCTGGCATTCGCCGGCCTTTCCTCCGCGCAACTCACCACTAATCAAGAAGAAGAATGGTTAAAGTCACCCGCTGCCAGCAGCCATGTCGGTAAATTTACCGGAGACGCAAAGGCTGCCGCCATGGACTACCGTCGATATTGCGTCGGTTGTCACGGAACATTGGGAGATGGCAACGGAGAGAATGCGCAGTGGCTTAGCCC
>DATNAF010000403.1:0-2800 GCA_035572845.1 Terriglobales bacterium
GGTATCCCGAGGCTGGTGTGGTTGAGAGCGTTGGTGGCATCGAAGCGGAATTGGAGTTGGCCGTTCTCCAGTTTCGGAAGCCGCAGGGTCTTGCTCGCCGAGAAATCGACGTCCGAATACCTGGGGCCACGCAAAATGTTCCTGCCGGCGTTGCGGTAGGTGTAGGCGCCCGGCGCGGCGAAAGCGGCAGGGTTAAACGACTGGGCGGCCGTTTTGTTAGCGGGGTACAACGGAACTCCGGGCACTACGTTGGGATACTGCGAGTTGGCCTGTGAATTGGTGTTGTTAGATTCTTACGCCGTTAATCGTAAACAGAAATACTTCAACAAATCTCAAGCCGCCTCAAGGAGTTGCAGGATGTTGCGGATGGACGCGTCGGCCTTGTGATACGCGTCCTCCAGCTTACTTTTGGGTTTGGCTCCGACGTTGGGCTGGTGGTGAAAGAGGCTGTTGGCAAGTGGGCCGCACAGCCGCTGGTGGAAAAGCACGAACGTGAGAGTGACCTTGGTGCCCTTGTCAGTCAGTCGGTAGGCGTAGCGTTTGCCGTCCCGCTCGATCAGACCGTGTGCTCTCATCTTGCGCAGATCATACCGGAGTTGGTTCAATCCGTATCGCGTGACGGTGAGTTTAAAGGAGGTCAAAACAGCCTCGTGGATTTGTTTGGCCGTCCAGCCGCCCACCGTAGTTCCACCGTGAAGCAACACTTCCATGAGCCGGATCATACGCGTGTCGTGAATCTTGATGCCGGGAAACTTCGCCGTTCCCACCGGGATGGGTAAAGCCAGTCGCTGCAAGAGGGGGAACTCGACATGAACGTTCAAGGACTGGGCCTGGAAGGTGGCGAACCGGTCGGTGATTTCCAGGAACTTGTCGCGCACGCATGCCAAGTGCTCCAAGCCCTTCTTCAGCTTGAAATCGGACAGATTGTTGGAACAGATTTCATTGCGCAGGAAGGTGGAGAACTTTTCGTACTGCTTCACGAAGGCATGCTTGAAGTACGCCCGGAAAATATGATGCCCGTGCTCGACCTGCTCCAGCGTGGTGTTGAGTTTCCCCTTCAGCTTCTTAGTGACCCGGCTGCCGAAGATCTCGCTGATCTTGTGTGCGGTCAACCGCCACAACCCAATCTCGCAGGAGCGTTCGAAGATGCGGTGGATGGGAAAGTGGCGTTTGAAAATGAAATTGCGGCAGTATTCGATCTGGTGGATGGCATAGAAGCGGTGCAGATTCATCGCTCCCCGTTCCCGCTTGGAGAACTTCGGACCCAGCAGAAGCGTCCAGTAGTCCAAGCGCTCGCCGATCACCTTGCCGGTGAGCCGGTCGGCAGCCCCTTGCAAAGCCGCGACATCATCAACGGCCAGGAAGGCATTGTCATTCTTGCGGAAGCCGACTTTGGCCCGGCTCAGTTCCTGCTCGATGAAGGAGTGGCCGTTGAGGTAATAGGTGGTCTGGAAAGGGAAGAACGACGCCACCCGCATCACCATCGGTCCCAGCGTTTGGTCCCGCAGGTAGAAATAGTAGTGCTTGAAGCGGCTCCGTTGCTGAGCCAGAATCCGATGGTTGGGATCCTGCGGGGGGAACTTGGGTACGGTACAGCGAAAGGTCGGCCCTTGCTCCATGCTTTGGAAGATGAAGTAGACCCCATACTGGCCGGAGCGTTCCATGCGGCGCAAGAAGGGCCGCACGTATTCTTCTTTGCGGACCCCTTTTTCGGCCCATTCCATAGGGGTTTTGTGATTGCGGGCGAACGCCTCCACCCAGTCCCGATATTCGTTGGTGCGCTTGCTCAGGACATCCTTGTCCACCATTGGAACGCCAATCACGTTGCGGAAAAAGTAGACGACCTGATCAGGACGGGAGAGTCCGCTCAGATATCCGTTGATGACTATGCGGTCGAAGCAATGGTATACAAAAACAAGCAGGCTCGAAAACAGCTTTGCGAAGAGTTCCATCGGTCGCCGGTCCTCCGATTTTGTCTAGAGAACTTGATCTTCGGACAGACGGCCGGTGGAATTCAAATTTCAAATATTTTTGGCTAGGCTTTCTTTACGCCGAAGGCTGTACGCGCAATATATCGTGAAGCAAAAGTATTGGCAGGCGGCGTTGCGCGCCGGCCACGGGCGGTTCATGTTGCGGCGGCGGCCGTCACCAGAGGGTTGCAACCCGATCACGTCCAACCTCTACGAAATGAGCCAGACGATCGGGCTGCCCGAAGCCGCGGTCCGGGCGTCGCTCGGTTGCGGCAACCCAACGGCGCTCGCCATTTGAACCAGGGGGAAATGGTTCTGGACCTCGGCTCCGGGGGCGGTCTGGACGTGTTGTCGGCCAGGCGCGCCGGGCCGGCCGGAAAGGCCTATGGCCAAAGATGACCGATGAGAATCTCTCCGCCGATGAGGACAAAGTGTTGCGCGAAGCGTTTCGCGTGCTGAAGCCCGGCGGATGATTTGCAGTAACTGACGCCGTAACGCTCGGCGAGGCGCTGCATAAAGTCCGGCGCAGCATGGAACTCTCGGGCGGGGTGCATCGCGGGGGCGCTCAGCGATCGCGAGTACACTGCTAGTTTCGCATGTATCGAGATCGAGCCGACTCGGGTCTACAGTATCGACGCGCGCGAATTTCTGGCAGGAAAGGGCATCGACGCTGGCGCGATCGCACCGCGACTGGAAGGCAAACTCATCAGCGCCTTTATCCGGGCCGGGGAACGACCGGTATGCTGTAGCTGAGGCCGTCTGATTTCCGGGCGGGCGTCTATCGCGCCGAGCGGGAATACGCGGGCGAGTGCCACCGTAGCGGCAGGGCA
>DATNAF010000404.1:0-4888 GCA_035572845.1 Terriglobales bacterium
TGGGTGCGCAAAGATTCCAGCCCTTCCAGAACAGCCTGGCAGCGAGCACAGTTCTCCAGGTGCCGCTCGAACTCAGCCGACCGCACGGCGTCCAGTTCGCCATCGAAGTAACCGTGAATTGTGGTTTCCGCCAGTTCGCAGTTCATGAAACTCCCTTCGCAGCAGCGCCCGCAACCCCGGTCAAAGTTTGCCGCATGCGCTCTCGGGCGCGAGACAGAGTCGACATTACCGTGCCGATCGGAATCCCGGTAATCTCGCCGATTTCCTTGTAAGAACAGCCTTCTAATTCCCGGAGCACCAACACCTCTCTGTAACGCGGGGACAGTGATTCCAATGCCGCCGTTAGCCGCTGCCGCTCATCTGTCTGTGCAGCAAGAGTCTCAGGATTCGCAGACGGCTTTTGATGCACTTCTTCATCAAACTCGGTCATCAGTTCCGACGGATGATTTTTTTGTAGCCACGTGTAGCAAGTATTGCGCACGATTTGAAGCAGCCATGCTCTTGCATCTCCTCCATGAAAGTTCACGAAGAAGCGATAAGCGCGCAGGGTTGCCTCCTGGACCACATCGTCGGAATCGGCGCGATTTCGGAGCATCCATCGCGCCAGATTGGCGGCGCTGTTTAGATGTGGCAACACCAGTTGCTCAAAACGAATTTTGTCCTGCGGGTCTAGCACGTCACTAGTCTCCCAGGTGTCTTTATGTACTTAACTATCGCGAGTGGCATTTTATTCCCGTTGCTCTGCCAATAATTTCTATCATCCGAAAACTCTGTCCGTTGGAATAAAAGCCGCACTTCCTTGGTCTATGCAGGTGTAACACGTCCTGGCAGGCGACGCGAACCGAAAAACGCAATGGTTCGCGTCGCCGTCGCCGGCTGACGCACTACATCTCTGAGCGGAGGAAGAATGGCTAAAACGAATTTGTTGGAGAGAAATGCCGGCGGATTGATTGAGCATGACCACAATAATGACGGAATTAATCGCAGGGGTTTTCTGAAGTGTATGGCGTGGGCCGGCACCGGCGCGCTTTGCATAATTGAAGGCGGAGTACTGAAGTCTCATGCTCTGGCCTCGCATATGGGTTCGGGGATGAAGTCTCACAACGCGGGTGGGCTGAGCTTTGTGCAGATCAGCGACAGCCATATGGGCTTCAATAAGCCCGCAAATCCAGATGTGATTGCGACGCTGAAGGCCGCAGTGGACAAAATTAATGCCCTTCCCGAAGCGCCGGAGTTTATTTTGCACACCGGCGACATCAGTCATCTCTCGAAACCGTCAGAGTTTGACAATGTCGATCAGATACTGAAGTCCACGAATAAAGAAATATTTTTCGTTCCCGGAGAGCACGACGTCCTAAACGATGACGGAGCCATGTTCCGCGAGCGCTACGGGAAAAACTCTAAGGGACAAGGCTGGTACAGCTTCGAGAAGAATGGAGTGTACTTCATCGGCCTGGTGAATGTCATGAACCTCAAAGCCGGCGGCTTGGGCACGCTTGGAGGCGAGCAACTCGAATGGCTGGAAGATGACGTCAAGCACCTGAAGCACAGCACGCCAATTGTTGTGTTCGCTCATATTCCGCTGTGGTCGGTGTACCCGCAGTGGGGATGGGGAACGGACGATAGCGCCCAAGCGCTCTCCTATCTAAAGAAGTTCGGCTCGGTGACGGTGCTCAACGGGCACATTCACCAGACCATGCAGAAGGTCGAAGGCAATGTGACTTTTCACACTGCGTTTTCGACGGCTTTCCCCCAGCCTGCGCCCGGACAAGGCGAAGGCCCAGGTCCCATGAAGGTGCCTGCCGAGAAACTGCGCAGCATTCTCGGCATTACTGATGTGAATTTCGTGCAGGGGCGGCACGGGCTGGCGGTGGTGGACTCATCGCTCGCATAGAGACAAGGCTGCCGAATCTGAACCTACTTACTAAGGAGAAATGAAATGACAAAGACAAATTTGTTTTTGAGCGCAGTAGCGCTGGTTCTTGCCGTAGGCCTTGCATCTGTTTTAGTCCTACATCCCACAATGGCAAAAGGCGAAACCGCGGCTTCACCTTTAGAAGTTCGCGTGGACAACTTCACGTTCGGGCCGGCCACGCTCACAGTGCCGGTCAACAGCATGGTGACTTGGCTCAACAAAGATGACCTTCCTCACGTGATCGCCAGCAATGACGGCGTGTTCAAGTCGAAAGCGCTCGACACCGACGATAAATTTTCCTACACGTTCAGCAAGGCGGGGACGTACGGATACTTCTGCAGTATTCATCCGAAGATGGTGGGCACAATCGTTGTCAAGTAAACGCGGTCCAGCAACAGCCACAGTTGGCTGGTTAAGAAAGAGGACCAATAGATATGGTGAACCCTTTTGATCTGCGAACGATTTTGCTGGCCAAGCACGCACAGCACGTCGTACTGATCCATTTTCCGATCGCATTATTCATGGCCGGAGTTGGATTAGACCTGCTCTCGCGCGGCGAACGCGATTCGCAATTTGCGGGAGCTGCGTATTGGAACATTTCGCTTGCAGCGGCGGCTGTGATTCCAACGGTGCTGACCGGCTGGCTTGCTTGGCATTTCGTTCTTGAAGACCAGAAGATTAAAGGTCTTCTGCTGCTGCACCTTCTCGCAGCTTCAACTGCCACCGTGTTGGTGATCGCGTCCTGGTGGGTGCATTGGCGGACTCGCAAATCGCCAATGCCCCTGCCGCGATATCGAATTCCTCTCGAACTACTCGGGGTTCTTGTTATCGGCGTAACAGCACATCTGGGCGGCTTTTTGAGCGGAGTGAATTCCTAGCGGCGCTCGCTGATTCGCCGGTTTTGGCTGTTATGCACTGAGTTTCAGGTAAGTCGAATATTGCTCGTCATTGATTTCGGTAAAAGGCAGCATCGTTATTGGCGTACTTGCGGTCTGGACCTGCCACTGTCCGCTGCCTGCGTTACTTGCGCTCAACAGTTGCTGGCGAGTAACGGCTCGCGAAGCTGGCGCGATCGGGAATAGTACGACTGGCCCCCGCAAGAGGGCGACCGTGTCCAGGTGCCGCGGGTTGATCGATTGAAGACGCATCTTCATAGGGAGGTCGAGTGCGACGCGATCGCCGTTTTTCCACACGCGATGTATTGATGCGAAGCTTCCCGGAACGACCGGATCGGTGATGCGCTTGCCGTTGATCGAAACCGAAGCGCCATCGGCCCACGCCGGAATTCGGAAGTTTGCGGCGAAGTTGGTCGGCTTCGAAAGCATGAATTCAAATTCAACAAGACCGTCATTCGGGTAGGAGCCGCGTTGGGTGAGAGAAACACTGGTCCCATTCTGCTGCCAGCGCAAGGTCGATGGAATGTACAGATTCACATACACGCCGTGCTTATCGCGGAAATAACTGTTGATTCCGTAATCGGTAGCCACCTGAGGGAGGGTGCCCGAGCAACACGGGAAGCCATGATTGGAATAAATCTTGTGGCCGTCGAAGTTGTAATCGGAGTAGTAGAAGGCGTGCCCATCCGGCTCCAGCGGCTTTGCCCCGAGAACAGTGTTGTACATGACGCGTTCCATGCTGTCTCCGTAACGCGAGTCGCGGGTCACGCGCAAAAGATATCGCGTTATTTTGAAGTGAGCATAAGAACCGCACGGTGTTTCGAAACTGGAGTGTGTACCGGTCAAGCTCGTATAGAGATCGTCGCTGTCAGTCGCGCGGAGTTGCTCGTCCGGGCCCCAGCCTCCGGTGACAAAACTCTGCCCGAGCAACATGTCAAATGCATTTTGGGCGGCGAGCAGATGCATCTCGCTGCCCAAAGTCAGAAAAGCCTGCATCGCCGAGGAGAGCGCATTTATGTGACTGTACGCATGTTTGCCGGCAAGGACGTTCTCGCCCGCTGCAAGCGGAGAGAATAACTTGTCATTCAGATATCGGGCGCCGAGTTCCTTATATCGGTCGCCGGCCCCGCGCTGGTAGGCAATGAATTGGTTTTCCGGGACCGTATAGGACTCGTCCCATGTGTACGAAACGTCGGTTCCCGGCCGCCAACTTTGCCCATGTTCAACCGCATGCTCGGGCATATTTCGCAATGCGGTGTCGGTTGTTCGCTGCAGGATGGCGAATGCGTCGGGATCACCGGCCCAGCGCCGCGAGTCGATCAGGCCGCAGGTCAATTTGTCATAGCAATATGCGGGAAAGCGGTTTTTGGCATAGAAACCGTCTGAGATAGTTGCTGCATAGAGCCGGTTCAGGCGAAGAACTTTGTCGCGCAACTCGGGAGAACGGGTGATGGCGTAAGCGCGAGCCAGAGCCGAAACCCATTGCCCGAATGTCGCGGCGGGCGCAAAGCCCTCATCGAAAGTGCGGTAGTCGTAATTTGGATCGTAGTTGTACCAGCCGCCCAAATCCGCTCCCGGCGCGGGTTGACCGCCCATTTGCCGCATTGGCTTCATAAGGCTGTCTTCGTTTAGTCCCATCAAAACCGAGACGCAGTGTTCGAGTTGTGCGTGGTGGATCTCGCTGGTCACCGCAACCTGGCCATATTCAAATTCATCGAGCGGCGCTACGGTCGGTGCACTGTTTTCCGCGAAACTGAATTTTGACTTCAACGGAAAAGCCGCTGCACCCGCTACTGAGAGTGTTGCCGACTCCAAAAACTTTCGGCGAGTTATGGATCGGCATGGCATGAGTTCCTCCGATAATGCGGGCGGTCGAACGGGCTAAGCAGCGATTGTAAGACTTTAATTGTCAGATGTATTTCGTTTCGGCACGGCAATGCGCCTTGACAAACCGCTGCTTATGTGGAAAAAAGGCGAGACACGATTTGACAACCTGAGTTGCACTTTACTCATGCGCAAACAAACAATATTCCCCTATGGTGTGATTTTTCTCTCACTGCTCTTCGCAATTACGCTA
>DATNAF010000405.1:0-5245 GCA_035572845.1 Terriglobales bacterium
TTAGTGCGCAAGAGTTCTTACTCGCTGTCGCGGAAGGAAAGCAAACATCGCTGCCCGAGGCGACTGAATCCAAACGTTCGAGAACACGGGGACGAAAGGCAAGTAGGGCCTCATGATCATCTACATCGTCAGGCACGCCAGTGCCGGGCAGCATCTCGCCAATCCCAAGAAAGACGAGAAGCGGCCCTTGGATGCCGACGGCATTGAGCAGTGCGGGGTTGTGGGGAGGGCGCTTGCGGCCCTGAATGCGCAGCCCGACGCGATTATTTCAAGTCCGCTGAAACGTGCGACCCAGACGGCTTCGCTGATCGGAAACGAACTCGGTTATGAAGGCAAGTTGCTGCTTGAGCCCGCGCTGAGGCCAGACGCTTCGTTCGCGGATTTTCGGCGCATGCTGGATAAATATTCGAAACACGAAGCGCTCATGGTGGTCGGGCACAATCCCAGTATTTCAGAGTTCCTGGCCCGCATGATTGCAAAAGCGGGATGTGAAGCGCAGGTTGATTTCAAGAAAGGCGCAGTGGCCAGAGTTGAGACTGTCCGTCGTTCCGCGACTCTGAACTGGTTCTTCACCCCGAAAATTGCCCGCGCAATTCAAGCGGCGGCTGCGGTGGCGGCTGAAAAATCAACACCAAAGACTTCGCGGAAGTAGGGTTTCTCCTTTTCCGTGGCCCATAATTCCAGGTCCACATTCTGGGGACGCTTGGGGACCAAGGTTACATTTACCGACCCCTCGTGAATCTTCACCTTCGTCATTTTCAGAGCGCCACTGCGACCGAGATTCAGGCCCCATGCCAGCCGCAACAAAAGCGATGCCTTCTCAATCTGCTTCTGATCAGAAGGCGCAAGAACTTTGATCGGCCCATCCTCCGGCGAAGGGCGCGACTTCCCAAGATAGCGCGCGATGGCAGCGATAATCTTTCGCTGTTGCGGCGTATAGCCCAGAATTTCCGATTGCGAAATGATGTAGTAGGTGTGCCGGTGACGCCCGGTTCGATTGACGTAATCACCCACCTCGCACAACATCGCGGCAGCGGCAATCCATTCCCTGTATTCAGCCGGCAGCCGATGGATGGCGCGCAATTCCGAAAATAAGTGCAGAGCAGTTTCACGCACCCGATCCGCATGATCGAGGTCGACACAATAGTGCTTAACGGCAGCCAGAATAGAGTCGCGCCGGTCGGACTCCACCTGTTTTCCCGATCGCGTGGCGTGGTCGTATTCAGCCGCCATCTGTGCCAGCAGGCCATCCCGAAGTCCCAGGGGAGAAAATCGGAAGCCTCCGAGTTTGTACCGCTCCAGCAATTCCGCGTAAACTGCCGCACCGGCAATCACAATCTCGGCGCGGCGCACTCCAATGCCAGGAACTTTTCGCCTCTGTTCCAGTGAGAGCCGCGCGAGCATTTTCGCAATGCGACGCATCTGGATGCGAGACACTGTCATTCCGCGTTGGCTCTTGGTGCGATACATCGAATGACACACGGCCGCTAGCGCTTCCGCAGTGCCTGATGTGGCAATGACTACATGCGGCTTCGCACCCCCAATGCGCGCTGCCACGCGGCTCACTTCCCGTGTAATAAAGCTACGTAGCTGTCGGATCTCGGCTTTACGAGGCGGATCGTGATGCAGGAAGTCATTAGTGAGACGCACGGCGCCAAGCGGCAGGCTGACAGTTTCGCGGATGTGTCCTTTGCTCGAGATGGTCAACTCACAGCTTCCGCCGCCGAGATCGAGCATCAACACCGGAGACGAATTCACCCGCGTGCTCGAAGTCAATCCGAGGTGGATGAGGCGGGCTTCCTCTAATCCTGAAATAATTTCGACACGCCATCCGGTTGCGGAGCGCACCCATTCCAGAAAAGCTCGAGAATTTCGGGCATCACGCAACGCGCTGGTCGCAACAACGCGTATCGTGTCCGCTCCGGCCCTTTGCACGGCACGATGAAAACGCCGTAGCACTTTTACTGTAAGCGCGATAGCTTCCGGCGAAAGCAGCCCGCTCCGAAAAACGGATTCTCCCAGCCGCGTAACTTCGCGGTCTTCATGGATTTCGACCAGCCGATGCGCAACCAGGCGGGAAATTTTCAGGCGAACCGAATTTGATCCGATATCAACTGCGGCAAAAGTTGGCATTCAGCCAACAGTTTAGTCCAAGCGAGTAAAAGGTCGGGGGCCGCGAATTGAGGAAAGTTTCGGGGCGGCTGAGATCAAGCGACAGCGCTGCGTTGTGCCATCTTCTCGTAAACTGCTGCTGTAGGTTGGAATTTCGCCGCAGCCTTGGCGACTTGTGCCGGCTTAGAAACATTGGCCACTGCCGACATCAGTGCCAGGCTGGCACTCCGAAAACGGGCGCGGCTGATATTTTGCAAGACGGAAACCAGCGCCGATTCGGATGCGCTTCCAAACTGTTTCTCCGCCCGCTCTTTGAGTTTTAACGCGTCGTGCCACTCACCGGTCGCATTTTGCGCACGCTTCAACTCATCCACGAAAGCATTGGCCGCCGGATCGTCGCCCGCAAGCTCAGCCAAATAGCGAGCGCGCTTTGCACCGACCCGGAAATCATGCAGGTTTTTTTCTGTTAGGGAGGACTGCCCAATCATGGGTAAAGCATTCACGGCCAGCCGCAACGGATCAATCTCATCGAAGTTGATCGCTTCCTGCTCACGGCGCAAACGCTTCCGCAATTCACGCAGAGTGGAGGGGTCTGCAACTTTGCTCAATTTTCGTGTTTGCCGGTCATGTTCTTCATCAAGCAACTGGAGCAGTTGCCCACGATGATTCTGCCGGTCAGGCACTTTCAAGCCTTTCAGCAACCCGATCTGAACGTCTATATCGCGCACCTTGCCCGCCCGTTTTCTGAGCTTTGATATGAGTTTTAGCGCCTTGTCCCTATTTTTACTTGCCGGGGCGAGCGTCTCGATCAGAGCTTCCGCCCGGCGGCTGTTGGTGCGAAAGTGGTGGACGTTCTCCGGAGTCAAATTCTTGGAAAGCCGCCCGATGTAGCGATACATCCGGGCAAAGATCAGGCGGCCCTGATTCTGCGAGGCGCTCAGGTGGGAATGATTACTGCTGGATCGATTGCCAAGCATGCGTCAGAAAATGGAAGTCGACTGGAACTGGGAAATAGCGCCCGCAACTGCGGCAAATCATTTTAACATTCGGCAAAGATTCCAGCTCAACAACTTACATCTCGATCATTGCAAAGGATTTAGTTTCCAATAAGACGGGACTGAGATGTGTCTTCGCGGTCATCGGCAAATGAAAACTGCATGTCCACACGCGGGTATTCCTTGCCATCAACTTCCGCATATGGGTAGACGAAATAATTCAGCGGCTCACCCTGTTGCACAGGGTTCAGCTTCAAATCCCGGCCAATCGAGAATTGGACACGGTTAGCGTCGTGAGCGCCAAAGAAATAATCCTTCTTCTCCGGGTGTTTCCAGGCTTCAGATATGTCAATCGGGACCCACCCGTTTTGCGGATCGAAAAACTCAGCCCAGCAGTGATAGCCGGCAATTTCTCCAGAACTTTTGTCGGCAGGCAAAGGAAATCCAATTTCAAAGCGCGACGGGATGCCTTGCGATCGGGCCATCGCAATGAACAGCGAATGAAAATCTGTGCAATTGCCTTTCTTTGCAGTGCAGGCGTAGAGCACGTCGCCCTGTCCCCAGCCTGTGCCACTCTTGTCATAGCTCATGTTGGCGAAAACGTAATCGTAAATAGCCCGCGCCTTTGCGAGCTGAGAATTTTTTCCGGCAGTCACTTGCGCCGCGAGCTCCGCGGGCCGTCCGGTGATCGGAACGAGTTTGTCTGCGCTTAAATAGAGCTGACTGTCTTTCTTATCGAGAACTGCATTCTGCAATCGTGGGCGAATCAGGCCCAGCGTCAAATGCTCATACCGAACCACGTCATAAACCACTTCGAAATGAAGGTCGCCGCCTTTTGCTTGTGAAGCCTCGGCGAAATAAATTTCATTTCCCAAGCGTGATTCGTGAGTCTTCTTGAGCTGCAGGTCGCCTTTCACGGAGAGCGCTCGCACGTGCTGATAGTCATTAGACTGAGCCGCCGGAAACCACACTTTTACTCGCTGACCCGAAGGCACGTCTTTGACCGTGAAGGCATAGTGAAATGTGAAGTGCCTGGTGGTTTGAGCGATGGCAAGAGATTGAAACGCTATAAAGAAAAGCAACGGGGATGCCAGCTTGCGCAGCATGAATTCTTCTCCTGAATTTTTGGACTGCTATTGTCCACATGGTTCGGACGGAGACACACACGGTGTTCAGCAGAGAATCATTCAGGTGAAGCCGCGGCGGGCAGTTTGCATCGGATTACATAATAACGCTTGCAGAATCTTAATTTGCAAAGCCTACAACTCGCGCCGACCTTCCATGGCCTTGAGCATAGTTATTTCATCGGCGTATTCAATATCGCTGCCAGCCGGTATACCGGTTGCGATTCGGGTGACCTTCAACCCGGCACGGCGAAGCTGCCCGGAAAGATATGTCGCCGTGGCTTCGCCTTCCACAGTGGGATTGGTCGCGAGAATAATTTCGTCCGCTTGCTCATCTTCCACCCGCTTCATCAGATTCGAAATTCGCAGTTGTTCTGGTCCGACTCCGTGAATGGGTGAGATTGATCCGTGTAGCACATGGTAGACGCCATTGTAATGACGGGTCTTCTCCACTGCCGCAATGTTCGTGGGTTCCTCGACTACGCAGATCAGGCGCTGGTTGCGTGTGGCGCTGGAGCAGTAAACGCAAGGGTCGACATCCGTAATGTTGTTGCAAATTGAGCACAGCCGCAAGCTCGCCTTGACTTCGTGAATCGCGCCAGCGAGAGCGGTGGCGTCCTCTTCACTTGAGCGCAAAATGTGAAAGGCCAGCCGCTGGGCAGACTTGCTGCCCACACCCGGCAGCTTTTTGAGCTCGTCAATCAGACGGGCCATGGGTTCAGCAAAGCGAGACATAAAGATTGGGTAATTGGGTAATTTAGTAATCGAGTAATTTTAAAAAACCCGCACACCGCGTTATTCAAATTACCCAATTACAAAATTACTCAATTACTAAATTCCTGGTATTCCCATTCCCCCGAGCATTCCGCCCATCACCGATTGCATGCTGTCGTCTACTTTTTTGCCGGCGCCGTTGATAGCTGCAGTGATCAGGTCCTGCAACATTTCTAAATCGCCAGCTTTCACGGCTTCGGGATCGATTTTTATGCTCAAGACTTGTTTCCGCCCGTCCAT
>DATNAF010000406.1:0-11828 GCA_035572845.1 Terriglobales bacterium
GAAGGCTGTGATAACCCGAATACCAAAACCACAGCCACTGGTCCTGTGTCAGTGAATGTCCTAGCCTCCACTCCTTACAATGTAGCCGTAGGCGGAACGATGTTCAATGAACACGGACAAGCCAGTCAGTACTGGGGTAGCACCGATCCAGTTACTCTGGGATCGGCTCTGTCTTACATACCAGAGAATGTTTGGAATGAAAGCTGTACCGCTGCCCAATGCGGAAAAAGCGCAGGTATTTGGGCAGGAGGCGGAGGAGCGAGCTCATTTTTTCCTAAACCGTCTTGGCAGGCTGGTGTCAGCGGAATACCAAATGACAATCTACGACATTTGCCGGACGTCGCGCTGACCGCGGCTGCTCACGATGCTTATCTCTTATGCGTGCACGGGTCCTGCGTGCCGGATGCGCAGGGATTTATACATTTTTATGGCATTGCCGGGACTTCAGCGGCCACGCCGGCGTTTGCCGGGATTATAAGCATGGTCGCCGCCGCAGAAGGTTCGCGGCTCGGGCAGCCGAATTACGTGTTATACAAGCTTGCGGCAAACGAGAACCTCGGTCAGTGCAATGCCTCCAGCACAACTTCATCACCCGCAAGTTCCTGCATCTTTCATGACGTAACGGCTGGTAATAATGCGGTTCCTGGAGAGGTCGGATATTCCTCGTCAAGCGCAAAGTACCAGGGCGGTACCGGCTATGATCTGGCCACGGGACTTGGTTCGGTGAATGTTGCTAATCTAATCAGCCAATGGAACACTGTCAGCTTTAGTCCCACCTCCACTACATTCTCGATTAGTCCGAAAACAGCTGTTCACGGATCACCGTTGAGTGTTTCTGGTACCGTTGCCTCAAATACCGGTACGGGAATCCCGACCGGACCTGTTTGGCTCGTACAAACCGGCTATCCACATGGAAATTTAATCGGCGACAGCACAGCGGATATCTTCACCCTCGACTCAACAGGGTCTTTCACGGGCGTTAGCCATCTCCTGCCGGGTGGAACGTATCAGGTGAATGCGCATTACGCAGGTGATGGAACGTATGCAGGAAGCGACTCGAGTCCCCTTGTACAGCTAACGATTCAGCCTGAGAGCACAACCACCACTCTCTCGGTGCTAACGAGAAATTCCACCGGAAATCTGGTTCCATTTACTGCAGGACCTTACGGAACTCCCGTTTACTTACAGGCTCACCTGAGTTGGGCATCCGGTTACGGAGCACCAAGCTCGTACGTCAATTTTTGGGACAAGAACAACGGAATAGCCTCGGTTTATCTCGATTCGCACGGTAATGGCACAACGACAGCATTAACCCAAATTCCGGCAGGAACACATTCCATAACGGCTGGTTATTACGGAGATAACAGTCTTAACACCAGCGTTGATCTCACCCCGGTAAACTTCACGATTGCTCAGGTGCTCACGAACACGACACTCAGTTCCCAACAAACGGGGCAGTCGCTTGTTCTAACTGCCGTCGTCAGCGCATCGAGCACAGGGTCCCCGGCCACCGGGTTGGTAACGTTCAGTTCAGGGGGAACAACCCTGGGGACGGTGCCGCTCACGAACGGAAGTACGTCGAACGGAAATAGTCAAGCGACGGCGAGCTTTGATGCCACTCAATTACCCGCGGGTCAGTACTCAGTGGTTGCGAGCTATCCGGGGGATACCAACTACGCTGCGTCGAGTTCTGTAATCATGACACTAAACCTAGCCCCGGATTTTGCACTTGCAAATGGAGGGATCAACTCGCAGACTGTGTCGGCGGGAACGACCGCGCAGTACATTAATGACCTCGATGTAACGCCGTTTTTTGGGTTCTCCGCGCCTGTCACCGTCTCATGCGCATCATCGGCTCCGAAAACGAATTGCACTGCAAATCCGTCATCGTATCCGCTTTCCAGCGGAGCAGGCGTTGGCACTATTTCAGTGGCGACCACATCGCGAACTATCGCGGCGATTACTCGGCCGCAATCCCGCCCACTGTTTCGCTCAGTCGTAGTTTGCATAATGTCACTGCTCGTAATGACCCTGATGACAATGCCGACCCCTCAGCGCAGTCACCACTTTTCTGTGGTCCTTTCCCTTGTCTTTTTACTGACATTACTCGGGACTACTTTGGTCGGATGTGGCGGCGGTAATGGCGGTGGAAACAATGGCGGTGGCCAAGCGGGAACACCCGCCGGAACCTATACCGTTACTGTTACCGGTGTGTCTGGAACCGTAAGCCACACAACCACGGTTTCTCTTATCGTGCAGTGACGCTGTTCTTCCAGAAATCGAATTATCTGTACTCAGCGAAATATCCCACCCTCTCTTGTTCAGAGGGTGGGCCATTTCTTTCGATCCCGCTACTATTTGCCGCTGCAGCTGTCCGCGACCGTCTTCACTGAACTCGCGTTCAGAGTTTTTGAAGCCGTAGCAGTTGCGGTGGCGCCGGTCGATGATCCACCTGCGCCGGTTGCATTGGGATTGCCACCCTGGTTGGGTTGAGCTGAAGCTGAGCTGCTGTTCGGAGCATTGGTATCGGCGTTATTGCTCGCCGAGGCAGACGCGGTGGACGCCACCGTGCCCGTGACTTCAACTTCTTTGTTTACATTCGAACTCAGTTGCGATTCGTCGCCCTGCACCTTGTACGAAATACCAGCAGCATCGGTCAGCATGTAGTTGCCTGTGGTCCCCATCAGGCAGCCCTGAATGGTATTCGCCGACGTGCTCTGATCGGTCGTGGTTGTCGTCGTCGTGGTTGTGTCGTTCTGGCCGGACGTGCTATTCGACGGTGTATCCTGCGCCAAGGCCAAGCCTGCGCAAACCGTCAGTACCGCGGTCAACAGCATTGCTTTTCTCATGAGAGTCTCTCCTGGTTTTCTATCATCGTGCAGTGAGTTAGACCTGGTAGCCGTAATCCTCGTTGCTTCAAAAAAGTCATATGGCCCGGGAATATCCTGTATGAAACCTGACAAATCAGAGTTGCTCGTAAAGCAAGCTGACCTGCACTTTTTGTAATCGGGAACTTTGCAGAGCATCGTAACGTACATAAATTCAGCGGCGCTGGTTTCATACATTCGCGTCGGAATCCCACTCGTTAGCCGCTCAGGTATCATGAGCACAGGTACTTCCTTCACGAATGCGCCAGATCTTAGAAATTTGCCGCCAGACCCTCAGCACGCTTTGGGCGCATAAACTACGTTCATTTCTCACCATGTTCGGGATCGCATGGGGAGTGGGATCTTTGCTGCTGCTGGTTGGCTTAGGCGAGGGGTTTCGTTCCGGCAATAGAAAGCAATTTGACGAACTGGGCGAGAACGTTCTCTTCATTTGGGGCGGTCGCGCTCCCACCATGAATGGCAGCTTCACCAGCTTGCGCCAGTACTACCTCACCTATCGAGATTACAAAGATATTGTGGCCGAATGCCCGGACGTGAAACTTGTCGCTCCAGTGATCTCGCGCAACGACGTCCGCGCGTTGAGCGATTACTTTCAAAGCAGCGGTCAGCTGCTCGGTGTGCCAGCTTACTTCAACCAAATTCGTTATCTGCCCATCAATGAAGGCCGGTGGTTGAATGATTTAGACATCGCCCAAAAACGCCCCGTGGTTGTTATCGGCGACGAAACCCGCCGCGTTCTTTTCCCCGGCTGGCCTTCGGTGGGCTCGACAATTCTGCTCAATGGCATTCGCTTTCAGGTGATTGGGACGCTGAAGCGCATCGGCCACGGCGACAACAATACCCGCAACTTGCAAATATTTATTCCGTTTTCAGTGATGCGCGAGAACTTTCCGCCGCTCAACGTGGGCGAGGTCGACGATGCCGTTTCTTTCTTCAACTATCAGCCTAAGACTCGCGATCTGCACGAAGTCGCCAAAGAGGAAGTTCATAAAGTTATCGCCAGAAATCACGGCTTCGATTACAAAAATCTCGACGCGTTCGACGAATGGGACACAATTCGCACTGTCGATGCCATTGGCAAAATCTTTGACGCCATGAATTTGTTCCTGGGCAGCGTGGGGCTGGTTACTCTCGGCCTCGGCGCAATCGGGATCATCAATATCATGCTGGTGGCAGTTGCCGATCGCACTCGCGAAATTGGATTACGAAAAGCTTTAGGCGCCACCAATCGCAGCATCATGTTCCAATTTTTTGCCGAAGGCGCATTCCTCACGCTCATGAGCGGCGGTATCGGCATGGCCTGTGCCGCAGGCTTCATGGCATTGCTTGGAATGTTGCCGCAGCCGCCGGGGTTCGATACTCCGCGCCTGGTGCCTCAGACTGCTTTCCTTGCAATCGTTTCGCTGGCAGTCGCGGGAATCGTCGCCGGCCTCTATCCCGCGCGGAAAGCGGCAATGCTTGAGCCAGTTGAGGCGTTGCGAAGGGAATAGGCAGCACACAAATTTTATGGGTCGCGATATTTTCAGGGAAGCTTACGGCGCCATGCGTCACGATCTCCGCAAGACCTTGCTCACAATGCTGGGTATGGCGTGGGGTATCGCGACAGTTGTGCTCCTGCTGGCGTACGGCGAGGGCTTTGGGCGCGCTATCGAAAATATTTGGGACGCCTTCGGCGCCACCGCCGTCGGAATCTATCCCGGGCGCACTTCACAGCAGGCGGGCGGCAACAAAGCCGGCACAGCAATCCGTTTCACCAATGACGATATGCAAGTGCTGCAGAACGTTGTCCCTCTTGCCCGCCATTTCTCTCGCGTTGCTCAAATGGACGGGGCTACGGTGCAGAACGGTTCTCGCACCTTTACATTTGGAATTACAGGCGTCGACCCGCCTATTGGTAACATCTGGGCATTGAGCATGGATGAGGGGCGCTGGCTTAATGAAGCCGACAACCTCAGCCACTCCTACGATGTGGTGCTCGGCTCAGAAGCTAAAGAGAAACTTTTCTCGGGCATGGACGCAATCGGCCAATCGATCCGCGTGAACGGTGTCTCTTTTCAGGTGGTTGGTGTGCTCAAGCCCCGCATGCAGGAGGCCGACAACGACGACAATCGAGTCGTATATGTGCCCTATAACTCTATGGACGCCCTGCGCGACAACCATTACCTGAGTGGCATGTGGCTGGACTCGATGGGTCTCGACCACAACAAGATGACCAAGAGCATTCGTGAAGCGCTGGCCGCGCAGCATGGATTCAAACCCACTGACGAGCGCGCGATATTTGTCTTCGACGCGAAAAAACAGCTTGAGCAGTTCAACATCATTACCATTGCGCTGAAGGTTCTCCTGGCATTCATTGGAACTATTACGCTCGGTATTGGAGGCGTAGGCCTGATGAACATGATGCTGGTCTCAGTGACTCAACGAACTCGCGAAATAGGTGTAGAAAAAGCTCTCGGTGCGCGTCGAAGGGATATCCTGTTTCAATTTCTTGCAGAAGCCATGGTGATCACCGCTGTCGGTGGCCTGTTCGGGATTTTGCTTTCATATATCGTTTCAATCTCGGTAGGGCGACTGACTCTGTACAGCGCGCTGGCCAAACACGCCGAAGCAGGTGACATCCGCCTGATCGTTGCTCCACAGGTGCTATTGATCTCTACCATGATCCTTGCGTTAGTCGGCGTTGTGAGCGGAATGTTCCCAGCATTCCGCGCCGCTAATCTTGATCCCATCGAAGCCCTCAGATACGAGTAAAGGCGTGAACCACGAAGGACACGAAGGTCCACTAAGGAAATCCCCAGGGGAAATTGGGATTTCCTTAGTGAACCTTCGTGTCCTTCGTGGTTAAAGGTTTTCCACACGTTCTGAACAGTTCTGTGTGACAAGTGACCTTGAATGAAGTGCCGTGCAAAGCAGAGACTCGTCCGATGGCAACCGCCCCGGTTATCCAACCGACTGCACAAACGATCAGCAAAGCGATCATCACGGCAGCAATGCGGGTCCATACCGAACTTGGTCCGGGATTACTGGAAAGCACGTACTCTGCATGCTTGAAGTATGAACTCAAAACTGACGGCTACGACTCATGCTCGCAAGTTGGACTGCCAGTTGTTTATCGCGGCGTGAAACTCGATCTCGGTTATCGCATGGATTTGCTGGTCGAGAATCTTGTAATCGTGGAAGTCAAATCTGTAGATGCCGTCGCGCCCGTGCACCACGCCCAGATCATCTCTTACTTGAAACTGAGCGGCAAGTCTATTGGCCTGCTGATTAACTTTAATGTTGTCCACCTGAAAGATGGGATAAAGCGGTTCGTCAATGGCACGGGCTGGCGTTAGAGCATTAACCACGAAGGACACGAAGGTTCACGAAGGAAAGCCCAAGAAGAATATCAGCAAGATTAGCATCAAGCATCCGTAAGGAAATGAAATTCACAAGAAGCAAGTGTTTGCTTTCCTTAGTGAACCTTCGTGTCCTTCGTGGTTAATGCTCTTAGACTTTGACTTTCTCCAAGAACTGAGGCGCCTGTCGTGCCTTCACCAGTTGCTCAAAGCCAAACGCAATTTTCAGCAGAGCCGGCTCGCTCCATGCTCGTCCAAAGAACGAAATCCCAACAGGCAATCCGAAGATAAATCCCGCCGGGACATTGATATTTGGGTATCCCGCGACCGCGGCGGCATTTGAGCTTCCGCCTCCAGAGTGATCGCCATCCACCAGATCGGTGAGCCACGCCGGTCCACCCGTCGGCGCCACGATGGCGTCAAGATGAAACTTATCCATCACGCCGTCGATTCCGCCCTCGCGAGCCAGCTTGTGATTCGCAGCCAGTGCATCCATATATTCTTTATCGGTCAACGGACCTTTTTCCTGCGCTTTCAGAAACAAATCTTGACCGAAGTACGGCATTTCTTTGTCTTTGTTCTTTTGGTTGAACGCGATTACGTCTGCCAGGGTGCGCACACCAGCATCGGGCCGCGAGGCCAGATACGCATTCAGGTCCGCTTTCAGTTCGTACAACAGCACGAGCAATTCCGTGTCATCGAATTTACCGAAGGATTCCAAATCTGCCGGATCGACAATCACAGCGCCAGCCGATTTCATTTCATCGATGACGTGATTCATGAGCGCATCGACTGAGTCGCTGAACCCGAAATACTTTCGCGCCACCCCAATGCGGGCTCCCTTCAATCCATTGGGATCTAAATACTGCGTGTAGTCCTTCTGCATTTTTGCGTTGGCGTCAGCAGTGGCTGGATCTCGGCTGTCAGTGCCCGCCAAGGCCCCAAGCAGAATCGCCGCATCCCGCACCGTCCGTGCCATCGGACCGGAAGTATCCTGACTATGCGCAATGGGAATGATGCCTGCGCGGCTGATCAACCCCAGCGTCGGCTTGATTCCCACAATTCCATTCGCTGAAGACGGGCAAACAATTGAGCCATCGGTCTCTGTTCCAACCGCAACCGTGCAAAGATTTGCCGACACCGCTGCACCCGATCCAGAACTCGATCCGCAAGGATTTCGGTTGAGCGCGTATGGATTTCTCGTCTGCCCGCCGCGCCCGCTCCATCCGCTTGTGGAATGACTGGATCTCATATTCGCCCACTCGCTTAAATTAGTTTTCCCAAGAATGACCGCGCCCGACTCGCGCAATTTCCTGGCCACGCCAGAATCCTGCACCGGCTTCGATCCGACCAGTGCCAGCGAACCAGCCGTCGTCTGCATCCGGTCCGCGGTATCAATGTTGTCCTTGATTAGTACCGGAATACCGTGCATGGGGCCGCGCGGGCCTTTTGACTTGCGCTCTTTGTCGATATCGGCAGCGATGGCGAGTGCGTCCGGGTTCACTTCGATTACTGCATTCAGCCCTGGGCCGCCTTTCGCGGTTGAGCTATCTATTTTTTCAATCCGCGCCAGGTAAGCTTGCGTCAGCGAGCGCGCAGAAATTTCTCCGGTCGTCATGCGCCGCTGTAAATCGGAAATTGTGACTTCATCAAACTCAAAAGCGTCGCTCCGCAATGGCGCTGGTTCTGATGATGCCAAGGCGCGGCCTGCGGAAAACGCCGGCACAAGCGCGGCCGTTCCGGCGCCAATTGCCGCGTTGCGCAACAACACTCTGCGCGAAATACCACTTGCTGAACTCATCAAATTCTTTTCTTTTTTCAAATTGCTCCTCCGCCCGCGCAAATGGGAATCGGAATTATAGTGTGCGCCGGCTCACCAATTTGTAAATCATTCGTCCAACCACTCGGGCTAGTGTGTTTGGCGGTCGCCTTCACTCATCGAGGCCAACATCCAATCCTCCAAAGCTGCTAAAATCGCACGTTTGCCCACTGCTGGCCGGATGAAACTTCACGAAGCTGTACCACTACAACTTGCATGAAGGAGTTCTGCATGATCGCTCACCACAGGAAGTCCCTTGTTCTTTTCGGAATGCTAATTGGCCTGGCGTGCTCAGCCGGTGCACAGCAGATGCAGGAAGGCCGCCTCATGCGGTTTCCTGACGTTTACAAAGACAAGGTAGTCTTCTTCTACGGCGGCAATCTGTGGCTGGCCTCGACCTCGGGCGGCGCGGCGCGCCGCATAACTTCTTCGCAAGGCCGCGAACTGTTCCCGAAATTTTCGCCAGATGGGAAGTGGATCGCTTTCACTGGCCAATACGACGGCAACTTCAATGTTTACGTAATGCCAGCTGATGGCGGCCAGCCTAAGCAACTCACTTTTTATCAAGGCGGAGCGCACCAGTTAAATGACCGCATGGGCATTCACGACCAAGTCATCAACTGGACTCCCGACAGCAAACGGATCGTATTCCTCTCCCGCCGCGACGCCTCGAACGGCTGGACCAAGCGCCCATTCACCGTCAGCATTGATGGTGGCCTGCCGCAACCGCTCCCCATGGACCAGGGCGGCCTGCTTTCTTACTCACCCGACGGATCGAAGATCGCCTACAACATCATCTTCCGCAACTTCCGCACTTGGAAGCGGTATACCGGCGGTCTTGCGCAGTCGATCACGATTTACGATCTCAAGAACAACACAAGTGAAGACATTCCGCACACCGATTGGACCGACACCTTTCCGATGTGGCACGGCAACACGATCTATTTCACTTCCGATCGCGGGTCGGATCATCATCTGAATCTTTACAGTTACGATGTCAGCTCAAAACAGATCGAACAACTCACTCATTACGACCAGTGGGATGTGATGTGGCCAAGCCTGGGTCCCGATGCCATCGTTTTTGAGAACGCCGGGTATCTCTACACTTTCGATTTTCAATCCAAGCAGCCGAAAAAACTGAGTATCGAATTGCCTGCCGACCATACCGCGGCCATGAAGCACTGGGAAAATGTCGGCCGGTTGGTGACTGATTTTGACATCGCTCCCGATGGCAAGCGCGCGGTGTTCGCTGCGCGCGGCGACGTTTTCACCGTTCCTGCAAAAGAGGGAAGTGTTCGCGACCTTACCCGCACGCCCGGTATTCGCGAGCAAAAGGTTGCATGGTCACCTGACGGCCGTTGGATCGCTTATATTTCCGATCGCACCGGCGAAGATGAAATCTACATCTCGCCGCAAGATGGCCTGGGCAAAGAGCAGCAGATCACCAGCGGCTACAAGGGCTTCAAAATGCCGCCGGTGTGGTCTCCCGATAGCAAAAAGATTGCCTGGGCTGATAAAGACGTAAATCTGTGGTGGACCGACATCGCCGACAAAAAGCCGGTCAAGGTCGATCATGACGATTACGCCGAGATCACAAATTACAACTGGTCTCCCGACAGCAAATGGCTGGCGTATGACAAGCAAAGCAACAACAACTACGCGGTCGTTTATCTCTACTCGTTGGCTGATTCGAAGTCGACGGCGATTACCTCGCCCATGAACAACAGTTACAGCGCGATGTTTGATCCGGAAGGGAAGTACCTCTACTTCCTTTCCGATCGCGATTTCAATGAAGTGCTCGGCAACGTGGATTTCGAGTTCGCAAATCCAAAAACCACCCGCGTTTATATCGTCACGCTTCGCAAAGATGAAGCCTCACCACTCGGGGTGCAGAGCGATGAAACCGAAGTGAAGAAGACCGAACCTGCGCCTATGGCCATGGAACAGGACGCGGCGACCGACCCCAAAGGCAAGAAAGCCTCTAAAAAAGATCAGACAAAGGATTCCGCCGACGAAGACAAAGATAAAGACAAGGACAAAAATAAAGACAAAAAAGAAAAGCCGGTCGAAGTGAAGATCGATCTTGACGGCATCCAGAATCGCATCATCGCGCTACCTACCGATCCGGCAGTGATCCGGACCTTCGCCGCCGGCAAAGGTTTCCTCTACTACTCCACCACCGCCGCCCAGGGACTTGATGGGCCGCTCCCGGGCGAAGGTGCGACGCTGCATGTTTACGATCTAAAAGAGCGCAAAGAGAAAACTCTGATCGACGGCGTGGAGCGTTTCGCGCTTTCTTTTGACGGCTCAAAACTCCTCTACGAGGGCGAAGGTGGTGGTCCGCGTGCCGCCCACACCTATGGCATCATCGATGCCAAGCCGGCTGGGGAAGCCAAGAAAGTAGGCGACGGCGCGCTCAGCTTGAATGGAATGCGCGCTCAGATTGATCCTCCGCAGGAATGGAAGGATATTTTTAATGAGGTCTGGCGGCAGGAGCGCGACTATTTCTATGAATCTGAAATGAACGGGGTCGATTGGCAAAAGATTCACGACAAGTACGCCCAGCTGCTTCCGTATGTTTCAGATCGCTATTCGCTGACTTACATCATGGGTGAGATGATCGGAGAACTCTCGAACTCCCATACTTATGTCGGCGGCGGTGACTATCCTGACCTCCATCCAGTCAACGTCGGGCTGCTCGGCGTGGATTATGAGCTCGACCCGTCTAGTGGCCTATATCGGATCAAGAAAATCTATCCCGGAGAAAACTGGAATGCCGAACTGCGATCCCCTCTGACCGAACCGGGTATCAAAGTGAGCGAAGGCGACTATCTCATTGCAGTCAACGGCCAACAATTGCGAGCGCCCCAGAATCCGTACGAGTTGTTCGTGAACGCCGCCAATGAAACCGTGACACTAACCGTCAATTCCAAGCCTTCAGAGGATGGCGCGCACAACATCGTGGTCAAGCCGATCAACGACGAGTACAACCTGCGCGAATTGAACATGATCACCACCAATCGCAAAAAGGTGGACGAAGCCACCGGCGGCAAAGTCGGGTATATCTATCTGCCTGATATGGGTGCTCCGGGCCTGAACGAATTTGTTAAACAGTACTTCCCGCAAATTCGTAAGCAGGGCATGATTATTGATATCCGTTATAACGGCGGAGGCTTTGTAGATGAATTGATCTTCGAGCGCTTGCGCCGCATCCTTGCTGGCATGGATTCAGCGCGTAATTTCCAGAGCAGCACCGTGCCACCAAACGTGTTTAACGGATCGATGGTCTGCCTGACCAACCATTACGCTGCCTCTGACGGCGACATCTTCAGTTACATGTTCAAGTACTACAAACTGGGTCCGCTTATCGGCGAGCGCACCTGGGGCGGCGTTCGCGGCATTCGAGGAGAGTTCCCGCTTATGGATGGCGGCTACATCACCCGGCCGGAGTTTGCCCGTTACAACAATCAGAGCCAGTGGATAGTGGAAAACCGAGGGGTTCAGCCGGATATCGTTGTCGAGAACCGGCCAGAGCAGGTGGTCAGCGGCAAAGATCCGCAACTGGATCGCGCAATTGAAGAGGTGATGAAGGCGATCCAAGCGAATCCCAAGCAGCTTGCCCCGAGGCCTCCGGCGCTGCCGCCATACCCCGCGGGCCCAGGATAAGCACGATCCATGTAGCGGCGGGCGTCCACGCCCGTCCGAATCCCCACGCTATCGAAGGTTCAGGAACTGGTTCCCCCAACTTTCGTCTCATCTACTTACCCCCAAAAAATCGTATAA
>DATNAF010000407.1:0-2386 GCA_035572845.1 Terriglobales bacterium
TCGATCGTTTACAACGGCATGCGCATTCGAGACAGCCGTCCGCACGGCCTGTTGACCGTCTCTGACGTTCTGGCCGACTCAAGTGACGTGGGTTCGATTAAGATCGGCATGCGTCTCGGCGACGATCGCTTTTACAAATACATTCGCGGTTACGGATTCGGCCAGCAGACCGGCATCGAGTTGCCCGGCGAAACGCGTGGACTGACGAAGCCCCCCAGTCGCTGGTCAAAGGTTTCAATTGCGGCTATCTCAATGGGGCAGGAGATCGGCATTACGCCTCTGCAACTCGTTGGCCTCATTTCGACCATGGCTAATGACGGCATCTATGTTGCTCCGCGCATTGTTGCTGCCACCACCCAGCCTGGAAGCGCGCCACAGACGATTGCGTTCCATCCCGCGAATGAGCACCGTGTCATTTCATCTTTCACCGCCGCCGAAATGAGGCAAATGATGCAAGGCGTCGTCCTTCACGGCACCGGCACCAAGGCGAGACTGATTGGCTATACGTCAGCAGGCAAGACTGGCACGGCACAGAAGGTGGATCCCTTGACGCATGCGTATTCACACACCAAGTACGTCGCCTCTTTTGCGGGGTTCGCACCGATAAACAATCCGGCGGTCACGATTGCAGTGGTGCTCGACTCTGCAGTTGGATTACACCAAGGGGGCCAGGTCTCCGCGCCGGTCTTCACACGAATTGCGCAGCAAGTACTCGAGTATTTGCATACGCCGCACGATCTAGAGATTCCAGCGAATCGCCAGGTGTTGTTGGCGAGGGAGAAGGCCAGCGATAAGGATCTTGAGGAGGGTTCACCCGATCATCCCGGTGAAGAGCTGGATGTCGCCGACGCGCCGGCTGTAGATACGCCTCGTTCATTAGCGCGTGCGGAGCCGGGCATCTCCGCCCGGCTAGACCCTTCGACTGCGCTCAGGGCGGCCTCACGAGACGCCCGCCGCTCCACAGTCAATAATGAAATCATTCCAGCAGCGATGCGGGAGAAACTTTCGCAGCCGATGCAAACGCACACCGCGAGTGTCTCGAGGTCAGAAATCGCGTCGCCCGCGCCGGCAAGCGGTACAGTCGTTCTGGACGTGGAACAAGGCGGGATCGCGGTGCCCTCGTTCCTGGGAAGGTCGGTACGCTCCGCAATCGAAATCGCGGAAGCGAATGGGCTCGATCTCGAAATCCTCGGCAGCGGCATAGCTCAGGACCAGTCACCCGCGCCCGGCGCACACGTCGCCTCAGGAAGCAAAATCACTGTGCGGTTCGGACGCTGATTTACGCGCCCGAATGCCACGGGAGAGCCACAGCCGCATGCTGAAATGGTACTCGAAGCTTCATTCCGTTAATTCGTGTTGACGTGGTTCACTTCCTCTAAGTTGTTTTGCCTTGCAATACAATCGGAACCAATGACTTTCCTCGATCTCCTGGACGGAGTGGAGATTCTCGCGAGCAGCGGGAACCCGCAGGTCACCGGTGTCGAATACGACTCGCGCCAGGTGAAACCGGGAGACATTTTTGTCGCCATGAAAGGCGAATCGAGTGATGGCAACCGCTTCATCGAGCAGGCGATTGCAGCCGGTGCGGTAGCGGTAATCACCGATGCGGACCGCACCCCGCCAAACGTAGCATGGGCGAAAGTGGCGCGTGGCCGACGAGCCCTGGCGGTTGTAAGCGCAAACTTCTACCAACATCCCGCCGGGAAAATTGCGATCACAGGAATTACCGGGACTAATGGCAAGAGCACGACTGCTTTCATTTTGGAGTCCATCCTTCATACTGCCGGTCGGAAGACTGCGCTAGTCGGGACAATTGAATACCACGTCGGCGGCAAAGTTCTTCCCGCGCCGCACACAACGCCGGAATCTCTCGAATTGCAACGGCTATTCCAGCAGGCAGTAGCAGCGGCAGAAACCGAAGCGGTGATGGAAGTTTCCTCTCACGCGCTGGTACAGGAGCGCACATTCGGCATTCCCTTTGACGTTGCAGTTTTTACCAATTTGACACGCGATCACCTCGATTATCACGGGACGATGGACGAGTACTTCGCGGCTAAAAGGATTTTGTTTTCCGGTAGCGACACCCACGCACCCCGTGTGGCGGTGCTCAATGCTGATGACAACTACGGATTGCAGCTTAAAAAAGTTTGCCAAGGCGCAGGTTCTGACGTAATCACCTACGCAATTTCAGGCGCTGATTTCCACACCGCGAAGTTGGAAGTAACCGCGCGCGGGACCCGCTTCCAACTGATCACGCCGGACGACAGCATTACACTGGCATCGCCGCTGATTGGACGTGTGAATGTCTACAACATTCTGGGTGCAAGTGCTGCCGCCTATGCGCGAGGATGCTCCGTCGAGGCCATCGCCAGCGGAATTGCCGGAC
>DATNAF010000408.1:0-10914 GCA_035572845.1 Terriglobales bacterium
CGCATTGCGGCCGGCGGATCATCATCCACTGACCCGAAGTTACCCTGGCCATCCACTAGCGGGTAGCGCAAAGAAAAAGTCTGCGCCATCCGGACCAGCGCATCGTACAGCGCGGTGTCGCCATGCGGATGGTACTTACCCATGGTTTCGCCGACGACCCTTGCGCACTTCACATAGCGCCGGTTGTGCAACAGACCGGTGTCGTACATGTGATACAAAATCCGCCGATGCACGGGTTTCAGTCCGTCGCGCACATCGGGGAGCGCACGGCCGATAATGACCGACATCGAATAGTCGAGGTACGACCGCTTCATCTCCTCTTCAATATTGACCGGCTGAATGTTCGCCGCGCCCGGACCATTGTCGCCAGTAGGAGGAGTTAAGGGGAGTTGGGGATTTTGATCGTCTGCCATAGAAAGAAGCTCTTAGCCGTTAGCTTTTAGTACTTAGCTAAATCCTGGGAAACCTGTTCGAGTCGATCTCGCGATAGGCTCGCAAATTATTGCAAAATAATGGACTTAGTATCTGATTCGGAGTTGATTTATTATACCACGTCGCGGGTTCCTTTTGACCTCCCGCGATCACCAGGAACCACAAAGGAAATACGCGTCATCAGCCCCAATTTTCACGTCTCCGGCGAATTTCCGTACCTGATTTTGAACTACGATCATCAGAGGAGTTAGGGTGGGCTTGGCGTGAACGTAAACGCCTGATCCTATGCAAGAAAGACCCAGAGGTGTTGTTCCAGCCTCACTCGTCACGCTATTGGTTTGTCTGGCAGCGGGCATTCTGTTCGCAGAAACTGGCTCGCTGCAACTCGACACCGGTGAGCACATCTATAAGACCGCCTGCGTCGCCTGCCACGGATCCGATGGCAAGGGCACTCCAAAATCTCTTGCTGGATTTGAACCTCCCGATTCGTTCCCCGACTTCACCCGTTGCGATCAGACCACGGCAGAACTGGACAACGACTACCGCGCCGTCATTGTTCATGGCGGGCAATATCGCGGATTTTCACAGATCATGCCATCGTTCAAACAGGCGCTTACGCCGGAGCAGATCAACAAAGTTATCGGATATTTGCGTCACTTCTGCCGGGAGAATAACCCGAATTCATGGCCGCGCGGCGAGCTTAATTTACCGCGAGCGATGGTCACAGAAAAGGCCTATCCCGAAGACGAAGAGGTTGTCTCGACTGCAGTGAATGCAAGAGGCGCGCCCGGAAGCGAGACCCACATCATTCACGAGCAGCGCTTCGGAAAGAAGAACCAGATTGAAGTCGATGTCCCAATCAATTTTCAGGATGAAAACCACACCTGGTATGGCGGAGTTGGCGACACGACATTTGGCGTGAAGCGGGTTTTGTTTTCGAACCTTCGCTCGGGATCGATTATGGCGCTGCAAGGCAGCGTGCTGGTCCCGAGCGGAAACCGGACGCGCGGATTTGGCAGTGGAACGACCACCTTTGAAACTTTCGTCGCATACGACCAACTGTTTCACAATACTTCGATTCAAACTCAATTCGGCGCTGACCTGCCTCGCCATACCGCAATCGCTCCGCAATCGATTTTCTTTAACACCGCGATCGGGCAGACCATCATGGCTGATCGGGGCTTGGGACGCGCCTGGACGCCGATGTTCGAGTTTCTCGCTCAACGCGACTTAATAGACGGCGCAAGAACTGACTGGGACGTTCTGCCACAAATGCAGGTGACCATCAGCCACCGCCAGCACATTCGCGGCGACCTCGGGGTGCGCGTGCCGGTTTCAAATACCGCAGGGCGGGCGGTGCAGTTGCAACTGTATTTCCTTTGGGACTGGCAAGACGGAAAGATCAACGAAGGCTGGTGATGCGGAGATTGGTTCACGATTTGCTGTCGTTATTTGCGCTGGCGACCATGGCAGCCATGCCCACGCTATTGCACGGTGCGGATAAACAGCAGGCACCGCAGGCAGAATTCCACACTTCTGACCGTTGCCTCGCGTGTCATAACGGGCTCACCACTCCCGACGGGAACGATGTGTCGATCGGCTTCGAATGGCGCTCGAGCATCATGGGGAACTCCGCACGCGATCCCTATTGGCAGGCGAGCGTGCGGCGGGAGGATATCGACCATCCTGAATCTAAAGCCGAAATTGAAGATGGTTGCGCAGATTGCCACATGCCCATGGCGCGATATAAAGCCAAGCAGAACGGCAAGCTGGGAGAGGTCTTTGCCCATCTTCCCTTTGATCGTGATCCTAAGAAGAACGCCAGCGCGGAAGACGGCGTAACTTGTTCGGTGTGCCATCAGATCACGCAACAAAATTTCGGCACTCGGGAAAGTTTTAATGGCGGCTTTCAGATCGAAACTCCGCAATCGAATACTGCCCATCAGGAATTTGGCCCATTCGTAATACAAAATTCGCAGGCTAGCATCATGCAGACTTCGACTGGTGGATTCCGGCCCACGGCGGCGGAACACGTCCTCGACTCTGCCCTTTGCGCGACCTGCCACACGCTGTACACGAAGTCGCTTGCGCCCGGTGGAAAAGTGCTCGGAGAGTTTCCCGAGCAGATGCCTTACCAGGAGTGGCTGCACAGCGATTATCCGAACCGAAACACTTGCCAATCGTGCCACATGCCGGAAGTGCAGGGTCCGGCCCCGATCGCCGCCGTTATGGGAGGGTTGCGGATAGGAGTTCGGCAACACACGTTTCTAGGCGGGAACTTTTTTGTTCTGCGACTGCTGAATGAATACCGCAATGACCTGAGTGTCTCCGCCATGCCGACAGAACTGACCGCCGAAGCCAGGCGGACGGTTGAGTTCCTGCAGACGCAGGCGGCGCGAGTGACGATTCAAAAGGTCAATGTCACTTCTGGAAAACTTGAGGCAGATATTCTGGTCGAAAATTTGACCGGACACAAACTGCCTACAGCGTTTCCATCGCGCCGCGCGTGGCTACACATCGTAATTCGCGATCACAATGGGCAGACGGTATTTGAGTCAGGCGCGCTGAATCCTGACGGATCGATCAAAGGCAACGTGAACGACATCGATGGCTCACGCTTCGAACCGCACTTCCGCGAAATTGCCAGTGCCGACCAGGTCGAGATCTATGAGCCGATCTTGAGGGACCAGGACGGGCGCGTGACAACCGGGCTGGCGGCGGCGGTTGGATACCTGAAAGATAATCGCCTACTCCCCGCTGGATTTAATAAGCGGAACGCAGGCAAAGATATCGCAGTTATTGGCGATGCTGCTGACGACCCCAATTTCACAGATGCTGGAGATTCGGTCCACTATTCGGTCGCGCTGGGCAACGCGCAAAGGCCGTTCCAAATCGATGCCGAACTCTTGTATCAGCCGATTGGTTTTCGCTGGGCGCACAATTTGGCTGGGTACGATGCGCCTGAAACGAAACGCATGGTAGGGTATTACGATTCCATGCCGTCGACAACGGCAGTCATTTTGGCGCACGCACAGGCAAGTTTTTGAAGCAGCATCAGGGACGCAGCATCACTTCGTCAGGTCCGGAGGGCAACTCGAAATTGACTCCGCGTTTTTCATTCTCCTGCAGCGTAGCCGGAATATCGAGATCAGCAACGGGAATAGTTCGCGTCCAGATGCCGGTTTTCCAATAATTCGATTTGGTGTGAATCGATCCACCAATGATCGAATAGCTGCTTAATTCCTCGCTGTGACCGTCACGATAAACCAGCACTGCGGGCGGGAGTGCTTTGACTTTAGCCTGCGTATCAGCTGAGGTTGCGCCAGCCAGCGCGCGATCAGATGCCTCGCCAAAATTCGTGACTTTGACCCAGCGGGTGCCGTGCAGTTCGAGTAGCACCGGATCAGGCAATGGCTCAGTCTTTACTTGTACCTGGACTGGCGGCGGAGATGTCTCGGGCGGTTGGTATTCAAACTCGGACGGTTCATAGTAATCCGAGTAAAAATAAGGTGTGCCGTAGTAGCCGTACCCGGAATGAAAAGCGTGATGCGGACGTGCGATTACGACTCGATTTCGTGAGATGGCACCGAATCGCGGTTGCGGCGCGAAGCCACGAGTCTGCGCCATGGCGCCTGGAGCGATAAACGCAATTGCCAGCATGAATCGTGAAAACTTAATCACAGGGGCTGAAGCCCTCGATAACGTGGCTTGTTGGGAGGCAAGTGAGTTGCCCCGCTCATCCGCTGTAATCCTAATTCAACCGCGCTTGCGCGGGAAGCTGAAATTCTACTCCACGCTCGTCATTTTCTTTCACCGTCGCCTGCAGATCAAGATCTGCAAGCTGCACCTTTTTCGACCGCCCTTCGCTCAGATCGTAAAGGGTCGATCCCACAATGGCGTAGTTCGAAATTTCCTGCTGGTGTCCATCTTTGAAGATGAGCAACGTGCTGGGTTGAGCGGCGACTGGCTCGCCGCCGGCTTCAGAACTCTCTTTTGGTCGGCTCGGTTGCGAGCGATAATCCTGATCTAAAAGCTCCCGATCATCATCATTCCGGTAGTCGTTGCGATAATCGGCGGGAGGAGCTTGAGAATCGGCTGAGTCGCTGTAATCCTCTCCGTCGTAATAATACGGATAAGCATAGGGGGCGTAAGAGTATCCGCCATAGTAAGGGCTGTAAACGGCAAAAGGTCGGTGGATGTGACGACGGCCATGCTCGAAAGGTCTTCTATGGAATCCATCGCGATGCTCGCCGAAACCGAATGAACCGACGTGGCCGGGAACGCCGTGGAAGTTGTTGCGCGCGCCAAAACCTTGTGAAGTTACGCTCGCCGGAACGCCGTGGAAGCCAGGATGCCCGCCGAATCCGAACGAGGTCACGCTTGCGGGAACACCGCGAGGAGAGATTCCGTTGCCGTGCATTCCAGCAGTCTGCGCCGAGGCTGATAAAACCAGGAGAGCGCCTAGCCCTGCCAAAAGAATAGGAGCGGCGAATCGATTTCGAAGTGCGTTACGCATACCCACCTCTGCTAATTAGAACGTACAACTTGGCCGAAGGTTGCGAAAACTTAAGTCAAATTCGTTGGTTACCGACCCCTCAGTGGCCAATCCGCGCCAGTCCGACCAGGTCCCAAAGGGCGTTCGCCGCGACCAGTCCCACGAGAACAGCGCTAAATGATTCGAGGGATTTGGCTTCGAGCAGGTCGGCGACAATCCCCGAGATAAATACGAACAGGAATACTACCGCCGTGATGCTGAAAACCGAACCCGCCGCATGGGGCGAAAGCACTCGCTGCAAAAAAAACAACGCCGCCATGAGCAACGGCGCAGCATTCCCGAAATAACGAGTTCGCGGCCACGCCAGGAATATGACCAGCGCCGCAGGAAACAGCAGTAGCAATACCGGGCCGCTGCCGGCGATCTCTTTCAGCAATTGCCTGTAAGCGCCTGGCATTAACAAGGCGTGCCAATTCGCATCGAGAAAGCGAGCATGCGTCAGTCCATGCAGGAAGAGTGCGGGATGGAAAAAATATGAGGCAAAGAGCAGCAGCAATGCAATCAAGCAGGCCGATGCGAGAATTACCACAGCGGCACGTTTGCGATCGGGCGCGAGATACAACATAAATACCAGCAATACCGGAATGACTATCGCCAAGCCGAATTGCGATCCAACAGCCAAAGTCAGCGATACGGCTAGAAGCACGATCCGGCGCAAGTTCCACAGCACCACCTCGCGCGGAGCGTACAGCGTATGCGCCACCGCGATGGCGGTGAACACTGCTCCAAATGTTCCCCACGCTCCGGCGATATCGGGCTCCGCCACCCACAATGTGCAGCTGCGAATTACCGCCGGTGAAAAACAGTAAAGCGTTAGAGCGATGTAGCCCCCAGCGTTTCCGTAAAGGCGGCGGGCGACATACCACAACGAGGCGCCCAGCAAAGTACCAAACAGAATGTAAGGAGCGCGGGTGAGCCAAAGCCACCGTGGTGAATCCGCCGGAACATGAAAAATCGCCAGTGGAGCGGCAGCGATCAGCGACCAAAGTGGTGAATGATGGGGGTCGTAAAGTTCACTGCCGCCCGGCAAAGGTCCGAGTGGCGTACGAATTGTTGGCGTGCCCGCAATACCGACCCCATGCCACTGCGCCAACCCTTCCTCAATGCGTCCAAGCTCGTCTTGCCCGGTCGCATTGGGATACTCGTGCGCTACCAGCCATCCACACTCGCCAATAAACACCAGCAGCAGAGCGGCGGCGAAAATCTGCGGCCTTCCGAAGCGTTGCGATGAAAAGATTCCAGACATAGGCAGGAGGGTTTGTTTTACCATGTGTCGGCGCGTCAGTGAAAACGGCAATGGATCAACTGCCCGAAGATAACTTACCCGAATCCACTACAAAGCCCGACCGGCCGCGGGTTTCGCCCATGTTAGCCTTTGATCTTTTTTTCGCAGACGCTAACGGAGTACGGCCAATCTGGCGTCTTCTCATTTACTTTGCTCTTTATTATGTGATTCGGCTTGTGTTGTTATCAATCGCCATCGCCACACTCCCAAACCGGACGGACTCAACAAGTCTACTGTGGTTCCAGCTTTTAGAAGAATGTTTGCTCCTGGTGGCCGCACTGATGCCCGCATTATTTCTTGGGAAGCTCGAGGGTCGCCGCTTTGGAACGTACGGATTACCACTACGTGGGACTTTCGGAAAACAATTCTGGCTGGGAGCAGTTTGGGGATTGCTGGCAATTACGTTGCTGCTACTGGTGATGCGAGGAGTTGGCGTTTTTCATTTTGGCCGTCTGGTTTTGCACGGCATGCGGGTGTTAAAGTTTGCCGCATTCTGGGGTGCGGTGTTCCTGGTTGTGGGGCTGTATGAGGATTTTCTCTTTCGCGGATACAGCCTATTTACATTAGCTGAGGGTATCGGCTTCTGGCCGGCGGCAATTCTGCTGTCGTTTGCTTTCGGCTTCATTCATCTGAGAAATAGCGGCGAGTCGTGGGTTGGCGCCGTCGCCGCGGCATGCATCGGCCTGTTCTTCTGCTTGACCGTGCGGCGAACTGGAACGCTCTGGTTCGCCATCGGTATGCACGCCTCGTGGGACTGGGGGGAGAGCTTTCTGTACTCCGTTCGGGATAGCGGCCAAGTTGCTCCCGGCCACCTGCTGCGTTCATCGTTCCATGGCTCGCGCTGGCTTACTGGAGGCCCAGTCGGTCCTGAAGGCAGCGTGCTCGTATTTATAGTGATCGCTCTGCTATGGATAATTTTCGACCGCATCTATCCTGCACCCAAAAGCGCGCGAGACACGCCACCCGGGGACACACCGGCAACTGCCTACCACGAGTAGTGAACCGTGTAGGTGATGACCTGTTCTCCGTTCGCTGGGATGGTCACTGGGAACTCAATCGTCTGCGCGTCTTTCTTTTTGTAGTCTGCCGATTGCTGAGTGAGCTTCCAATTCGTCCAGCGATAGAGATGTTCGACCGCTCGCACATCGACCGGGTCCTTCTTGTGATTGCGAATGCGAATTTCAAACGATTCATCCATCCAGTGCTGGCTCGAATCGACGTGATAATTGGTGCGCTTACGTTCGCCGACAACGTCAAACGAGTTGCCGGTATAGACCCGAATCGTCTCATCTTTTGGCGTGTGGTCGATTGTGTTTTCGCCCACGAACTCCAGATGGCCATCGGTGTCGCGGCGATAGAAACGCAATTTGCCCTTAGGCAGAGCTATTCCAAGATGATTGCCCTCAGAATTCTTGAACTCTTCCATCACATAGACTTTCGGATTTGAAGCGGTGCCGTAGTTCGCATCCGTGCGCATCTGGTCGGGATTGTAATAACCGTATTGCGACAGCTGCGCGCCGTCATAAATAAACAAACGTTGCGCATGAATTCCGGTCGAACTAACGAACTCCACCTGTTTCGTCTCTTCGTCGCGCAGGGTGGTCGGGCGCTGCAACGTGTAAAGATGGAATTCGTCGAATGATTTTTCCTGGACCGCCGGTGCCATCGCATCTTCGTTCATAGCCATGGCTTTCGCTGCATACGCTCGGCCGGCAAGCGTCGGCTCCTGAATTTTGCTGACATCGCCCGCCAGGAGTTTGATTCGCGCATTCTCAAATGTCTTGCCACTCTGGTTATGCATGGTGATCCAGCCGATCATGTCCAGCAAATCGGTTTTCTTCCCCGGATCGTCCTGCACTACCACGTTGTAATCCGATTGCCAGCTCATGCCGCCGCTGACATAAGAAATCTCCGCGTTAAACTTTCCGGGAGAGTTGGTTTGGAGCAGCCAGTTTAGTGTCGGCTTGAGAATTGAATCTGCGCTAAGCGCAGGAAATATCGGCTGCCCGGGAAGACCGAAGCGCAGCACACCGTCCACTTCAATGATCGGCTGGGTCGACGCTTGCTGCGGATACCCGTTAACGTAATTGGGCGGCACGTACCCGCTGCGAATAACTTTGCCCTTCACCTTCACATCGCTGCCGTCGGCGTTGCGTCCAACTGAAAAGTCAATCGTCTTGCCTTCGTAGAAGGAAAGCAGGAGCTCCTGCGAGATAGGGTCGTTGCGATAGTTCTGCTCCAGGATCTGCAGCACGCGTCCATGAGGATCGCGCAGGATCACCGAATCCGGCTCCAGGTGCGCCGCTACCCCGGTGTAACGAGCTTCGTTCAGTCCCGCCTTCAAATCCAGCGGCACGTATTCGCGAGCAACAAAAAAATTCTGGTTGTAGATAGTGAGAGCAGCGGCGCCATCGTCCGCAATCTGCTCGGACTGAGATGTATCCCGTGACGCCTGATTCTGAGGCGATGCTGCCGCAGCGTTCGACAAGCGGAAATTTAATATCAGAAATAAAACGAACAAACTGGTTCCGAACAGACCCAGTCGCACCCGCGACTCACGCCACATCCCCGACACGTTCTTCATGGAGCCTCCCAATTATGCGGACCTGGAAGGGGAGGAAGAATCTCCGGTCCTATTCAGAGAACGTACACCTGGCATGGCCTTGCAAGCTATGTAGAAGCTGGAACAAAGGTCCGAACAAACTGGGGTAAATATCGGAATGGCGCTGCCCGGGCCGGTCAAAAACCGAAACCGGCCCGGAACAGCGGGCCAGAAGTAGTTATTGGTGGATTAATGGACGGCAACATCAGAAGAAACGGGACCTCCGGTCCCTTGGTTGGACGCAGTGAAGACTTCTTTAACGCGTTTGTCGATCGGGACTTCCTGGGCCATGCCGTTTATTGCGATTCTCTCCAGAAACCAATTCTCGCCATAGTGATGAAACCGAAGATAACTTCTTCCGTCCGGCGACGGCCACGCGCTGATGGTGAGAAACATGACGGGTTTAGAACTGTTGCTGATTAATGTAACCACGTTTCGATCTTGGTTGAATGAAATCTTATAATCCCCTGCCGGTGAACTTGTGCCTCCGGCCACAAATGAGAAAGGCACGGTTACCCGCGCCTGTGGCGAGATTTGGCCGCTTGCGGCAAGCGCGGTTAGCAAAATAGCCAAAGTTGCGGAAGTTTTGATCTGCTTTGTCATTTCGATCTTCTCCTCTTTTATTTGTGGCAACGCCCCAACAGTCGAAATGCGGCGCTTGACCACCAACCCTCTATCGGGGGCAGAAGAGAAAACCTGTACCCTGTCTCAGACAGAATTTAGTACAGGGGTAAAACAGGAGAAAGCGAGGAAGTAATAGTGCGGATGGAAGAGTGGACGCGAGATCGTTGAAAAAAGGCCGAATGCGGGCGAGGGCGCCCGCCCCACATCGCTACCAAGAATTAGATATCCAGGTTCTTTACGTCGAGCGCGTTTTCTTCGATGAACTTGCGGCGGGCTTCGACGTCTTCGCCCATGAGCGTGGTGAAGATAGTTTCGCACTCGGCTATATCTTCGAGCTTCACTGAGAGCAGGGTCCGGCGCTCGGGGTCCATAGTGGTTTCCCAGAGTTGGGGCGCGGTCATCTCGCCGAGGCCTTTGTAGCGCTGAACAGTGAATTCTTTTTTGCCTTCGCCGAGGACGTAGTCGAAGAGCTCGCGGGCTGTGGATTTTTCTACTTCTTCTTTGACGGCTTTCTTGCTGGATTTGGCCAGCTTCTTTTCGCTCGATTCCGCACGGGCGGCGACGCCCGTGCCCCCATCCTCATTACTCGCTGCACCGTCCCCATCTTCTGCGCCTGCGCCGTTGCCGGCAGACGATCCCTTGGTCAGGGTTTCGATGACGAAGGGCGGTTCCATGTAAGGCTCGATCTGCTTGAACTTGGCAATCATCTGCCGGTACTCAGGCGTTGACGCGAGCTCCCAATTGATGAGGTGCTCAGCTCCTTGCGAATTCAAGTAACGAACTTCCCAAAGATTATGTTCCTCGTCGAAGCGGGCTTCGACATCTTTGAATTGAAGTTCTTTCTGCAGCTTCTTCAATTCCTTTTCCAGCTTCTCGATTTTCTTCGGCTGCAATTTCTTCTCGCCCTCGAAGTCGGTGCGCTTGGCGAGTTCGAGCTTAGGTAACAGCTCGGTGACTTTCTCTGCTCGCAAGCGCTTGTTCACTTTGTCGTAGAAGGTGAGGTATTCATTCAGTACGGTAATGAACTTGGCCAGCGCCGAGCCTTCCAGTTTGGCCGCGCCCTCGCCGTAACGGACAATGAGACCTTCAGCAGCGCGCTTCACCATCACTTTTACAAAATCGCGCTCGTCTTTGATGTATTGCTGCGACTTGCCTTTTTTGATGGAGAAGAGCGGAGGCTGCGCTATGTATACATTGCCGCGCTTGATCAAGTCCTGCATGTGGCGGAAGAAGAACGTCAACAACAACGTACGGATATGGCTACCGTCTACGTCCGCGTCAGTCATCAGGATGATTTTTCCGTAGCGCAGTTTCGTGGGATCGAAATCTTCTTTCGAAATACCGGTGCCGAGCGCGGTAATCATGGCACGAATTTCTTCGTGCGCCAGCATCTTGTCGTAACGAGCTTTTTCAACG
>DATNAF010000409.1:0-10773 GCA_035572845.1 Terriglobales bacterium
TGCGGTTATCAATTCTCCGTTACTGCTGGCACGATCTTCCACGATACGCACCTGCCTTTGACAAAATGGTTTCTTGCTACTTTCATAATGTGCCAATCCCGCAAGGGTGTCAGCGCAAATCAATTGAAGCGAATGCTGGGAATCAACTATCGCACTGCTTGGTATCTCTGTCATCGCATCCGTCATGCTGTTGAACAGGTCACCACTCCCAAATTGGATGGCACCGTTGAAGTAGATGAGACCTACGTAGGCGGCAAAAAGATCGGATGGGGCGTTTACGCTGGCAAAAAGGCAAAAGAGGTTGTGATCGGTATCCGTGAGCGCGGCGGCGATCTGCGGTTCTTCCATGCCGCAGACTCCAAGTCGGGAACACTGGCCAAGTACATCAGCGAGAACGTCAGCGGTGACGTGGATGTGATCGTGACGGATGACTTCGCCGCATATCCTCATGCAATGGAGAGCGCCGGAGTACCACGTAAAAAGCATCAGGCGGTGAATCATTCCAAGAAGGAATATGTCCGTATCGGAACCGACATTCACACTAACACGGTAGAATCCGCGTTCTCGCTGTTGAAGCGCGGCATCATTGGTACGTGGCATCGGGTTAGCGCAAAGCATCTGCAAGCCTATTTGAACGAGATGACGTGGCGATTTGATAATCGTAAAAACCCCTATTTGTTCCGCGATACCATGCTGAGACTCATCGCTTCCGACAATTTGGAATACAGAACGCTCACGCGAGCGGCATAGCCTAATGCTCTTGGTTGTATTGACCATCGCAATTCTTGAATATTATTGGCGACCCTGGCGGCGGCTGAACCATAAAGCAAATAGTTTTATCGTGGGACCCGAAGTCATCTTCATATCGCATCTCGCCCACGGCCAAGGCCACACGACGCCCGCGCTGTAGGTTGTCAACGTCTTCCGGCGAAAGCATCGGCCCCCAAGCCGTAATGAAGCCCTGCTCATCCTTAGAAACAGTAGTGCCAGTCGCGGTAGGTTTTGTCAGGTCCGACTTAAAGGTTTCAACCGCCTTCTTTTGGCTTATGAGTGAGTCATCGTTTTCTATGTATGCACGTTCCGCATGGAGGAAGTTGTAAGCAGTTCCTGTGCCTACATTGTGATAATTAATATCAAGCAATAGGTTCTTATCCGCGATGAACGGGATCGGCTGCAATGCGGTGCTAGCTTGTATCGCAAAGTGCGCACGCTCGGTACGCTCCCCTCGATAGGCGGCCACTCCCACAAGCGCGATGCCGACCAGCCCTGTGATCATGAACTTTATGGTGTACTTATTCTTCTCTTTCGCGGTGAGCGCTGGGTCAGTAGCAGCCACTTGCCACCCCCAATACGCTGTAACAAATTGGGCCAGCGCTGCGCCGACTGCAATGGAAATATCCATGATCATCTAGGCACCTCCACAGAATTGCGCTAATCATACGCGCACCTGCGTGAAATGCACAATCCCGTTTATATTTGGATTGCAATCAGTGGCTTGAGCGGGATTTGAGTGAAAAGGGGGCTTGACAAGAATTTTCCACAGGCCGCCTCTGGAGGCCCACTTCTCGCAAAGAACGCGAGAAATTGATTGGATAAGAGCGAAGGCTCGAACTGGTTCCCGAGCTAGTCTTTCGGTTGAAGGACCAAAGACGCTGGGGAAAGAAGGAGCCTTCGCAGATGATGATTATAGGGTGTGATTTTCATCCCAGCTGGCAGCAAGTGAGCTGGCTGGACACAGAGACAGGAGAAACGGGGGAGCGCAAGCTGGTGCACGCCGAAGGAGAAGCGCAGCAGTTTTATCAGGGACTGGCGGGGCCGGTGCTGATCGGCATGGAAGCGACGGGCAACAGTCAGTGGTTCATCGAACTGGTTGAGGACCTGGGGCACGCGATGTGGATCGGGGATGCGGCCGAGATCCGGGCCAGTTACGTGCGCAAGCAGAAGACCGACAAGCGGGACGCCGCCCACATTCTGCGATTGGTGGTGGAAGGGCGGTTTCCGCGCTTGTGGTCGCCGGACCGGGAGGTGCGCGACTTGCGCCAGTTGGTGCTGCATCGGCATAAGCTGGTGTTGATCCGCACGCGCGTGAAAAACGAACTGCAACACCTTTCTCTGAATAAGGGAATGCAGAGGAAGCGCAAACTGTGGAGCGAAACCGGAATGCAGTTGTTGCGGGAGCTGCCGCTAAAACCCTGGGCGGCGTGCCGGCGGGAAGATTTGCTGGGACTGCTGGTGATGTTGAACCAGCAGATCGGCGCCCTCGACCTGGCGGTGCAGCACGCGGCGGAAGAGAACCCGCAAGCCAAGTTGCTGATGACGCAACCGGGAGTGGGTCCGAACACGGCACTGGCGTTCGTGCTGACCATCGGCGAGGTAAGCCGGTTTCCTCGCGGCAAGCAGGTGGCCAGTTATCTGGGATTGATTCCGCGCGAGCACTCTTCGGGCGGACGCCAGAAGCTGGGATCGATCACCAAGCAAGGCAATCGCATGCTGCGTTCGCTGCTGGTCGAAGCGGCGCAGATTGCGGTGCGCTACGATCCCGGATTTTGCAAGCAGTATCTGCATCGCTGCCACTCTAAGCCGAAAGCCGTGGCCAAAGTGGCAGCGGCAAGAAAATTAGCGGTACGACTCTACTGGATGCTGCGCACCCAGACCGCATATCCAGAGATCGTTCGCATCGAGAGCAGCCCGCGGGTGCCCCTGGTCGTCCGCCAAAGCGGATAGACCGCGAATATTGATTGGGCGCTCTCGCATCCCGTACAGACGGGATGTTCGCATAGAAGAATCATGGTCGATGCTTTGGCCGAATCGATGGTTGGTGAAACGATGTTTCACCGAGAACTGATTCAGCGTGAGATTTTCCAGAGTCTTGGTCCTTCAACCTCTCTGGCAAAAATCACCGGTGCTTCGCACCGCCAGGACAGCTACGCCTTGACAACGCCTTCGCTCTTATCGAGGGGCACCCGGCCATTCCCATGAAGAGCTGGAGGGAAGATACGTTGCATTCGTCGATGAGCAGCGATTCTATTTGGACGTGACGGACGGAGTTTGTGAACTTCTCGGTTACAGCCGAGCCGAGTTGCTCGGCATGCGAATAGATGACGTGACGGCTCCTTCCATATATTCAAAGACCACACGATTGTTTCAGCAATATCTAGCCGATGGCCTTCAACAAGGAGACTACGTTCTTCGGCATCGAGACGGGAAAGAGATTCCCATCGATTACATCGCCAGAGTCTTTCCGGACGGCTGCATGGTCGCACGCTGGAAACCGAAGCAGGGTAAGCCCAAAACGCTCACCAGCTGAGCGTGGGGCAACCCCAAATGGGAATTCAATCTGAAAGGCTGGGCCACCCCCAAGCCTAATCAAGGGGCATCTTTGTTCCGGGCTGCGCATACGTTCCCGGAGCTAACTGCTCTTGCTCGCCGCTCATGACATAGTCCACTACGCCTTGATGACCATCGTCGTCTGCTAATACGAGATGAAGTAGCGTTCCCGCTTGCCCAGCCGTTTTAAAAGGCATATTCCTTACGACAAATTGAAGATAGCCCCACGGTCTAGCGCCCACGCCAAAAGGAGTCTCTTGCACTTTGTGTGCTAAATCATCCTCGTCACCTGAAAATGTAATCACCACTCCATCTCGTCGCGCCAATCGATGGACGCCGCGCGCAATTAGCAACCAACCTGCATGCCGAACCGGCTGTCCCGGCGGGGTAACGTCGAGATACCACTTTTTTACAGTCGTAGGAATCCCGTCGTTCCTGAGAGTCAGTGCCAAATTGAAATAGGAGTTCATGGGGTCTTCCGTCGTGTCTCCAACCGACACGAAAGTGAAATAAGCCGACAAATGAGGTGAGTCTTCATACGCAATGACAAAATATGCACACACAAACACGATGGCCCATCCAATTGCCGCGCTTGCTGTCCATTTAATAATGACCTTGCCTGGCTTATCCTCTAACACCTCCGAGGCAGCAGTAGTGACCACCGCAATTACCCAGAACAGTATGAGTAGGCCTATGTTTAGGCGCATATCCGGAATCGTGAATGTAACTAGCAATAATGCAAGAACACCAACCACAATATTTACGCACACCCGGGTTTTCTTCAGCATTTGCGGTATACCTCCAAGCTAAACGGGAAATTATGCCCTCTGTCAGGGTACATAATCCCGCTTATATTCAAGTTGGCGGATGCCCCAGCCTTTATTTTTTTAGTAGTTCTCCACCAGTGAGGGTGCTCCACACTTGCGTTCTTTGCAAGCGTGGAAACCTCGAACCTATTCTTTACAGTGTTCTGTTTGGAGTTGAGATTTGTTCTACCCACCCTTTCGCACAGACGCGAGAGGATGGGGCACGCCTCGGCGGGAACTGCGCACGCAAAACAGCTCGAAAAGGTGGGCAACCACCAAAAGAGGATTCTAATCCCCGCCGGGCTGAACAACGGAGTCACGCAACGCGTCAGCCGCTTCGGGTCGAGTGAAGTGGTACGCAAGTTTGACCAGCATGAAATAGTGCCCCACCAATGAAAGCGAGACTATACGGTTTTTGCCTTTTTTCTGATGAAAATATGCGCCTGACACCGAGCACAGGTTTCCGAAATCCACTAAGGAATCTAAAGTAGTTTCGCTGCGCGGCAAGAACATGAGATTGGATATCTTGTTTTCAGTTACAGCTCGAACGTGATTCGCGAGCTCTTCCCCTTCTAATTCGCTGCTTTGGCGGTAGGTCTCTAAATCGATCAGCGGAGCCAACACAACAAACTCTCCCTGATTCGGCTGCGTATCGCACGTGTTCGAGACCACCATGCCGGCAAGCTGGGCTTGGGCTGGATCACCGTCCTCATCTACAAAGACAAAGGGTACATCGGCAAAAACGTCGCCCTGGTAAGTCTCCGAACGATAAGCTGCGGCGTAAACCCACTTCTCATAATTTTCAGGGAACTGCTTCAGCTGTTGTGAAAACGGCTTTATGTTTTCCGGGAGGTACGGAAAAATGTCATCGCCAAACACCGCTACACCTTTCGGTACACCTTCTTGTAATAGCTGTGCAAATTCCTTCTTTCCCCTGATGTCATTTCTCGGAGCTCAGGAATCAGCAACTTGGCGATCGCAGACAGATGTTTAAGGTTCTTGGCAGAGAAGTCGCCGACCAGGGGCAAGGAAAACCGATCTTGTACGCTCACATCTGTGACACTCTGCCCCAAAGCAAAGATCTCGGTGGCGCTCAGCACTATTTGTGGGCCGAAGTTGATGAATGTCATGGGCGATGACCGATCTGTTTGGGCTGAAGACTTCGGAGCATAAATGGACCAGTCAAAAAATGCAGTTGGGGTGGAATCGAGTTCTTCTTGTTCGAGAAGGGCCATCGTCATTCAATCACCTCAAACAGCTTTCTTGTCTCATCAGTAATAGATGCTTCAAACATGTCCTCGATTCGTGAGTGTGCGGTTGCAACCCACGGCAACGCATCACTCAGGCCTATGGATTCGGGTTTCCCCAAGTAATAGTCAAGGTCTAAGGCTATTGTGAGGCTGTCACCAGTTGGCGGCAAATGCCCCATTTGCAAATTCAGTATGTCGCGTTGTTCGTCGAATTCGTGTAAAACGCGCATTGAAAACGGCCCGTGCCTCTGTTCTAAAGTTTCAGGTAAGTGAATGTAATAATTAAAATATTTGGTACTTTCTATTGCGTTGCTAGGAAACTGTATCTTATTCACATATCGAAGGCCGATCCGCTTGAATCCGCCGGGCTCCGCAATATTTTTGTAGATTTCAAATTGACGACGCAGAAGTTCCTCAAACACCTCCCAGCCGGGATACGGGGCTGAAACATTTACGGCCAAGAGATCGGGCCCGACCTGCACCATCGCAGAGCCGTCTCGACTAAGAAATCGCATTTTGGACAGCGTTCCCGCGAGATTCTGCTGGATTCGGCCCTCCTGCGGGGTGATGTTGATTTCAAACGCTTTCTCTTGCTTCTTCTCCGGAAATTCTGATTTTATTTCCTGATACACCAAACCGGGTATTGTCCAATCCCACTCTCTCGTTCCCACAAACTGGAACTCACACACGGCTTCGGCAATCGGCGGCTTCCGGTATCGATGTCTCACAGGGAGTCTAAGAAAGTGTACTGCCCATTGTACAGATCATTAGCGAAAACAGCCCAGCAGGTACACCGTTGTGCATGTCCTGCTATTGAATGCTCGCGCTGTACGTGGCGGGTGCCTGCTTTGCTATCGCCGTCATCGCTAACCGTAGGTGCCACGTTTTTCGCGGGTTTTGCGAAGGGGTGGAAACTACGAAAGCATGCGCAACCGGATTTGCGTGTAAGGACAAAAGTTGTGTCGGTAGCATCGCCTGGAATCTCGGCAAGAAAATGCAAGAGCCTGCTCTGAGCGCGGCCGAAGAGATGGGGCGCCATAAGCATAGATAACGCAAATAAGAATCCGCGCAAAAGGATAGGCCACTCGTCCGCGCTTGCCGCTCCTTCGTCGCGGATTATCAAACCGCGCTCCCAACGGCACCCTTCGACTTCGCTCAGGGCAGGCTTCTTGAAGCCGTGCCCTTCCCGTTCGTGCTGTCCGACCCGAGCTTTTGAGAGCGCTGTCGGCACCAAGAAGCTGCGTGCGCGACGGAGCCCGTGCGTGTAGAGGCCGCCCGAAATTGCGTGGCAGTCTGCCGCGCAATTTGGCCAACATAAAACGATGCGCCCGATCCCTGCCTTGGGAAACCAGGGCTGGCCGGCTGCCATACCCTTTGCGGCTTTCAAAGGTGAGAATCTCCAAGGTTTGCGAAAAGCGTTTACCGCTTCCGCCCCACGGGACCGCTGAGGTCCGGCACATCTTCGCCCAGTGCGGTCGCTAAATCGATTTGATGGTCCTGCTCCTGCACCAGGATTTGCCGGATCTGCTCGGCCATCGCGTATTCACCCAGTGCCTCGCATTGGCGAATACGGTCGCGGTAGTTGCGCACGGTTTCATTTTCATTATCGAGATCGAATCGCAGCATCTCTTTTGCATCTTTCGAGGTGCGTACCGGCTTGGGAGTGACGGACGGCATTTTGCCGAGGTAATCGATCTGGCGCGAAAGGGTAAGAGCGTGGTCGAGCTCCTGCTTGGCGTGGAGTTCGAGTTGGTTGGCGATGTCCATGTATTGCGCGCCGCTGAGTACCTGGGAATAGACCACGTAGGCAATAATCGCTTGATATTCGCGGGCAAGATCTTCGTTTAACAACTCTGCAAGGCGGTCACGTGAAATCTGGGTTCCGTCGGCGGAGGCGATAGCTTCAGGCATTTGATCTCTCCTTAAAATGAACGACAAAACCTTAGGATGCCTGGAGCGTACCAGCAGTTTTGCCGTCCGCCGAAACTCAGAGTGGGACCTAGTTGCAGAAGTCGCAGCAGAAGTCCGGACGGCGGATCTTGCCGATGAGCCGCGCGGCTGCTCGCGTGATCGTCTCGGGTGCAAACGACGACTTTGGCTTCACGACTTTGTGATTAAATTACCGCATGGAACAAGTTGGAATGGGCCCAAGATCAGTAGTCGGAACCATCATTGTGATAAGTGGGCTGGCTATCTCATTCCTGTTATGGCTGGTTTACGTTCATCACGCATCGGCTGATTTCGCGGGACGCTGGATGTTTCTGCCCGCGTTGAATGCCCTGTTGAATGGACTTTGCGCGGTGACGCTGTGCGTAGGTTTTTACTTCATCAAGCACCGTAACATCGCGGCACACCGCGCAAGCATGCTGCTGGCTTTGGCGTTCTCATCCGCTTTTCTGGTCAGCTACGTCGCAAACCACGCGCTTCACGGCGATACGATTTTTCCTGGCCACGGCCCGGTGCGCGCCGTTTATCTTTCGATTCTGGCGAGTCACGTGGTCCTCTCTATCGTCGCGCTGCCGATGGTGTTGGCCACATTCTTTTTTTCCTTAACTGGCCGGTTCGCAATCCATCGCCGGATCGCGCGCATAACTTTTCCCATCTGGCTGTATGTTTCGATCACGGGAGTTGTGGTTTTTCTGTTCCTCAGAGCCTACGCATACTAGAGGCGGTGGCTTGTAGTCCGCTGACGGGAAGATCGCGCCTTCACTAATCACTGGCAACTGACCACTGCCTACTCGTACCTGAGGCTCTCAACCGGATCCAGCTTCGCCGCTCGTGCCGCCGGAACGGTGCCAAACAAAATTCCCACCAGCGATGAAACCACAATCGCCACGATTGCCGACAATCCTGAAATAGGCACGCGGTACTCGGTTAGAAACCGAATGGAGTAAGGTAGCGCGAGGCCAAGAACAACCCCGATCAACCCGCCGCCAACCGAGATCACAATGGCTTCTGACAAAAACTGAAAGCGGATCTCGCGGTTGGTGGCCCCCAATGCCTTGCGAATCCCGATTTCGCGTATTCGAGAGCTCACAGTCGCCAGCATAATATTCATGATTCCGATTCCGCTTACCAGCAAAACGATCGCTGCCACGGCCAGCAGAACCATGGTGAGCGCGTTGGCGGTCTTGTCCGCGACCGTGACCAACTGCGTGAGGTTGGTGACGTTGTAAACCGACTCGGCTCTATGCCGCGACTGGATCACCTGCTTGATGTCATTGGTTACCGGCTCGATCATCGATGGATCGGACACGGAAAAATAAATCAGTTTCACCGTCGCATTCTCAGTAAAGTACCGGGCCACGCTATAGGGAATCAGGAACGTGCTTGTGGTCACCTCTGATTCGCCAAACGTGTTCACTCGCTCGCGAAAAGTCCCAATTACGGTGAATGGTAAATGGCTTAGCGGAATAATTTTTCCGACGGCGGCTTCGGGCGAACCATAGAGCTGCTTCGCCAGAGTGTCGGTTACCAGGCCGACTTTGTTGTGAGCCTGCTCGTCCTGGGCATCGAAAAATCGACCGGAGACCACGACCAGATTTCGCACAATGCGGTATTCGGGATACACGCCGAGAATCTGCAGATCGCGCTCTTTGCCGTTACCGACCGGCACGCGCTCGTTCAGGTCAAGCACCGGTGAAGCGCTCGTAATTCCGGGAACCTCTGCCTGAGCGGCTTTCATGTCCTCGACCGTCAGCGCGTCGGGAGCGGTATTGGTTATGCGCTGTGCTCCACCTTCATATTCGGCATAGATTAAATTGGCACCAATTCCTTGAATAAGATTCAAGACGTATTGCTTGCCCGTCATACCAATGGTGACGACGAGAATCAGCGACGCTGTCCCGATCACCATGCCCAGCCCGGTCAGCAGAAAGCGGACCTTGTTGGCGCAGAACGTATCGAAGGCGAAGCTCATGATCTCGCTGAAGGCGAGCTTCGGGGTCAGCTCCGATACTGCAGTCGTGACGGACATGTAAATTTAGATGCTACGCGCTGAAGCGGAGAGTCGCAAAGTGGCATGCGGCATTCAGCACAAGAGACCAATATTCATACTGAGGAAAGTAATACGGACTATTGTGAGTGATCTAGCGACTTAGCTACAACTAGGCTCGCCCATCAGAGCCAACCCGCAACGTGTTCAGATGTTCTTCGAGACGCTGTGTGCCCATTGACCACGTCGCCCACGGGGCAAGCAGAGGGAATGGAACTCGATAAACGATTGTCCATCCATGTGAGTGAACTACGTTATCTCGCATCTTATTTATTTCGAAGGAATTCTGTTCGGTCTGGCACGCGAAAAAAGTGCGGTATACATCGTGGTATCCCTCAATAAAGCTGTCGAAAATGACAACCGACACTCCACTTTGCTGTCCCTCTATTAAATTCCACACCTGTCTAATTTCATTCGCGGGACACCAGGCGAGTGAAAACGGGATGGGAACAGGTGGCTTGAGCTTTCGTAATGTGAGCCAACTCCGGCCCGGAGCAAACCGCCATGTGAAAGCAGAGGGCCCAATGTACTGGAGACCCCATCGAGCAGCGAAGGCGCGCATTGCTCGGGCCCGAAACAACAAACTGATTCTAACCAAGCCAACCACCAGCGCCAGCACCCCAACCACTGGAAGGAACTTGAGAAATATCACAGCGGCTATTTTGATTTATTCACCCCATCATGTCCAGGAGGATTGTCGGCAACAGGTGTCATCGTTTATAACCTGATTCGAAATGGAGCTGAGCGCTCATTCCTGCCCTCATGCGCTCTTCACCTGCGCTTGCGAGACCAGTGCTTCGTGGATTCTCTTAACCTGTTTTTGCGTTTCTTCGACGCTGCCGCTGTTATCGACCACGAAATCTGCGGCTTGAATTTTTGCTTCATCTGGCGCCTGGGCCATCATTCTGCGGGTGACTTCGCGGCGGGCGGTTTCGGCATCGACTTTTAGTCGCTTTTCCCAGCGTTCGATTCGTTGTTGCGGCTTACAACTCACGACGATGACTTTATCGAAGCTCCTTCGCAATCCGGCTTCGAGCAGCAGCGCTGCTTCGAGCATCACTATTGCATTGGGCTCGCGACGACCGATGTCTTCCATCCACTTCTGATATCGCTCGATAACGCCGGGATGAATAAGGCTGTTGAGTTCGTAAATTCGCGGACGCTTCTGATCGAATGCCAGCTCAGCCAGACGCGCTCGATCGACGGTTTTATCGGAATTCAGAATCTCCGGCCCGAAGCGCCGCACCACCTCGTCGTAAACCTTTTCGCCGGGACGCATGAGGTCGTGGGCAATTTCATCTGCATCAATGGTGTGCACGCCGAGTTCGGCAAACATGCGTCCGACCGACGACTTTCCGGTAGCGATCCCGCCAGTTAATCCAATCTTGAGCATGGA
>DATNAF010000410.1:0-5238 GCA_035572845.1 Terriglobales bacterium
AGCCAAGTTGCAAACTGGATTCCCTCGGAAGCGCTTTTTTTCTGGAAACCGATTCGCGAAAACCGCAAACTAAATCAGAATGAAGAAAGTCGTCTATCTCTCGCTGGGATCGAATGTGGGCGACCGGGCCGCGAACCTTAAAGCGGCCATTGAAAAACTCGGGGAACTAGGAAATGTGGTGGCGGTGTCTTCGTCCTATGAAACCGAGCCGGTCGAGACCAGCCCACAGCCCTGGTTTTTGAACTGCGCGGTGAAACTGGATACCGAGAAGATGCCTCGACAACTGATCGCGGCGATTCTGAATATTGAGAAAGAAATGGGCCGCCAACGGCGTCAGCCGAAAGCGCCGCGAACAATTGATATTGACATTCTGTTGTTCGGTAGTTCGGTGATTGAGCTGCCTTCGTTAACGGTCCCGCACCCACGAATGCATGAAAGGCGCTTTGTGCTGGAGCCGCTGGCGGAAATTGCGGCGGAGGCGCGGCATCCAGTATTCAAGCGCACCATACGTGAATTGCGAGATGCATTGCCTGCCGGGCAGCTGGTGAAAAAGCTTGTGGCAGGTTGAGCTTCCTCTGTGAAAACCTCGGTGTAACTTCGTATCCTTTGTGGTGGGCTTTTGATCTTTTGTGGTTGGCCTTTAAGGAACGATAATGCGGCTGCTCTCTTGCGGCGCGGCAATCGGGGACTGCGGCTCCGGAAACTGCTGAAAAAGAAAATCCACAAAGGCGCGGGATTTCGGTCGACCTGAGGTGCGGGTATATGCCATGCGCAGCAGGAACACTAACGCGCGAAGAATGTCCGAGTCGTGTAATCGGCTATAACCTAAATGCTTGTGCTCGGCTTCACGATATTCTTTGATCATTTTCTGAACTTCGGAAGCGACTGCCTGGTGTGCGAGATTGGTCACGGGTGCTTCATAATGCAGACCTGATCCCGCCAAAGTTTCGTAATTCTTAGCCAACGTGCTTAATACCGAAGTCAAATCCGAATCGCGGATGCTGCGATCAGCTTGCGCGCTTTTCGCCAGGGCATAGCTCAAGCCCAGAACGAGGTGTTCCTGCTCGTAAAGAAATTGCTGGCCGATTTCGATTTTCGGGAACAGCGCGCTCTGGTCTAATTGTTCGATTGCGCGGGGCTTCTCATGCTCGCGTGCCTGCTGCAGATAAACGCATTCGCTGGGGCAATCGAGCGTGACTTCGCGCTGCTCCCCGCAGCATTGCGGACAGATTCGTCCGTGGACTGCCGGACAGAAGCGCTTTTCTTTGCGTTTGTTGCAGATGACGCAGGGCAAATTGGTATCCCCGGCTTTCATTATGGCATGGGTAGCAGAGGGGGATTAAATGCGAGCTTGGCCAAGGCGAGCTGCGATCGCCGGACCCTTCGACTTCGCTCAGGGCAGGCTCACGAGGGCGGCTCTGCCTACATTGTTGGAGTTGAGTTTATTCTGAAGCAACCGGGTCGAAGGAGACTTTTTGAAGCTGGAATGATCGGGACATGAAATCGGCACTTCGAATTCTTTCGCCCAGTTTTTATGATCGCGACCCGCGGCTGGTGGGGCCGGATTTGCTGGGAAAGATTCTCGTTCGGCGTGAAGAGCGCAAGCTGCTGATGGGGCGCATTGTCGAAGTCGAAGCTTATCTTGGGTCAGAAGATCCTGCCGCTCACGCCTCAGTCGGAAAGACGGCGCGCAATGCGGTTCTGTTCGGGCCGCCTGGATACGCCTACGTTTATTTCATTTACGGCAATCATTATTGCTTGAATGTTTCGTGCCTTCCAGACGGTGTTCCCGGCGGAATTCTGTTTCGCGCCGTCGAGCCGATTCAGGGAATGAAGGCCATGTTCAAGTTGCGCGGGATCGACGAGAGTCCCGATCTGCGGAGGCTTACTCGTGGTCCTGGCAGACTGGCTGCGGCTTTCGGAATCACGCGCCAGCGGGACAATGGGAAAGATCTGACTTCTTCGCGGTCGGATCTCTATATTGCAGACGATGGTGCGCCGGCATCGCAGGTGTTGATCACAAAAAGAATCGGTATTAAGAAGGCGGCGGACATGCCGCTGCGGTACATTGTGCCGGGAAACAGGTTCGTATCGGGATAAAAATTGGTCAGGGATGCTACGGGCGGTACGCCCGTAGCCCCACGATTAAAAAATGGAGTTTACTGCTCGACGGCTTCTTTTTCGACAACTACCTTCACGTGCGCGGTCACGTCTTTGTGCAGCTTTACCGGCACAGTGAAATCGCCGACTGTCTTCAGCGGCTCGTGCAGCTGGATCTTGCGGCGATCAACGTTGAAGCCTTTTTTGGTCAGCGCATCTGCCAAGTCGCCTGAGGTCACTGATCCGAAAAGCTGATCCTGCTCGCCGGAGCGGCGCTGGAAGGTCAGCGATACTCCTTCGAGCTGTTTCGAGAGTTCCTCGGACTGAGCTTTTTCCTTGGCTGAGCGGCGGACCGAGGCGGCGCGCATTTGCTCGATGACTTTCTTGTTGCCCTCGTTAGCTTCAATGGCCAGCCGGTGCGGCAGGAGGAAATTGCGCCCGTAGCCTTCGGCAACTTTCACCACGTCTCCGCGGGAGCCTAGCTTTGCGACATCTTCTTTGAGAATGACTTCCATGATTGCTCCTAAAAAGTGGTTAGTGACTTGTGACCAGTGATTAGGTGAACCCGCTAGTGTGCGCTTTAACTCATCACTAGCCACTGACCACTGGTCACTCCTTATGCTGCTCTGCCGGCAAATGGCAGCAACGCGATATTGCGTGCCTGCTTTATCGCCAGACTCAGGCGGCGCTGGTGCGGCGTGCATACGCCGGACAAACGCCGGGGCACAATTTTGCCGCTTTCGGCGACGAACTGCGCCAACAGGCGAACGTCTTTGTAATTGATCGAGTCGATTTTCTCGACACAGAATTTGCAGACTTTCTTGCGGCGGAAAAATTTCCGTCCTCCGGGCCCGCCTTCACGTCCGCCGGGGCGGGGTGGACGCCGCTCGCCGCTGTGTGAATCGGATCCGGATGATGTTCTAGTTTCGTCAGCCATGATGCTCCTTAAAAAATCGAAATCGTCGTCGCTCGTTCGTCATTGGTCGTTGGCCGTTGGCCGCTTGGCGATCACGTCATCGGCAGCCTTTCACTCGTCCTGTAAGGCTTTTCCAACGACCCATGACGCACGACCAACGACGGTTCTTACGCTGTTACTGCCGGGGCTTCTCCCGCAGGTTCGGGAGGGGCGGTTGCCGTTGCTGGCGGGGCCTTGCGCTTGGAATCGCGAATGGCCTTGATCTTGTTCAAGCGCTTTTGTTCTTCATCGATGCGCACGCTGAGAAACTTGATCACCGGCTCACTTACGCGCAGGCGCCGTTCGAGTTCGTGCACCAGACCGCCGCTGCCCTCAAAGGTGAGCAGCATATACATGCCGTCGTGAAATCTGCGGACGGTGTAGGCGAGACGGCGCTTGCCCATCTTCTCCATGTTCTTGACTTGACCGCCTGAGGAAGTGACGGCGGTCTCCAGCGTCGAAATCAGTTTGTCCTGGTCTTCTTCTGTCATGTCAGGCCGGACAATAAACATCAGTTCATAAGTACGATTCATTGAATTCTCCAAAATCAGTTGTCAGTGGCTAGTGGTCAGTTGTCAGTAGAAATCACAAGCACGGTGTAAATCACTTGCCACTGACCACTAATCACTGCTTTCTGGCGGCTCCGGCTTTCGGTTGAACCGGTTCATGGCCGCCGCCCTGCCTTCTGTCAGAATTACTTTTACCGCTTCTGCCGCCGCGTCGAGCGCTTCGTCTACATGCTTCAGTTGCGCCTTGCGAAACGGCTTTAAAATTTTCTTCTCTGGCGCGATGCCGATTCTGATTCGCAAGAACTCCTGCATGCCCAGCGAACCGATAATCGACTTCATGCCGTTGTGCCCCGCCGAACTGCCACGCTCACGAATGCGAAGCGTGCCCAGCGGTAAATCAAGCTCGTCGTAGATTACGATCAGGTCTGACGCCGGCCTGATCTCGAGCTTCTCGCATAATTCCGCGACCGACACGCCGCTCAAGTTCATGAACGTTTCGGGCTTGGCCAGTACAACCTGCTCCTGCCCGATAGTGGTTCGCGCGGTCAGCGCCCGGCACTGCCGGTTTCGGACTTCCACGCCTTGATCATTGGCAATGCGATCGACGGCTAGAAAACCCAAGTTGTGCGGCGTGAACTGATATTCGATCCCCGGATTGCCAAGTCCAACAATCAGCTTCACGCCGGTTTAATTCGTCGCACGTCGCACGTCGTTGGTCGTTCGCAAAATCCAACACTGGTTCGTAGTGATTCCCGGCGCGCGACGCACGACGAAAGACGGACGGCGGTCCTCACTTCTTCTCTTTCTTCTCAGCCTTCTCCGGCTTCGCGCCTTCGGCAGCGCCTTCTTCAGTCTCCTGCTTACCCTTCTTAATGACTTCAGGCTCGGCAGGGGCAGCAGCGGCTTCGCCAGCAATAGCTTCCGCGGCTGGAACTTCTTCTTCCTTAATGGTGATGATGTGCGCCACCGGTTGTTCGGGGTCGCTGAGGTACTTGATTTTGTCGTTTTTCGGCAAATCAGAGATGCGAAGCACCGTTCCGAAAACCAACTCTGAAACGTTCAGTTCGATTTCGTTCGGAATGTCGCCAGGCAGGCACTCGACTTCGACTTCGCGCGCAATTTGCTCGAGAATGCCGCCTTGCTGCTTCACGCCAGCCGGTTCGCCGACCAGTTCAATGGGGATGTTGACCCGCAGCTTCTGGTCCATGGCGATACGCTTTAAGTCGATGTGCAGAAGCGATCCCTTGATAGGTTCATACTGCCAATCGACGATCATGGCCTTGGTGCGTTCGCCGTCGAGCGCAAGGTCGAAAACGCTGTTGTGACCGGTTTCCGAATGCAGAATGCGCGCTACTTGCCGCGGATCGACGCTGACCGGCATCGCTTCCTTGCCCGCACCGTAGACCACGGCGGGAATCTTGCCTTCGCGACGCACACGACGGGCATCATTTTTAGTGCCAGCGTCACGCTGCTGCGCTTCTAAAAGACTCTTATCAGGGGTTGCTGTAGGCATATGTGTAATTCCTATAAGAACAATTTGCTCACGGACGTCTCTTCGTGAATCGACTGGATCGCGCGTCCGATCAATCCAGCGATGGATAGAACTGTAATCTTGCCGCCGCACTGTGTAGTCGCTTTCTGCGCGGCTTCCGTCAACGGAATGGTATTCGTCAC
>DATNAF010000411.1:0-6278 GCA_035572845.1 Terriglobales bacterium
GCAAACTCGAGCGGCTTTTCTGCTCCTTCGCGCAGGACAGTGATGTGAACAGTTGTTCCCTTTGGCCCCTTCAATAAGTCCGCGACGTCGCTGGTAGTCATATTGTCAGTGGGCTTGCCATCGACGGCAGCGATAATGTCGCCCGGGTGAATTCCTGCCCGGTAGGCCGGCGTCCCGGCAAATGGAGCAATGACGATTACTTTGTTATTGCGTGGTCCAACCGTCATTCCCACGCCGTAGTACTTGCCACGCTGGTCTTCACGCAACAGCGAGTACGACTTGGGATCAAAGAAATTGGAGTGCGGGTCGAGCACGTGCAGCATGCCCGGAATCGCGCCGTTGTAGATGGCTTTATCGGGATTCACTGGCTCAGCGTAATTCTGCTCGACGATGTCATAGACCTCGGTAAATTGCTTGAGGCTCTGATTGACATCGGAGTCGCTGTCGTGGGTGGTGGTGGGATTCTTCTGGGCTGAAACCATTCCCAGGAGGCCGCAAACTGCCAAAAATAGAACTACCAGAAAGGATGCGCGGTGAGAACTACGGGCCATCTTTAGTTGTCCTTCGCCCGGACGGGAAGCCGTCCAAACAGGCTGATTTGGTGCAGTATAACACGCGAAAAAACAGGAACTTAGATCACTGCAGTACCGCACGTCACCTTACTGGCACCTTAGTCTTAGGATGCGGGAAGCTGAAGAAATGATGCGTTTTGTGCTCACCTGGGATGAATAGACAAGCGGAAGCTTAGCTGGCCAGTTTCTTCAGGAATTCCTGTTCATCCAGCCGGTATTTAAAGGCCTTCCTGCCGTCGATGAAAACTACAGGGACTTCGTCAGTGAACTGACGTTTAAGTTGGTCGTCGGTTTCGACGTCAACCTCGCGCCAGCGAAAGCCGCCACGGCGCTCTAATTTCGAGAGCTTCTCCTTCACGATTTCGCAAAGGTGGCATCCCTTCCGTGAATACACAATGACTTCGCGAAGGATGGACATCGCGCCGAGTCTAGCAAACCGGAAAACAGTTTTCCAGTAAAAGTCCGGTCTTTGTGGCAGCTCACCTACAAACGGCTAATCCATCCATCGGTTCCAAACGACGGAGGCGGTACAATCCTGCCATGGTGCCAAATACCAGGACCGCGACGCGGTCCTCCTTTCAAATTGGCGCACGCCTGCCTTCAGAGTCGAAAACGGAGGAGAGGGTTGGTACAGCGCGAAGCCCGGCCGACAACTCGACGGTGCGATTTACATCGGTGTTTGCCGTACTTCTGGTAGTTGCAACAGTAATCGTGTACCAGGATTCATTAAGAGATCAGTTCATCAATTACGATGACCCCGCATATGTGACTAAGAATATCCACGTTCTCCAGGGGCTCTCATGGAGTAACGCGGTTTGGGCGTTTACCTCTACCGCAGAAGCAAACTGGCACCCCATTACGTGGCTCTCCCACATGGCCGACGTGCAGTTTTTCGGGCTTAATCCATTGGGGCACCATTTCACCAACTTGCTTCTGCACCTCTGCAATGTGTTGCTTGTATTTTTCCTATTGCGCGCAGCGACGCCTTCCGTCTTTTGCAGCGGGGTTGTCGCTGTCTTATTTGCTATTCATCCTCTTAATGTCGAGACAGTAGCCTGGGTAGCAGAACGGAAGTCGTTGCTTTCGATGTTTTTCCTGCTTCTGGCGTTCTGGTCGTGGGCGAGATACGTTCGTCGGCGCACAAAAAGTCGTTACCTCATCGTATGCATCTTTTTCGCACTCTCGTTGATGTCAAAGCCCATGGGAATAACCTTTCCCTTGCTGCTCTTACTCGTCGACTACTGGCCACTGATGCGCGTGAGGACTTCGCTGAATAGTGAGGTGGGAGAACCGATTTCCAAACTATGGATCGAAAAGATTCCACTATTCGCCATGTCCGTACTCAGCGCTGGAATCACGTTCAAAGCTCAACTTGCCGGCGGCGCATTGGGTACGGTAGTTGCGCTTCCGCTAGGTGTCCGAATCAAGAACGCGATTTACGGTTACGGTATTTACCTGTGGAAGTGTGTCTGGCCGTCCAAATTGGCTGTTTTTTACCCACACCCTGAGAATGGACTGGTACTATGGAGCGTCCTTTTTTCGGCAGCGGTGATTTTATTCATTTCCGGGCTCGTCTGGCGCTATCGTGCTCAGCGGTATCTAGTAATGGGTTGGGGTTGGTTTTTATGCAGTTTGATCCCAGTCATCGGTATTGTGCAGGTGGGTAGGCAATCGTGGGCCGATCGATATGCTTATTTTCCATTATTAGGAGTCTTTGTCCTCACAACTTGGCTTGCTGCGGACCTACTCGTCAAGATCAGAATTTCGCGTCCAATTGTCTGGGTTGTTGTCATTGGTCTGATCTTTAGCTATGGGTGGGTTTCCTATCGCCAGACTCACTATTGGAAGAACAGCTATACACTCTTTAGTCATGCCGTCGGGGTGACCAGGGCTAACGCAATAGCCGAAAATAATCTTGGAGAAGCTCTGGTGGAACTCGGCCACCCAGAACTTGCAATTGAACATTTTCAAGCCGCGATACGCATCACCCCTCAGGTTTCTACGCCCCACTACAATCTTGGAGCACTTCTCCAGGTACAGGGCCAGCTTGAACTCGCTAGGCGTGAATACATTGCTGCCGTTTCGTATTCATCTGATCCGACTGAGCTCGCGCAAGCTCACAATAATCTGGGAGCGATTTCAATGCAGCAGGGATCCCAGGCAGAGGCGAAAATGCAGTTCGGTGCTGCTCTCGAACTTAACCCACATGAGGTCAACAGCCTCATTGGGAGAGGTCTGCTCGAATATCAAGATAAGCAGCTTGAATTAGCCCTAGGAGATTTCTCGCGGGCTGCTCAGGCAAGTTCTTCCCCTTTGGCTTTTTTTTGGTCAGGACGGGTCCTGGAGGACGAAGGGAGAATGCATGAAGCTGCTATTGCATACGACGAGGCACTGCAACGAGCGCCCGGTCTGAAAGAGGCGCAGCTGCATCTGAATTCGATACGCTCGAAATCTCAGTAATTCAAAACCGTTTGTTTTTACGATCGGCAGAGTGCATAACGGTACAATTTCTGAATGGCATTTAAGCCTCTCGCTGGAAGGGTCGTGCTAATTACCGGCGGAGCCAAGCGCCTCGGCCGGTCGGCAGCCATGGGGCTCGCCCAAGCCGGCGCTGATGTCGCCATTACGTACCTCAGCTCGCAGAGAGAAGTCCAGCTTACTGTCAAAGAAATCAAAAAGACCGGTGCCCGGGTGTTGGCCATCCACTGCGACGTTAGCGACCCGAAGAGCGTAAGCGCCGCAGTGAAAAAAACGGTGGCGGAGTTGGGGGGCATCGATATCCTGGTAAATAACGCCGGCGCTTACGAAACAGTTTCCTTCGAAGCTCTTACTCTTCAACAATGGGACTCAATCTTTTCAGTGAATGTGCGCGGACCGTTTTTAGTATCTCAGGCGGCTCTGCCCCACTTGCGCCGGAGGAAGGGGCGGATCATCAATCTGGGATCATTGGGCGGATTGCGTGCCTGGTCCACCCATGTGCATTACTGCTCGTCCAAAGCTGCGCTGCATATGCTTACCAAGTCTGCGGCTAAAGCTCTGGCGCCAGAAATTGCCGTAAACTGTGTCGCCCCCGGGATGATCGACCTCGGGGAAAAATCCGCAGCTGCATTCATGGGCCGCATGGCCAAGCAAACTCCCATGCGGCGCAACGGCACTGGCGATGACGTGGCCGCTGCGATATTGTTCTTTGCGACTGCTCCAAGCTTTATTACCGGTCAGATTTTGTACGTGGATGGTGGGCTGGGGCTATAACCAAACAACTGCACTCATCTTAATGAAAATTACTATCTCTGTTGTTGCAGCAGTAGCTCTTGTGGTCACAGGCGCCTTGGCTCAGGAGCCTTCAAAGCCAGTCGCGACCGAAACGCCTGCCCAGTCCCACGCCGCTGAGGTCCGGCTTTATGCGGAACCTCAAACTTTTCCACTCTGGAAAAACGGGGCGCCCGGAGCATTAGGCAAAGCCAGCGAAGATACTCCAACCCTCACCCTTTACATGCCCGCGCACCCCAGCAAGTCAGATACAGGGGTCATCGTAGCCCCTGGTGGCTCTTACACCGTGCTCGCCATGAATCACGAAGGGCGGCAGGTGGCGAACTGGTTGAATTCGTTGGGCATGACCGCTTTCGTTCTCAAGTATCGCCTCGGGCCTAAGTATCACCACCCGATTGAACTTGGTGACGCGCAACGAGCAATCAGGCTCGTCCGATCCCGCGCCAAAGAGTTCGGCATTCGCTCCGATCGTATCGGTGTGATGGGATTCTCGGCTGGCGGACATCTGGCCGCCACGGTGGGCACCCACTACGATCATGGCGACCAGTCCGCCGCCGATCCCATCGACCGGCTAAGTTGTCGGCCCGATTTTCTGGTCCTTGCCTATCCCGTGATTTCGTTTGTCGCGCCGTATTCGCATTCTGCCTCAGCGCGTAATTTGCTTGGCGACAATCCGGACATGAAGGTGCGCGAGGAGCTTTCTAACGAACTGCACGTCACGCCAGACACTCCGCCCACATTTCTTTTCAGTACCACTACGGACAAAGTTGTTCCAGCGGAAAACTCGGTTGCGTTCTATCTCGCACTGCACACTGCCGGAGTGCCGGTGGAGCTCCATATCTTCCAGAAGGGCCCCCACGGAGTAGGGCTGGATTCTGCCGATCCGGTGCTCGGGATCTGGCCGACCTTACTCGCGAACTGGATGCGGCAGCGAGGCCTGCTCGCGAAATGACGCGTTCGTTTTTGCATACAAAGCGTGAGCGGGCGACGATTAGAAAGGGCCCGGGTATCGGTGGTTTGGTGACGATTCTCCTGCTGTGTGCGGCTGGCGCTTCGGCTCAAGTTGGTCCACAGCAGGGTGGCAGCGAAATTCAAGTCTGGACGGCAGGCGGCCATTCAGTTTCAGGTGGTCGCGGCAGCACCGGCATATTAGACGTCGGACTACGTTATGGCTGGGTTTTATTGGACTCGCACGGTCCGAGCTTTCTTAGAGGCCGCTTTGAGTATGCGATTGATGCGGTCCCGATGTATCTGATTTTCCAGCCCCGCAACACGGCATACGGCATCGGCGTGAACCCGCTGAATTTGAAGTGGAATTTCCAGCGGCATACCCGGGTGGTTCCTTATGCTGAACTGAGCGGTGGTCTTCTATTTACTAATCACGATGTTCCGTCACGCACTTCGAGCGTTAACTTCACCCCATCGGCGGCGCTTGGATTCCACTACCTCGGCGACAAGTTCGCCTGGACATTAGAGGGCCGATATCTACATATTTCCGACGCAGGACTGACCCGGTTGAATCCTGGAATTAATACCTTTGAAATGAGGTTTGGATTAGGGAAGTTCAGAAGGTGATGTAAGCGCTGCTATCGCGAAGCCTTACGGAAATACTCAGGCCGCCACGATTCACGCATCAATTGTTCTTTGATTTTGATCGTCTGTTTACCTGTAATTGTTCTTAATCGCTCCTTGCAGATGATCATAAGTTCAGTTTCAGGATCGTTCTTAGAATTTTCTTCAAAATGGGAAAGGTTTCGGCTCGTTCCCACCAACAGGATCTCATTCGGCCGCGATAGCCGGTGCACGACGATGTATTTGCGTTCGACGTCCGGATCCCACGTTATCTTGGAATCAGATTTCAGATTCAGAAATGCATCCGCAACTCTCCATGTACCTTTGTCGCGAATCACCCGGGGCTCGACGTCACCCCATTCGTCGTAAATGTAAGTTCCATCTGCGAACAGGTACAAATCATTGCCCGTCAATCCAAATTGAAATCGTTTTGTCGGATTTGAATACTTGCCAGCAAGTTGTGCAGGCGTCATTTCTCCTATAGCTGCCACTTCCACTTTGGATTGCAAACGTTCGAGCGGACCCTGTGCCGCCACTCCGAGTTGGAAGAGAAATATTACTGCGATGACGCCGGCCACTTTCTTCCACGGTTTCCGCCGATTTGCGTTCTGTACAATCCGCAACATAGATTGTCAGTCGTAATACTCCAACCCCAAGTGCGTGATCAATTCTTCGCCCTTCAAATGGCGCAATGTATTTTTCAACTTCATTAATTGAATGAACAAATCATGCTCCGGATATAGCCCCGGTACCGTCATCGGCGATTTGAAGTAGAAGCTGAGCCACTCCTGAATTCCAATGCCTCGCAGGTCAGAAGTGCGCTTGGCCAGGTCAAGGAAGAGCACCAGATCGAGCACGATTGGA
>DATNAF010000412.1:0-2564 GCA_035572845.1 Terriglobales bacterium
CGAAGCCTTTACGTTTACTAAATACGATTTGAATGTCCGCATCGAACCGGAGCAGCAGCGGCTCGGTGTCCGCGGAAAAATTAATTTGCGTAACGATTCGGCTGCTCCGGAGAGAAGCCTCTCGCTGCAGATTTCCTCAACCCTAACCTGGAGCTCGATTAAGTTCGAAGGCAAGCCGGTAGAATTCGTTTCGCAAATCTACACATCGGATATCGATCATACTGGGGCGCTGGCGGAAGCGATCGTGGTGCTCCCGCAGGCGGTCGCACCCAAACAAACCATCGAGCTGGATATCGGATATGAAGGAGTGATTCCGCAGGACGCCACACGGCTGACGCGGATAGGGCTCACGGAAGATGAGGCGAAACACTCGGACTGGGACCAGATCGGACGGTCTTTCACCGCTGTTCGCGGAGTCGGTCACGTGACGTGGTATCCGATCGCAATGGACGCTGTGAGCGTGTCTGACGGTAATGCAGTCCCGAAGGCCATAGCGAAGTGGAAGCAGCGGGAAGATCAAACCCAGATGAAGCTTTCAATCGAATATTCTCAAAATGGCCAACAAGCTGCTCCTGAACTACTCTGCAATGCAATGCTGGGGAAAGCGATAACGGGAGAGGCGGGTGCCGAACAAAATCCGACGCTGCAATGCTTGTTCGCCTCTTTGCGAGCGTCAGTACCAACTTTCGTTGTTGCGCCGTACTCACAACTCAATGGCAAGGACGTCGTAATCCACTACTTACCCGACCACAAAAGTGGCGCCGACGACTATGCTTCCGCTCTTGATGAGGTTTCACCGCTTGTCAGTAAATGGTTCGGCGATCATCGCGAGTCGCAGGATGTGAAGGCCCGTATTCTGGATCTTCCGGATGCCGACGCCGCCCCCTTTGAGAGTGGCAACGTGTTGCTGATGCCCCTGAGCGGAAGTGATACAAAATTGTTGCTCACCGCGGCACAAGAGCTCACGGTTCTGTTTTTTCCCTCGCCGCACGCGTGGATTCGCAATGGGCTGGCGAGTTTTGCGCAGGTGCAGTTAATTGAGGAGAAAGAAGGACGGCCGGCGGCGATAGCTTACTTGAAGGCACACGCGAGCGCGCTCGTTGACTTGGAAAAATCGTCAGCTGGGATGGAAAGTGAAGGTGATTCGCTTTTCGGCTCGGTGGACGACTTTCGTGTTCAGACTAAATCAATGTATGTGTGGTGGATGCTGCGGGACATGATAAGCGCGAGTGCGCTTGATGCTGCCTTACACAATTACAAAGCTGCCGATGATAACGATCCCAGGTACATTGAGAAGTTGATTCAAGCTGAGAGCCATCGTGACTTGCAGTGGTTCTTCGACGATTGGGTTTATCACGACCGTGGGTTGCCGGATTTTCGTGTTGCGTCGGTCTATCCTAGCCAGTTGTCCACCGGCGGGTACATGATCACCGTCACTGTCGAGAATCTTGGCAGCGCGGGCGCCGAGATTCCCGTCATATTACACATGCAAGGCAGCGAAGCGTCTGACCGACTTATAGTCCCCGCGAAAACGAAGGCGTCAGTACGAATTCAAACCCCGTCGCTTCCGCAGGATGTCACGCTGAATGATGGCAGCGTGCCGGAGACCGATAGCAGCAATGACGTGTACAAAATTGAATCAGTGAAACATTAGCGGAGGGTTTTTGGCATACATTCAATTCCTTGGTGCAGCCGGTACAGTGACCGGATCGAAACATCTGATCAACACTTCCGCAGATATCTCCGGCAAGAACGGCACGCAGGTATTAGTTGATTGTGGATTGTTTCAGGGACCAAAAGAATGGCGCGAGCGCAACTGGCAAAACTTGCCGGTGGCGGCGAACGACATCGAAGGTGTGATTCTGACGCACGCCCACCTGGACCATTGCGGTTGGATTCCGAGATTGGCGAAGAGTGGATTTCGCGGATCGATTTACGCCACTCCGGCCACCATTGATCTTTGCGGTATTTTGCTGCCAGATTCCGGACGCCTGCAGGAAGAAGACGCCGCGTTTCACAACCGGCACAAAACTTCGCGTCACAACCCCGCGCTGCCGCTGTATACCGAGGCCGAGGCAATGGCGTCTCTGTCGTATTTCAAGCCGGTGAATTTTGGGGAGACAAGGCAACTTTCTCCTGAGCTGTCGTTTCGTTTTGAGCATGCTGCACACATTTTGGGCTCGTCGATGGCGGAGATCGCGTTGGCGGGGGAGGGAGCTCGCCCCACACGCTTGCTGTTCACCGGGGACATTGGCCGCGTGCGCGATCAGGATGTAGCTCCCGGAAAAGTGCTTTACTCGGGGCCGCAGGCGGGAGAGAGTGCCGACATTCTGGTGATGGAATCAACCTACGGCAATCGCAATCACCCAACCGACGACCCGCGACCGCAACTCGCTGATGTGATCCGTAAAACTGTCGCTCGCGGGGGAAGCGTGGTGGTCCCGGCATTCGCGGTCGAGCGTACCCAGAAACTTATTTTTATGCTGAAAGAATTGATGGAGTCGGGGCAAACGCCGCGCGTGCCGGTGTATTGCGATAGTCCGATGGCGATCAAGGCGGTAGAA
>DATNAF010000413.1:0-7737 GCA_035572845.1 Terriglobales bacterium
CGGGCGATATATTCAGGGCTGCTGATGAAGCCGTTTATTAAATTCGCGAGCGGAACCCCGGCATCAAGCTGGCCCTTCCAGCCTGCCAGGCCCGCTGGTTCCGGCCCGCGCCTGAGAAAGCCGAGATAAAGCAGATCCACCAGAGCGTGATTCGAGTTAAGGGCAAACGATTCGGGTGAACTGATGATCGTGAAAGCAAGTTGAGCGCGTGTTATGGCGCCTGTGCTCAATTGCGATGTCCATAAACTAAGCCCCGCGGGGTCGGGCCCCCTGAGCAGCGCATTATTGTAAAGGAGAGTAACAAACCCTTGATCGCTCAGCCCGGGATGCTTTTGCAAAAACTCTGGACTGTTTAAGACCTGATCCAGGATGCGCGTTTGGCCCAGACTAGGCAGTTCCTGATAGTACATCAGCCATCCCGCGAAGTCGGGATCTCTGTTCAGGAGTGCCAGATAGCTCTCTATAATAAATACGCCATTAACCCGGCACTCGGGACTTTGAAATATTGCCTGAGCGACCTGGCTTCGATTCATTGTGCCGGATGTCAAGTAACCGGACCAAAGGGATAGGCCCGCCGGGTCGGGAAGACGATCCAGAAGATCCAAATACAGTTGCGTAACAAAATTCGCCGGTACGTTGATGAAGAGATCTCCGGTGGCCCAGCGCGTGATAAACCCCCCAAAGGCGCTCCCATTCCAGTTCTGCAAGGGACCGACAAGGGGGAAGTTGAGCGAGAGCGTCTGCCCCGCTATGACGGGGTGCGCCTTACTATCAAGCGCGATGGCTGCGGCGCTGTCGGCGAAAGCGCCACCCCAATAGCTGGAAAAACGCAGAACGTTGCCTGCGGGAGTCACGGAGGCGATGAAAGCGTCGTACCCGCCGCCATTCACCGCTTGAGCCGGACTCAGGGTCGGAAAGTCCGGCGAGGCCGTGTACCCCGCGAGATACACGTTGTCCGCGCCGTCGAGAGTCACTGCCATTGCCGCATCGAAGCTGCTGCCGCCCAGGTACGTGCTAAAGATAATCCCGTTGCCGGCGGGGTTCAGTTTGGTCAGGAATGCATCGTTATTGTAGGAAAGCTGGCTCTGGATCGGGCTTGAAATAGGGAAATTGAGGGATGGAGTAGTTCCCACCACGTATGCCGAGCCTGCCGTATCCACTGCAATCCCATAGCCTATTTCGGGCTGGTTGGGAGTGCCCCCGCTGCCCCCCAGATAGGTGCTGTAGACGAGCCCATTGCCAGTGGAATTCAGAGCGGTTACGAACGCATCCTGGCCGCCCTGGCTCCAGGCCTGGAATGCGTTGACATGCGGAAAATTGAAAGAATCCGTGGATCCCGTGATGTAGGCTCTGCCGTTCCACAAGGCGAGACCCAAAGCCGCGTCCGTGCCGCTGCCACCAATATATGTGCTGTAGGCGAGCGTGTTGCCGCCGGGGTTCAACTTAGTGACAAACGCGTCCTGGATGCCCTGATTCGTCGATTGATATGCATTGGCCACCGGGAAGTTCGTCGAGGTTGTCTGGCCGGCAACATAAGCTGCGCCCGAAGCGTCCACCTGGATCGCGTTCCCCGTATCTGAACCGCCCCCGCCCAAATACGTGCTGTAGGCGAGAGTCGTTCCCGAGGGCGACAACTTCGTGACAAACGCGTTCTGCGTTCCAGCCAAAAAGCCCCGAAACGGAGTAGCTACCGGAAAATCGTGGGATCTCGTATACCCCGTCACATAAGCGTATCCCGCGCTATCCACCGCGATTCCGTTGGCTCGGTCATCTCCGGTTCCTCCCAGATAAGTCGCGTACACGATCGTATTTGAAGCGGACAACCTCATCACGAACGCATCGGTCGGTGAAGCGAGATTGGTCTGGACCGCCGACGCCGTCGTCGGCATATCGCTCGATTCCGTCCAACCGCTCACGTAAACCGATCCATCTGAACCCACCGCCACGCCAGTCAATCCATCGTCCAGGCTCCCTCCCCAAAACGTGCTGAAAGTGACCACGGGATCGATAATCAGCGGCACGCTTCTGTCGTATGCGCCGACATCGAAGCCGATGCTTCCGTCCGCGAACAGGCGAAATCCAGCCTTTACTTCGGCCCGTTTTCCGTTTTTCATCTGGAATGCGGACGGAGGAGCTTCCATAATCAGGTCCCGGCGCTGGGAAACAGTCAGCGCGCCGTTTTCTATTCGGATTTTGCTCGGCTGGCCATACCGGAAGCGAATCGCCGAAGGATTCGCCCTCGGCGCGACCGCGTAATCAGACTCAAGCTGCCCGGCAGTGTCGTGATACTTCAGGTCTATTCCTGGATATATATTCCGGTAAGCCACCGCGGAATATATGGGCATTCCCACTCGCCATCCGCTCGGATCGGCCCCATGCAGAATGTTCAAGCATCCTCGGCCGTTCTCGCCTCCTGGCGCCACCGCTGAGCTGCCGATAAATTCCAGTTTCACCTGCCCCTGTCGGCCGTCGAATACGACCGATGTAGGCCCGAACCGCGCTCTAAGCCCCTTCCCGCGCGCAACGATTGCGCTGTCGCGTTTTTTGGAGGTAATCCCCGAATAGAACAGCACCGGGAATACGGCTGCTTGCGCGTTCGCCCGCGTGACAGAAGGCCGCAGCATCTCCCGTTGCGGGAGCCTACCGGCCGGCGCGCCTGCTCCAATGAGCACGGCAATCATCGCTAATAAGACGGCGCCGAGTGGGCGGAAAAGCCAGGACGAATCGGTTTTGCCCATTGTGCCTGTGGTTAAAGTGCCGATTACGTCGGAAATTCTCTCTTTCGATTTGCAACCAGCCCGTCCTCCCCAACTACGTCTTCGCGGCGACGAGCGCAGCGCTACGATGGTTACCGGTTAACCTGTTATGCGCTGCGCCGCATGGCAGGTTTGATGCGGAGTTCATTTTTAGACGAAGAGGACAACCGTCGCAAGGCGTAACACCCTGTCCTTTCAACGCGGGTGGCTAACGCGGTGAGCGCGGGACTCGCGTAATCATGACGTCCTACAAGGAGGACGTCATGTTCACGGGGTCTTTCGAGTCACTTTACGTAGGACTGGCTAAGAAAATCGAGGCAGTTCCAGATGGTCGTGCTGTCAACCGTCGGTCCGGGGGCCTTGGGTGCCCACAAAACCGCACCGAGAGTCGATCAGGTTCCTATCTTCGGTACAGGCAAGTATCCCTGTTGCTGATATTGTCGAATTTTGCGGTAAACCGTTGTCCGCCCAATATTTAGTCGGAGTGCCGCCCGGGCTATGTCCCCGCCAGTCTCGCGGTAGGCGTTGAGAATAGCGATACGTTCCAAAGCGGCCATAGTTATGCGCACTGAATCTTCCCCTTTTGCGCCGCACGTCGCTGGGGTCGCCCCACCACTTGAGGCAGCGCCCGCCGCCATTGCGAGAACTCTCCGGTCGTGGGAGTTCGCGCCACGACCCATAGAAGAAGGGAGATTCGTCACGCCCAGAGACGGACCGTTGGCGAAGGAAACTATTCTTTGGATGGCATTTTCCAACTCTCTCACGTTACCGGGCCATGAATGAGTGATCAGAGCAGCTTCGAGTTCGGGCGTTAGCTCATCGCATCGGTGAAACCGGCGAAGGAAGTGTTGCACCAACATCGGGATATCCTCGGGGCGATCTCGTAACGGCGCGATTCGAATCGTAGCAACGTTCAATCGATAGTACAGATCTTGGCGAAACCTTCCGGCGGCGACCTCCTCTTCTAGGTTCCGGTTAGTTGCTGAGATGATGCGAAAGTCAGAACGTTCCTGCCGAACACTGCCAATAGCCCGGAAAGTCTTCATCTGACAGGCCCTCAGAAGTTTCGGCTGAAGATGGAGGGGCAATTCTCCAATCTCATCAAAGAATGCAGTCCCGCCGTTAGCGGCGACGAGCAGTCCCGGGCGCGCCGCAACTGCACCCGTGAATGCACCTTTGGCATTGCCGAAGAGTTCACTTTCGGCTAGATTTTCCGTGAGCGTAGAACAATCGACGACCACAAAGGGTTTTGAGTCCCCCGCAGCATGTATGGCGCGGGCTACTACCTCCTTGCCTGTGCCAGTTTCTCCGGAAATCAGCACGGGACACTCAGTTCCGCTCAACTTATCGATGGCGGCTCTCAGACGTCGGATTTCGACCGAGCATCCGATCAGTGGGTGTGTTTCTTGAGCATTAAGTTCTTTCATCAAAAAGCACCATTCTCATGCTCTCGTCGATCGCGCAGCGCGACGAGATCGGGATTGTTTTTCAAGTCGTAAGCCACCCGATATCCTTTTGCCGCGACCCGCTTCAGGATTGACTTCGCTTCCACGTATTCACCCGCTCGCAATCTTACTATCCCTTCGTAATACATCAAGTCGAGGGACGTTGGGTTCTTCATCCTGGCACGCAAAATGTTGGCTTCTGCTTCCCGTGTGTTGCCAAGTTCCGCGAAATATAAGGCTATGCGGCCTATAACAGCCACATCATTATGATTTGTTGCGTTTGCCGCTTTCGCTTGCTCTAGCGCCTTTTTGTAGAAACGCAGCGATAAAATAGAGTTTCCGGAGGAACGGTAGGCGCCGGCCAATAAACCTGTGTATTGATCCGCTTTCGGCGCGAGCGAACACGCCTTCTCTAGCATGATGATCGCGAGATTGGAGCGATGCGTGAAGAGATAGGCCAGGCCAAGATTGGCGAAAGCCCCAGGTTGCGGGGAACGTTCAACCACTTTTTCAAGCCACGGCATCGCCTGGCTGTATTGACCTATTTTGATATAAGTGGCTCCAATGTCCGTAGCAGACGTGCTGTCGGTGGGATCTAAGTCCACGCATTTTTGAAATTCCTTGATGGCTTCGTCGTAGTCTGGTATTTCCAACAACGCAGCCCCTAACATTCGGTGAGCATTGCTGTTTAATGGGTTTAATCTCACTGCTGCCTGCAGGCTTTTCACTGCCTCCTGGTAAAGTCCTCGCCGATTCAGAGACGTTCCAAGAGCAGCATAAACAGACTCTGTGCGCGGTTCTAAGTCACGAGCAGCTTCGAAGAAACCCATGGCATCGTTGTCTAAGCCTTGTTCAAGGGAAACCTCACCCAACGCTATGTTTGCCTGTGCACTTTCGTCATCTCTCTTGTATGCGGTCTCTGCAACACTTCTTGCGTCCGCTAAGTATTTCATTTCCCGAGTGAAGTGATACAGCCAGACGTCACACTGCGCCGCATGTGCGTATGCGAGAGCGAATCGTGGATCAATTACGATCGCCTCGTTATAAGAGGCCAGGGCCGATTTCATTCCGTTGAGATCGTGACCAGCACTATCACGCTCGGCGCTCCAGAAGGCGATTTCGGCATCAAGGCGATCTGATATCTCAGGCGCTGCCAGTGATCGCGTTGGCGCAGAATTGGAAGGCAATATCGCAGCTAATATGGTCTTTTCGCCATCCGCTTCGAGCTGCTGCCAATTCCGTACCGAACCGGCAAGAACTTTCGAAACAACTCGGTGATAGATGTTCGGATAACTGATCGTGATAGTGAGAACTAAGTGAGCATCATCACCCGTCAGTTCGCCGGAGATGAGAGGTATTGAAGCGCTTGAGCCTTTAGGATTCTTCCGATCTGGCCACCACACCTCAAGGTCGGTTTGACGTCTCAAGCGGTATGCCAACGTCGCCGATAGAGTCTTCGCAAGAACCGTAACACGCTCCGAATGAGGCGGACCATCGAACACGTGGAATTCAATAGCTGATGTCTCAGTGGGACTTGCGGCGCCCGTCGAGTTCTGACCATCTCCCCGAATTTTCCACAAGCCGATTGCAGCGACAACAACGATAAGACCCGTAAAAAACCAGACTAGCTTGGCTCTGTGTTGTTTTCGGCTTGAATCTGAATCGAGAGCTTCGAGGACCTCTGAGGCGGAAGAGTACCGTTCGTTGGGATCTTCTGCCATACATCGCTCTAAAATTCGATTGATCCGCTCCGGTATGCCATGCTGAGGATCTGGCTCTACAGCGGGATCAGCAGGTCTCCTCCCGTGTAACATTTCGAAGAGAATCACGCCGAAAGAGTAAAGATCTGAGCGTGCGTCGACGGCAGCGCCGCGGTGCTGCTCAGGCGACATGTATGTCCGCGTGCCTTCATTTGGTGGGGCGGTGCTCAAATCGGGATCAACCCATCTCGCGAGGCCAAAGTCTGTTATAACGACGCGGCCCTCCTGGGAAATTAGGATGTTAGCCGGCTTGAGGTCACAGTGTACTATCCCTGCCCGATGAATTGCTTCGAGGCCACCGAGGATACCTTTGGCAATTTTTAGCGCCTCTTCAACTACGATGAAGATAGACTCACCAAGAACGGTTAGAAGACTCTCACCCTCGATCAATTCCATCGACACGACTTCATGATTTCCCAGGATGACGAAATCGAATACTTTTACGACATTGGGATGCGCGACGGACCGCCCCGCGTTCACTTCGCGGCGAAGCAATTTCTGAAAGCGCGGATGGCCAGTCAACTCCGGATGCAAGATCTTAAGAGCGACATCACGGCCTAATTCGTTGTCGTAGGCTCTATAGACACTTCCGGCCCCCCCGCGGCCGATGAATTTGTCCAGCCGATAGCGCGTTCCTATGGTTCGGCCGTTCAGTTCAGAGGAAGTAAGGCCGGAACTTTCGTCTTGCGCCACGATTCCTCCTTGAGCGCTCGGAAAAACACGACCAAGACTTCCTATCTTGTCGGGGACGCGAAAGACCGGGGAAGGTACGTTGAATCCAGATCTTCCTTTTAGATCTTACGTCCATTTATTTTCTACCGATCGTAATACTCTGAAAAGCACTGCCAGTTAGTCTCTTGGCGGAAAACTACCAGCGCTTTCCTCTATCAATCTCGGCGGTTCTCAACTGTTGACCCATTAATTGGTGGATCAAGTGCCGGAAACAACGAATTCGCATGTTGTAGGAATTTAAGCAGTACGTAATTGCCAGAAAATTTCTCTTGTTATTTTGCCGAGATTAAGCGAGGCCAGTGCCCTCAGTGGGGTCACCGATGGCCGTACTTGAGAACAGCATAACGAAAGCTTTCGGCGGGTTGGAATGCTAACCGTAGCGGAATGATCCGGCGGCCGTCCAACCAAATTAAAATATATTCAGGTCGGATTCGATGCATCGTCGGCGCGTTCCAGCCCCCGAAGAAGCATCGCTCTTTCGGGATTGCAGGGGCTGCTAAAAACGCGGAAAGGCAAGCCCATCTCTTTATGTGAGATCCAACTGGCAAATTAGAGTGTCGTGAGGGACAGAAATCAACTCAAATACACTCGATAACTATACAACGATGTAAGTTAAATACCGGCGAGCGAAGAGAAACCGCTTCGAAGCAACATTCAAAGACAGTTTCAGTTTCATCCAAACGGACGAGAGACGAGCCCGAAGGGCTATCGGCGAAAAGGCCACAAATCCCGTGATCTTCGCCTGTCGGGTGTTCTTGTTCGGTACCTTTGCTAGGTAGCTACAAACCACGCGATGATAGCCGCAATAAACCCTACTACGACTGGAATCATTTATGCCTCCTGACTGAATTCTTGTCGATCACGAACAGATCTTAACATATGTTACAACAATGCTGTCATCGCACGAGGCGCGATGGGTACCATATCCGAATGCTATTAAGTGGGTGGGTAACCGGAGGAGATATTCTCTCCCTCTTTGCAGAGCTATTACCTTTTGGTGCTGGTAGCGCGTCTCATGACGGCCGGCTTAAAAGGCCTCATTTT
>DATNAF010000414.1:0-10912 GCA_035572845.1 Terriglobales bacterium
GCATTGCAGGTGATCGTTGATTCGGCTTACCTTCACGGGCATGCTCAGCAACTCGATGTTATCCAGAAGTCAGTGAAGCGGATCGACTGGGCATTGCGCGAGATTTTGCCCGGCCACACTCTGGATGAATACAACGATCCCAACTCACAAAAAGCTGACGGCCAAACTGCAGCCTAGGCATGTGCCATTGGCGATTCCACCCCGCCACGTTTAGGATGTTGAAGATGAACAACTCCGCTATGAACAGGCTGTTGTACGAAGCTGATCCTGAGATTGCAGCCGCCATCGATAACGAGACCCGCCGCCAACATGAAGGCCTGGAACTGATCGCCTCCGAAAACTTCGTCAGCGAAGCCGTGCTCGAAGCCGCTGGTTCTGTGTTCACCAATAAATACGCTGAGGGTTATCCGGGAAAGCGTTACTACGGCGGATGCGAGTACGCCGATGTGGTTGAAAATCTGGCGCGCGATCGGGCCAAGCAGTTATTCGGCGCCGAACACGCGAATGTTCAATCGCATTCGGGATCGTCGGCCAACATGGAAGCTTACTCTGCTGTGCTGCAGCCCGGGGACACAATCCTCGGACTGAATCTCGCGCACGGCGGCCATCTCACGCACGGACATCATCTGAATTTTTCTGGCAAGACTTACAAGGTTGTACCCTACGGCGTGACCAAAGACACGGAAACGATCGACTACGACGATCTTGAAAAGCTCGCCGAAAAAGAAAGACCGAAATTAATCATCGGCGGCGGTAGCGCTTATCCGAGGATTATCGACTTCGCGCGCATGCGGCAGATCGCGGACAAAGTTAGCGCGCTGTATCTCGTTGACATGGCGCACTTCGCGGGGTTGGTTGCGGGCGGAGCGCATCCGTCGCCGGTTCCACATGCGCATATCGTGACGTCGACCACGCATAAAACTTTGCGCGGGCCGCGCGCGGGAATGATTCTGTCGCGCCAGGAATTCGCAGCGGCAATCGACAAAGTTGTATTCCCGGGGATGCAGGGCGGTCCCTTGATGCACATCATTGCTGCCAAGGCAGTCTGCTTCCGCGAAGCGCTGCAGCCATCATTCCGTGATTACGCGCGCCAAGTGGTTGCGAATGCGAAAGTGCTGGCCGAGACTTTGGCCGGCGAAGGCTTCCGAATTATTTCGGGCGGGACCGATACGCACCTGATGCTGGTCGACGTTTTCAGCAAAGGCATGCTGGGCAGCGAGGCGGAGAAGGCGCTCGGCGAAGCAGGCATCACAGTAAATAAAAATGCCATTCCCTTCGACACCAATCCTCCCATGAAGCCCAGCGGCATTCGGATTGGTACGCCGGCTTTGACCACGCGCGGCATGAAAGAACGCGAGATGAAACAGGTCGGAAAGTGGATTGCGCAAGCGCTTAATAGTCGTAGCGATGCTTCAGCCCTTGGTCGAATTCGCCGCGAGGTGCTCGAAGTGGCAGATGCGTTTCCGCTGTATGCAGAGCGCAGGGCCAAAGCGGCAGTCGAAGTGCGAGCCTGAGTAACGTGATGCGTCCGATTGCGCCACGCTGAGTTCAGTAGTTTGCTCGTCCGCTAGTCGCAACGCAACGACATTTGAATGGCCCAGCACGTTAGTGCTGGGGAATCTACGACGACGGTCCGAGTCCCCGACGGGGACGGCACCGGCGACTCGGCAATGATCCGGCTCTGGGTAGTGTCGTCCCTGAAGGGACTCGCCTCTCCACTCAAACTTTCCCAGCACTTACGTGCTGGGCTAATTGGATTCCATCGCTTCGCGACTGGAGATCGCAGCACCGCTCCCGATAGTCACGCATCCCACTCTGTGGTTAAATCTCCCTGTGCGTATTGCCATCGATATTCGTAGGATCAACGAATTCGGTGTCGGCACTTATACGCGGAATATCATCCGCGCGCTCGCCCAGCTTGACCGCCAGAATAAATATTTCCTGCTGGGACCGGCGGCGAAGGTCGGCGAGATCGGCAAGCTACCGGACAATTTTAAGGCGGTCCCGCTATCGGCCAGCGAGACTATGCGCGGAGAGATGCACTGCAGCGCGGCGCTCAAACGGCTGAATTGCGATCTGGTTCACATCCCCCATTTGTTCTGGTTTCCGCGCCGGATGCCTTGTCCGTATGTGCTCACCGCGCACGACTTGCTTGACCACATGTATCGCGCGCGCAGCGGCTCCGGGATCAAACGCTTTCTGCATTTCAATTTCACGCGAAGAGTGATCAAGCGGGCCGCCCGAATTTTTGCGGTTTCGCGATTTACTAAAAACGAGCTCGTCAAACTTTTTGGCATCGATCCTGCCAGGATCGAAGTGATTTACAACGCCATTGACCAAAGATTCCTGTCCGGGCACGCGACGGACGCCGACCGGCAGTTTCTGGCAGAACGTTATCAGGTCACGTATCCCTTTGTTCTTTATGCCGGAAGAATCAGCCCGCAAAAAAATCTGGTGCGAATCATCGAAGCATTCGCTGCGCTGAAGGCCGATCTGGTCAAGCAGGAACTCTATCCAGATCTGAAGCTGATCATTATCGGCGACGAGCTTTCAAAGAACCCCGACTTGCGGCGCACGGTGGTGCGCGGCGGAGTGCAGAACGATGTGCGCTTCATGGGCTTTCTGCCCATCGAGGTATTGCGAATCTTTTACGATCTGGCAAAAGTCTTCGTTTTCCCGTCGCTCTACGAAGGCTTCGGACTGCCGCCGCTGGAAGCAATGGCGCATGGCACTCCGGTCCTCACCTCGAACACATCTTCGATTCCTGAGGTAGTGGGTCACGCCGCGGTCATGGTGAACCCGGAAAATGTGTTTGAGATTATGCGGGCGCTCGAACGGGTGCTGATCGACCAATCGCTGCGCGAAAAAATGCGGCTGCGAGGGTACGAGCAGGTCAAGAAATTTTCCTGGAAGAATTCGGCGGAGGCTATCCTGCTAGCCTACGAGCAGGTTGCTGGAACGAGATCTTCCGCTCCGCCTGAGCGAAAACTGGCAAGCTTATAAACCGGTTCTCAGTGCGAGTCCCGGCTGAGGACCTACGCTTTGACCAACGGTTGGCCCGGAGATATGCGCGCGAGCTTGGCCAATTTTGTCTGCAGCCGTGAGCGGTCAGGCTCAGAGCTTGCGGCCGCGATACGCTTGCGCAGCTTGGTGATTTTTTCTTTGCGAACGCGGCGACGGCGAATTTCCGGCCTGCGGCTGGGTGCTGACATTAATATTTCTCCTTGGTTCCAAGGCGCCGTGAACAGGTGAAGGCGCAAGAGTTGTTGGAAACTGAAGACATTTTACGTCAAGCTCACTGCTTCTGCCCAACACCAGAAAAAAGGGCTGGCATTTCGCCAGCCCATTCTGCTGATCTGCTGAGCCGGTTAACGACCCTTCGGACCTCTGGAATCCCTCTGAGCATGAGGGGCACTCTCATGCGAGCGGTTTTCCGAACGTGCTGCGCCGCGATTCTGTGGCGCAGGATTCGCCGGCCGCATATTGTTGTGCGGCTGGCCACCCCGATTAGAAGTATTTTCCCGCGGCATCGGACGGTCCATGTTGTGCCCATTGTTCTGCGGGCGATCCATGTTGCGAGCTGGTGGTTGCGGACGAGCCACTTCGCGGTTCATCGCGCGATTATCCATACGCCGGTCAACGCGATTGTCCACACGCTGATCGACCCGATTATCGACGCGCCGGTCAACGCGATTATCCATGCGATGGTCGCTTACCGGGCGCGCGACCACATCGTGGCCGCGGAATTCTCCCGGGCGCGAAGTAGCTGCGATCGCCGGCCGGCCATGATTCACCGACGCCAGAAATTCGCGGTTACCGCGCGCACCATGCTCGTGCTCGACCTGCATATGTGTTGCTTCAAAATGCCGCTCGTGCATAAATCGTTGATCATCACGTGACGGACGGTGGTTGATTCCGCCCGGGCCACCGTTAAACGCTACCCGCGATCTCTCGTGGACCACCACGGTGCGGTTGTAGATATGAACATTCGTAATTCTGATGTTATTGACAGAGCGGTTGTAAAAGAAGGTGCGGCCATGCCAGTAGCCACCCTGATAGCCTTCACCGAAATACCCGAAGCCGTAATTGACGCCACCGTAGAAGCCGATGTGCGGGCCCCAGTAGCCGGCATGCCACATGTAAACGCCACCATTAAATCCCCAATAGCCAGGAGTCCACAAAAATCCGGGCTGGGGTGCGACCACCCAAGTACCAGGCACCCAGTAATAGCCATCCGGACCGTAAGCCCAATAGCCGGGGGTCCAAATGTATCCATCACCCGGGCAGGGCGGCTGGGTATAAACAGGCAGAACCGGCGGAGCAATATTTACGGAGACGAAAACTCCCGCAAAAGAAGTAGCTGAAATCGTCAGCACCGAAAGCGCTAAAACCAAACAACGAACTAAGCGCGTGATTTGCATAATTCTCCTTTGTACTTGGCGCGAAAAAAACGCGCGTATTCGCAACACCTGCAAACTCGCCGGAACCTCTGAGACCCGGCGGTTCCGTCGTGTGTATAAACGCCAGTTGCCGGAATTTGTTGCTGTGACGAAGTGTGTGCTGATTCTACAGTGGGTTGCGCGCGATATTGGTTGGCCGTTAAATGGGAGGATTACGTCAGTAACTGGTTTCGCAGCGCATCGCGTGTGCAACTCCCAGTTAAACACTGGTTACCGATTCCAGATTAAAAAATGCTTTTCTATCTCTTACAGATTCGCGTCTGTTATGCTCTCCCCTCAAGTGTCGATGAAGAGGCATAGAGATGCGTAACCATCGAGGTCAGGAACAACTGCTTGCGTCATTACGTGACGAGAAGAATCGGTTACAGTATCTCTCGCACAATGACTGGATGCTTCTTCTCGATCGTGCCAAGCCGGTTACGTTCAAAAAAGGGGACGTTCTCGTCCAACAAGCCGCCCAGTCGAATACGCTGTACTTAATTGCGTCCGGCGAAGTGAAAGTCAGTATCTCCGGTAGAGTTTTGGCAAAAATCGGGGCCGGGGAGATCTGTGGTGAGATGGCGTTTCTGGAGGACAGTAGTCCAAGTGCGACGGCTACCGCCGAAGAAGAAGTGCAGGCCTTTGGTATTGAATGGAAGACCCTGATTGAACTATTCGAATTGTTCCCACACGTGGCATCGCGGTTCTACCGCTCATTGGCGGTAAACCTCTCGCGACGGCTTCGAAATCAAGTTCAAAGAAAACCCTGAAAAATTGGAAAAGATGGCCGGTTATTCCGGCCATCCTACGGTTGCTATCAAGAGCTGATCTTCGTCTATGTGGAGATGGCTCCAATGAGTTGCAACATTTCAGACTTATGCAGCCGCGCTGCGAACTGAGGCCGCACCCGCATCCTCTTTGTAGAGCCAGGCGCCGGCTACAGTGGCAACGATCATTTCAACAAACGCGACTACCGCAGTGATTACCAGCAGTCGGGTGGGGAAAAGCCCCGAAGGATAATTAGCAAGATTCGCGAGCAGGACCGCGAGTCCCCAAGTCGCAATGCCTCCGCGTACCGCTGTCCCCGCACCGGCACCGTAACGCGGACGGATAGCCGCGTAAATCCACACTGCAGCAATCCCAGCCATAAATCCCCATACGTTATAGATCGCGATCGCGCTGCCGCTAGGCGCAGGCGCTTTCCCCAACGCTTGCATCGCCTGGCCCCAGTCGGCTCTTAGAACTATTCCATTGGTGACGAACTCAAAGATGTTGATGACCACTCCAGCCAGCAAACCTCCCAATAAAACTCGTCCGCGATTCGTGTGTGCCACAGTTCCTCCTTTTAGTCGCCCTCGCGTAGTGACGTTAACAAAACTCCCGCGCAATGGGCTGGCTACTGCCGCAATTGAAAAGCAGCCAATTATGGACCTTTTTGCGCGGATTGCCAATCCAGAGTTGTTTGAGGAGGGTTTTGTAAAGACGCCCCGCAGTAACTACGGATCTGCAACTGCAACCTCTGCCAAGACGGTTCGCATCGAACCGAGCCGAGGTGCCCCAATGATTCAATATGTGTGTGAAACATGTTCAGCCGTCAAGGAACCAGAGGAAACCTGGATTGTTGGAGTGGCGGCGGAGGCGGTGGGCGCCGTCTCGGCTCGACGGGAAATCAATATTCAATCCGCCTGGAACAGGACAACCGCAGTGCATCCCTTCGCGGTTCACTTTTGCTCCGTGCAATGTAAGGACGACTACATGGCTCGGCTTTTCGCTCCCGAAGCTCCCATCGAAGAGGTTACTGTTGAGCGTGCACGTGCACTTCCTACAGAGGTCGTCGTGGAAAGGGTAGTTCCTGAAACTAAGAGAGTCGTTACTAAAACGCGGAAAACGCCGATCAAACGTGCGGCCTAGGAAAAGTTTTGCGCGTGATTTGCCAATCAACTACGGTCAGGACTCTGGCCGACAATCATGCATCAAGTCGGCAAAATTGAGCTAAATAACTTGATCAGCGCCGTTACCCTACCTATACTTTCCCTAAGGTATGTTGCCGGATCAGATGAATCATTCAACCATTCTTTGCGTGGACGATTATGAAACCTCGCTCGGCGGGTGGTGCCTGTACCTGCAGAGTATGGGATATTCGGTCATCACCGCTCAGACGGCGCAGGAAGGTCTTCAGCTGTTTGCCGTTTCTCCAGTTGATTTAGTTCTGCTCGATTACGCTCTGCCCGACAGCAATGGGTATGATGTGGCCGCAACTATGAAGCGGATTAAGCCGGATGTGCGGATTCTGATGTTCTCAGGGGTACCCCATGTTCCAGAAAATGCGCGACTCCATGTTGATGCATTTTTGCGAAAAGGCGAATCGCCTGCTGTGGTTTTGGACAAGATTCGCGAGTTGCTAGACTTATCCGGCAAAGCGGCTTGAGCGAGTAGTTTCGGCCAGCCCTCGTACAAACCAGTAACTGCCCCCGACAAATCTCGCGTGCTATTCCATGGCGCACCCGATCAATGAGTGTTCTGAATCGGATACCCGTGCCGGCCCGCGACGATTAGGGCTGTGAATCCACCCGGCGAGAGCGATCATCGCGGGACTAACTTCCAAACCGGGCATCTTAATTTCGTGCGCAGCGTCCAGTTGGTCGTCCGGGCGTGTTGCCGGTTTTGTCCTGCTGGGAGTTGCGTGAGTCCTTCCATTGTTGTTTAACGTTCTGCTCTGCTATTGAATGGTCGCGCGGTGAGACGCTCTCCCCGTCTAGAAAGTGCAAGCTAGGAGTTGTAGGTTAAAGTACTCTCACAAGAAGGATTTAAAAAAACACTTAATTTATCCAGGTTTCTCAAGCCAAATGCGAAACTTTGAAATCCTCTTCGATGATGCTGAACCATCGAGTTGTAATGAACCTGCTTACGAACGGTATGGCAAGCTTGCTTTTCCTCCTCCGCCTTTAGATCGTCCGTGGATTTACTCCAACTTCGTGCAATCGCTCGACGGCATAGCCTCCTTCAAAGGACGTCACGCTACCGGGGGCGATATCTCCCAGTTGCCGGAAGATCGTTGGCTCATGGATCTTTTGCGGGCGCATGCTGACGCCATTCTGCTGGGAATCAACACGCTTATGGAAGAAACCCAACTGTTAGGAAACCGAGGCCCTGTCTATACCATTGAGGATGCGGTGATCATCAAACTGCGCGAGACACTTGGCCTGGGACGGCAGAAGAACATATTCGTTACGGGAGCAGCCTACCTGGATCTTAACCACTATCGAGTTTTCGACTCCGATTTGGTTGAAAGCTTCATCATCACTACCACCGTCGGAGCCCGGCGGCTTGCTGAGAAACAATCTCATCCCCACGTAAAGCTCATTGTTGCGGGCGAGGGCATGTTCGTAGATCTTGCCCAAGCCATGCGCATTCTTCAGCAAGACCACGGAATCAATCGCTTGCTGTGCGAAGGCGGGCCCACGCTATACGGTTACTTGTCCCGAGCTGGTTTGATAGACGAAAAATTCCTGACAATTTCGCCGCTTGAAATAGGAATGTATGTACCGCCAGAGCAGGAGCCCTCGGATGCGGAGAAAAGCAATCCGCCCAAGGAACGCCCCACCACATTCATGGCGCCTGGATTCATAAAAGAGAATGCGCCATGGTGGCAATGGCTGAGTTGCCGACGTATTGCCGACCACCAATTCAATCGCTACCGAAGAAAAAGACACCCGGCCACCACGGTTGTGGGCTAAACGAGGCGGGCAGCCGGGCGTTGTGAACGACTGAATCACAATTGCGAACCTAGCTAAAGCGACTTCAAGTATGCGACTAAGTCATGCTTCTCCTGATCTGTGAGTCCCAGATTAAAGCGCGCATCGTAGCTGTCGACGACATCCCGCAGCGTCTTGAACCGGCCATCGTGGTAGAACCGCCCTTTGTCGCGAGCGAACATGAACAGTCCCCGCTCACGGACGAAAACTTCCGAAAGATTCATGGTTCGGTAGCCGTGCACCGCCCGGCCTTGTGCGTCGATGCTAGCTGGCGACCGCCGCGCCTCGAATCCATCAATTTTCATTTCTGCCGGCGAATGCTGGTTCCAGCCTGGCTCCGTCCATAGCGGCTCGCGATGGCAGCTGTTGCAGTTTGCTTTGCCGCTGAAAAGTTCATCACCTCGCTCTGCTGCATCTGGATCGAAATCAATGCCAGGGCGAGGCTTTAATGCCGGAAGCGACAGTTGGTAGAACTGCAGCGCGGCTATTTTGCCGGTCACGCGATCACTATCCGGGTCCGTCGAAACGTGGCCGAGCTTGGCCTTTGCTGCAATCGGGAACTGCTGGGGATTGTCGAAACGCTCATCGAAGAACGTCCCTTTCCCATGCATTTCATCCACCGCAACGAATGCATTCCAGTACGGTACAGAACCCCAGCCGCCAGTCCATGTGTGTAGATTGTGACCGGCCAAGCCTCGCGCGTTAGGTATCAATGTGGCGCCTGGAACATGCACGCCGGTCACGACTCCGTTCGTAACTTGCTGTGGATTGAAAGCCTTGCCGTCGAGGAACAACTCAGCATCGAATTTTCCCGGTCCCCAGCTGTTGAGAACTGTACGAACCTTGTCAGCAGTGATGCCGGGATCCGCAAGCCGCAAAAGATCTACGACTGGTTGCAGGTTAGGTGCGCTGGCGGCAATCGCGCCCACATTCAGGTCGTGATTTGCCAACCCATCGATCCTCTTCCCGATGCTGGGAGCGATCGAGTTATCCACCGTTGAATGGCACACAGCGCAAGTCAAGCCAACAGATTTAAGCGTGCCGTTTTCATTAAAAAAACCTACCACGCCAAGAACCGCTTTCAGCTTTATCAACAGCAGCGTTACTGTGGGGTCATTTAGGTTGACCTTTCCATTCTTAATTGCGTCAATCACCGCCGGAGGCAGGGCCTGTGAATCGACTTTCAGGCCTAGCTCGAGGGCTTGGCGAGGTGTGAGGTGGTTAATTGTTTCGTGAAGCTTGAGCTGGCCGCCCCAGAAAGCTTCATCTCCAAAAGTATCGAATCTGAAGGTGTGCCGTCCTTGCATAATCATCTGTTGGGAATTGCCCTCGGCACTTCCGAAAAACTCAGGTCCGAAGTTCTGGGATGTCTGGTTGTCGGCAGCGAGAAAGATTACTGCTGAAAGCAAAGCGAGTAATACGTAACGCATTTTCATTTTCCGCCTCCTACTCTGTTGCACTGTTGATGGACTACTACATGGAGACCTTCTTGAAATGCAGAATTACAAGACGATCGTTCTTAGAGGTGTGTTCGAGTAAAAGGATCAGCTAAACGTTGGTTCGATGATGCAAAATCCATGTCAAACTTTTGTCTCTTCGAAATAACAAAACCTTCGCGTCGCTTTTGATCAGCTGACAGAAATTTAGCGATGTGTTGACAACGCACAGACAGCCAATTAACAAGCAATGATCACCGCTCGACTACTCTGACGCTTTGCACCTGCATTGCGTGCTCTCGATTTCTTTTGCTGGTGGCTAGATCTTGACCTGGCATCGTCGGGTGCAACACCATGGCGCGCAATCAAAAAAAAAAGAGGAGTTACCTATGAAAAAAGCGTTTAGTCTACTCTCGTCATTCGTATTAGTCTTTGCCTTCACTGCGGCCGCTGCGGCCGCGCAGACCGCCTCATGGCGGCAGATCGTCGGAATTATTCCTAGTGGAAATGTTGTCGGCTCTGGAACCGGAGCCGTTCCCGGCGGCTTTCTGCCTTGGACGACAACGGCTGGTGCGGCCCGGGTCGATCTGCAGAATGGAGAGATTCAGTTTTCGGTTCGCGGTTTGGTCTTTGCCGGCGGGGCGCCCGGAATCACCATCGGCACTCCCGGTCCGATCACAGGAGTAAAGGGCACTCTAGTGTGCGATGTTGACGGAAGTGCGAGCGGCGGCAATTCCGTTCTGGTTGAGACCCCCTCTGTTCGCCTGAGTGCAACCGGAGATGCAGCATTCAGTGGCAAAGTGGGGCCGCTGCCGGCGGTCTGCTCGAGCGAGCGGGATTTGGCCTTCTTAGTCCGGGCGAGTGTTTTCAGCGGCAACTCCGTCGAAGGCCCCTGGCTTGCCAATGGCGCAGTCCTCTCAATAAACAGAGACGATAGGGATGCGGACAGACACTGAATTGGGCGACAACTGCCGGCGTTGCTGGACGCGGCTGATCCTCCCAGCTGCGGACGCCGGCAGTCTCTCTTGCAGGTCCACTAAACATTGCACGTTCGTGTTTCTACACCGCAGATAAGCTCTCGACGGTTTTTGTGTCAATTTCCAGGATCCAAGAAGCCGCATTAACTACAGTGAGTGATATGGAGATTTATCAACAGTTGGAAATTCAGGCCGGTTACTAGCCGATTTTCGTTAGTTTTCCGGATCGAGTCTAATGACGTATGCTTGATATGTCGTGGCCTAGATCCGTGAAAGCTTCGATGAGCTTGAATAAGCAATGGCCC
>DATNAF010000415.1:0-2759 GCA_035572845.1 Terriglobales bacterium
TAAACCGAGGCCATCAGAATAGCGACCATTGCGGCAATAAGAGTACTGACGAAGTTCACCGCGTTATTGTTGAGCACACGTCGTCGCTCTAGCGATGCACCTAACCAGCTATCGCAAAACATGCCCGACACGGCTGCGCTCGAAGTGATGATGATCCACCTCAGCGGCAAAACTTTGACGGCAGTGGCGACCAGGCTGACGATCAATGCAGCGACAAGGCCCGCAACTGTACCGGTGGCACTAATCGCGCCATCGGTGCCGGGAGGCACGGTTTTCCAGGTTGTGATGAGCCGCGGATTATGACTGCGCGTTTGCCCGTATTCACTGGACACAGTGTCAGCGGCGACTTCAGCCAGTGCTGCGACAGCGGCCAACATGTAGATCGAATTCTTCTGAATGGCGAAAAGCAATGCTAGTACAGTTGCGACCCCAAGGTTGGCCACAACTTGCGACCCTGTCCGCCCTTCTCGTTTCTCGGCCGTTCCCAACTTCTGTTTTTTGCGATAACCAAGTCTGGTTGCGAATGAGGTCAGTACGAATACGCACACCAGTAGGGCGAAGGCCCCTGGTCCAGCGCTCACGTACAGAATCAAGCTGATCACGAACCCCACCAAGGCCCCTGATAGGTTCACCCCACGTATGCCACGCGCTAGCCCCGCGAACAGCAACGTGACCACGCCGCCGACGACAAGGCGATCGCAAACTAGTTCTTGGAGGGTGCCCCATTGATTTTGGTCGAGCGGCATTTCCAGCATCAAATCATGCGAGACGCATTGCCCGGATCAGAGCTGCAAGGACGGCCCAATATGTTGTGGTCCTTTGTCGCACAATGCTTTGTCTCGTAGTTTGGTCTGGGATTACACGCGGTCTCTTTACGCATCAAAAGAGCTTTGTACGTTAGACTCATGCCCAGCGCGCTCTGGCGCGAACATTGCGGGGTGACAAACACTTATGGCGGCCTCCGTTTGGTCTGGTTATCTGACTTTCGGATTAATCTCCATGCCGGTGCGTCTTTTTTCCGGCGCGCGCAGTTCCAGTATTTCCTTCCACATGCTGCACCGTGATGACCTCAGCCGTGTAAAACAGCAACTCTATTGTCCAGTGGACAATCGAGTGATTGGGCGCGATGAGATCGTTAAGGGATACGAATATCGCAAGGACGAATACGTCATTATTGAACCGGAAGAGATCAAGAAGATTGAGCCAAAGACGGCCAAGACCATGGAGATTCTCGAGTTCGTGAAATCGAGCGAGGTAGACCCCATCTACTTCGAATCTTCCTATTACATGATGCCCGAAGAGGCCGGACGCCGTCCTTACGCCCTGTTGAGCAAAGCCTTGGAAGAAAGCGAGTACGTTGCGATTGCGAAGCTTACCATGCACAACCGGGAGTACACCGTATTTCTCCGCCCGAAGGAAGGCGGCTTGATGTTGCATACCATGTACTACTCCGAAGAGGTTCGTGAGGTCGAGGGCTTCGGCCTGCCCGACGTTGAATTGAAAGAAGGCGAAGTTAAAATCGCCCACCAATTGATCGAAGCTCTTGCGGGGGAGTGGGATCCGGAGAAGTATCACGACAATTTTCAAGAAAACCTAAAAGAACTGATTCAGGCAAAACTCGAGGGCCAGGAAGTTAAACCCGTCGAGAAACCCAAAAAGCTGGCTCCAGTTGTCGATCTCATGGCGGCGCTGAAACAGAGTCTGGCCGAAATGGAAGGCAAGAAGAAGCCCGCCGCATCGGCGGCCACAACCCACGAGCGGAAGGTGACGGCGCCAGAGCGCAAGAGTTCCAAACGCAAGCAGGCCTAAGGCACGGCCGATGCTTTTGTGTATCCGCGCTGGGCGTTGAGCTTCACTGCAAGAAGTTTTCGACCGCCTGCCTACTCGCTGCAACTCGCGCACCTGTTTGCCGCATCCATTTCAGCAGATGTGTTTTGTTACTGACCTGATTCGCCATTGCGAATGCCCTACGCTTCAACTGCTGATAGCTGAGTGCTGCTAGCGCATTTATTCGCTTCCCAGTAGAATGGAATTCTTCCCGATGAATATGACTAGCAAGGAGTTCCTCGGCATCGCGCCGACAGCTTGGCGCAGATATGCGCTGCTGGGCGTCATTTTATCCGTCGCCATCTGGGTGGCCTGCGGCGACGTATTTCGTCCTGTTGCCGTGCCTGTGACCGGCAATCCGCCCGATCCAAGCAATTTTCACTTTGCCGTGGTTGTAAGCCAGAACGCGCCCGGTAGTCCCAGCAGCGCCATGCAGATAGACGTTTCCGGCGACAGCAATGTCGGTAACGCAAAATTGGGATTGGGACCGGTGCACGCTGCCCTGCTTCCCCCTGCGGGAGGAAGAGTTTACGTAGCCAACAACCTCAATGACACGGTTTCGGCTTTCACCCCTGCAACGCCCTGCTTCGTCTCACCTTGTCCGGTCAGTGGTACGGGAACGGTCACGACTATAAGTCTGCCTGCCGGGTCGGCGCCTGTATTCGTCCATTCGACGCAAACGACGAAGATGTACGTGGCCGACTTCGGCACTGCCGCGAATCCAGGCAGCAACAACGTTGCAGTAATCGACGCGCAGAACAATGTCGTCAGCAGCCTTATTCCACTGAGCGGAAGGCCCACCGTTCTGGCCGAAACCCCAAACGGCCAGAAGGTGTACGCCGTGAATCAGGGCGACAACACCGTTGTTCCGACGCTGACTGCTTCTGTCACTCCGATCAACACAGTCGACAATTCGATTGGAACGCCTATAA
>DATNAF010000416.1:0-7409 GCA_035572845.1 Terriglobales bacterium
AAACGGTTTGGGCTTTCTACAATCGAGAAGTGTGACGTCTGGAGACGCTGGAAAGCCGGAGAGTCGCTGCATGATATTGGACGTGCCCTTGGCAAAGAACATAGCTGCATTTGCTCGGTGTTGTTGCCTCGCGGCGGTAACGAAAGGTGTGTCACGAATCGTAAACAGTAGTAACGCGTACAGTAAACACTTAACGTGATGGCACCATGATTTTCTTTCGCATCGCTACTTGTCTCCTGTCGCAGCCTATTTGAGGTTAAAGGGCGCGCAGAACACTGATGTACCTAATCCGCCTAATTCCGTGTGGCGAGCGGTCAGACTTATCCGATAACTCGCAATGCCCCTGCTGCCCCCAGCGCCAGAGTTGATGTTAGTCATTATTTAGTGTTTAGTAACTCGCAGAGCGTTGGCCGCATCAAAGCTGCGACACGCCTTTTCGCTGGTCCCTTCTAATTCAAATGCCAGATGAGGCGAAGCCTCGCGTCCGCCGTTTCCTACGCAAAACTACGGTGAACTCAACTCGTTATTAGATTACTCGGGCGGCCATTCATTATAACGATAACAGTAACTCGCCAATCGTGTTCTCCTTTCTAGGAGGAGGAGTAATGAAAAGCCCAGTCACGTTTGTATCAGTATGCTTATTTTGTACACTGTTCTGTCGGCCGGCCCTTGCCGGTCATGGGAAAGATAAAGTCGAGGCCTTTGTGTCAGTTAAATCAACCAGCAGCAATGGACCTCTGGGTAAGGTATGGCACTACGTAAACACGCACAAAGAACTGCTCGTATCGGATGCCATAATTATTGCGGCTTGGTCGGCGGATGCCGCTTCGACGGTAAATGACGAACGTAATTGCCCAAGCTGTGTGGAAACGAACTCAGTTCTGGGTCCGCATCCGACAGAGGGCGCAATATGGCTTTACGCCTCCGGCTTTTCGGCATTTCAAACTGCACTTAACCATCTTGCCTGGCATTATGCGCCCGATCCTGTGTTACGGCATATGGTGTGGATTCCAGCCGTCATAACTGGCGTCAATGAATTAGCCAACGTTCAAAACAATGTCCGGTGGGCGGAAGTGAAAGCGACAGCCGCTCCTCCGGTCGTTCCGAGCGTAAAAGGAGCCGCGAGCATCGGACACTGAAGACTGTGTGCATGTGCCGGGCGGCATTCGAGAACTGCAAACCGCCCGGCGAATGCGGTACATGGGGAGAAGCTGCCGCAAGTTTGATGCTCGATTCCGATCACATTTCCCACTTGCGTATTGCGGGGGTTGGACCTTAGCATTGCGCACCGAAAGACGCAGTTAGTTGAAAGGACCCAACAGATGGAAGTGGAGCGGCGTCGTTTTCCGCGATATCCATTTGTCGCAGAGGTTCACATTGAGGAAATTCTTTCGCGGACGGAGTTCGTCGGCCGCACGCGAAATATTAGCTTCGGAGGGTGCTTTATCGACGTTGATGACCCGTTGCGTGCAGGAACTCCGGTTCGTATCACGATTTCAAATGACGGAACGACCTTTAAGGCTCTGGGCAACGTAGTAGTAGCTCTGGCGAATTTCGGCATGCGGCTCGCCTTTGAGAGCTTCGGTGCCGAACAGGAAACAGTTCTACGCGCATGGGTTGAGTCGGCTAAGCAGAAATCGGGCTGCCAACATTAGCACGGCCCGATGAAGACTTCGTATTGCGCTGGTTCACAGCAGGCACAGAATCGGCCGGTGTTCTCGATATGGCGTTTCAAAGGGCGTACGTAATTCTACGGATAACCGCTACTGCAATGCAGGTGACCGACAGACTTTTCGGACAGACACGAACGGTTTACGCTCCATTGAGATGGTCCGAAATCCCTTTTCCTAGGCAACTTAGAGGCGGCGCCGCAGCTGGGCGGCCTCATGATTTTTGTGCAGAGTTTTATTTCCAGATCAGATGCTCGAATCGCAGATCACGCCCTTTCAGAGCGAAGCTAGGCGGAGCCAACGCGTTGTTGCTCGCATTCGCGTGAAGGTGATTCGCCGAGACGAATCAGGGGGCACGTTTTCGGAAGAAACTCACACGCTAGTGGTAAATGCACATGGAGCGCTTTTGATGCTGGCAATGAAGGTGCGGGCCGGGGAAATCCTTACTCTCGAAAACGGCGTCGGCAAGGAACGAACACAGGTTCGGGTTGTTCGTGTTGGCAAGAGGATAGAATCCAAGAACGAAGTCGCAATCGAGTTTTCCTCTCCCACTCCTCGCTTCTGGCACATCGATTTCCCTCCTGGGGATTGGAAGGCGTGGGGGGACTGATTCCCACCTGACACGGCCAAAACCAGAGTATGGCAAAACACGCCGGTTCTCACGCGCAGCTACTCCTATCAATCCTTTTAGTTGTTTTGCTCTTTGCTGAAAGCGCTTTGGCTACATCGACCTTGGATGAACGATTGTTCACAGAAGCAGATCAAGGCAATCTTCCCGCTATCGAGTGGGAGGTTGCTAAGGGAGCCAACGTCAACGCCCATGTCGCATTCGGTCAAACGGCGCTTTACGTTGCCAGCATGCGCGGGCGCCTAAGCATAGTTAAATGGCTCTTGGATCACGGAGCGAGAGTAAACGCGAAGGATAACGACGGTCAGACGGCATTGGAAATAACAGCCGCATTCGGCCAGCCTGATATGGTCAAACTCCTGATCTCCCACGGAGCCGACGTCAACGCCCGAGACGAATGGGGCCATACCCCGCTGTATCTCGCCGCGAAATATAATTCAACGCAGGTTGCCCAAATCCTTTTAGAGCATGGCGCAATCGTCGATCACGAAACGCTTTTAGCTTCCAAAGACCAATCGATGGCGGAACTCCTGCGGTCCTACGATCTAAAAGTAGCAAAGGAGCTGAAGAACGTAAGCGCACTTGAAAAGCTAACTGCACAAAGGGAAAGCACCGACGCCGTATTTCAGAACGAGGTGACAACCGGAGATGCCGCAGTACGGTCCGGTGACCTTGCAGATGCGCTTCCGCATTATTTGGCGGCAATTCGCAGGCTGTCGGAGCAAGGAATCTTGACAAAGGCGGAGCAGGGAGTCTTAGAAAAGACTATCGAAAACGTCCGGCACATGAACGTCCCGCCCGCAGTCCCGCAAGAAGCGATTGACCGCGCTGAAGCTGCCCTGGTCGCAACGGAAGCTGCCGCAACTGCGAAATCAGCGGACGGTCTGGATCGTGCCGTGCGCGAATGGCAAACGGTCGCGGAGATCGCTCCTTGGTGGCCGCAGGCTTATCTAAATTTGGGAATCACGTTGCAGAAAGCAGACCGGCCAGTCGAGGCGGCGCAAGCATTGAGGCTATATCTAGTGGCTAATCCTCATGCCTCAAATGACCAGGACGTGCGGATGGAAATTTACAAACTGGACTACGAAACGAGGCGCACACAAGCAAGCAAGGCTAGTTCTCGCCTCATCAGGTAAACACCGCCAATAACAAACCTCTCTGCGTTCGATTGAAGTACCGATATCGCGATAGGTCTACGACTCATCAGACTTCTGACATGTGTTATCGCCAACATGGCTGACGCAGTGACGAATACCCGCCCCTGTCACGCAGACCTCCCGCCCCAACGTAACACCGGATTGTTGGCACGCCTGGGACCGGGATTAATAACGGGAGCGGCGGACGACGATCCGAGCGGAATTGCGACCTACTCCCAAGTCGGGGCGCGTTTCGGCTTCGGGTTATTGTGGACAATGCTGTTCACGTTTCCCCTAATGGCGGCTATGCAGGAAATCTGCGCTCGGCTTGGTCGAATCACTGGCACCGGAATCGCAAGCAGCCTTCGCAAATGCTACCCCAAGCCACTCCTCATCGGGCTAGTTTCTCTGCTTTGCCTCGCAAACGTCTTCAATATCGGGGCTGACATCACTGCCATGAGTGCTTGTGCGTCCCTCGTGGTAAGAGGTAAAACCAGCGCATATGTTCTATTTTTCGGATTGCTGTCATTGGCGCTACAGGTGTGGGTGCCTTACCGGCGATACGTCCACTATCTGAAATGGCTGACTCTTGTGCTGTTTGCATACGTAGCCACAGCCTTTACGATCCACGTTCCTTGGACAGAGGTTTTTTATCGAACGGTGATTCCGGCCGTTCCGTGGAACAAAGATTACTTCATGGCATTGGTCGCCGTCTTCGGGACAACGATCAGCCCTTATCTGTTCTTCTGGCAAAGTTCGCAAGAAGCGGAAGAAGTCCGTCTGCACGCGGAACAGAAGCCACTCAAGAAACAACCTTGGCAAGCATTTGGGCAATTTCGTCGAATCGCCGTGGACACGCGAGTTGGGATGGCATTCTCGAACATAGTGGCCTTCTTCATCATTCTTACAACGGCGATTACGCTTCATTCTCAGGGAAACACGAACATCAATACGGCAGCAGATGCTGCCAAGGCACTGAAGCCGCTGGCTGGGCGACTCGCATTTTCTCTCTTCTCCCTCGGGATTATCGGTACTGGATTATTGGCTATACCTGTTCTAGCGGGCTCGGCAGCATACGCTGTTGCCGAAACCTTTGGGTGGCATGCGAGCTTAGAGAGCAAGCCTCGCCGCGCCGCCAGGTTCTACTGGGTCATTGTCGTGGCCACTGGAATCGGGATCGCACTGACATTTTTCGGACTCGACCCCATCCATGCTTTGTTCGCATCGGCTGTATTTAACGGGATCGCGGCCGTACCGCTAATGGTGGTTCTGATGGTGATTGCGGAAAATAGACGTATCGTTGGGAGATTTCGGCTGCCGTCATATTTGCGGGTCTTCGGCTGGATTGCGACTGCTGTCATGCTAGCGGCATCGCTCGCTTTTTTAGTTACGGAGCTATAGGCCTCAAGCTCTTTTCTGATTCAGCAAGCAATGTCTGGATCGCGTTCGTAAGGCCGGTAGCACCCTCGGCCTTCGACACAATCAAATCGACGCCATTGGTTTTTGATGAGCCCTTAATGGCTAAGTCGCCGTTCAAGCTGAAGAGGACAATGCGCGTTTCCGGCAGCATGTTCTTGATAATTGCCGCCGCTTCCATGCCATTCATGCGCGGCATGGTCAAATCGATCAGAACTAAATCGGGTCGGCGAGTATAGGCCTGCACGATGGCTTCAAAACCATCCGCAGCTTCTCCGCAAATCTCAAGATCCGTGTGGAGAGCTAAGAACCCGCGCAGGGCGGCTCGCATATAGAATCTGTCGTCCACGATGAGAGCCGTTTTCATCGACTTTGACGGATTTTGTTCCGCGCCTGTGCGCTCAACAATAAGGCCTTCACCCTACATGTCTTCTATAAGGTACTGCTCCGCCTTCAACCTCGCAGACCTCAGTCTTTCAAGCGACTTACGCTACGCGGTACGTCCGATTTTAAGCGCGCTTAAATCATGGCATTTGTCCTGTAAGAGAAGATGATCGCCACGGAGTACCTTCCGGAGTGGCGACAGGCGGGTCACTTCAAAATGGCCCGTCAACTCATCGGTCGCTTAGCCCAGCGACGACCTGCTGTTAGGCAGGCCAAAATGAGTGCTGCCGATAAATCGATTCTGATAGTCGATGACAATGGACCCGTTCGTTCAGCCATCCGAACCATGCTAGAACGAAGCGGCGAATGCATAGTTTGTGGCGAAGCCACCGACGGACTGGAAGCTGTCCAACTAGTGAGAGAGAAACACCCGCATCTGGTTGTAATGGACTTGGCCATGCCCGGCATGAACGGGCTTGAGGCCGCCTGCGAAATTAAGCGCATACAGCCCGACGCTCTGATCGTGGTGTTCAGCCTGTATTCGGATGCTTTCAGGAAATTTACAGACGAGGCGCTAGGAATCGATCTGGTCGTTTCCAAGGCCGATGGCGCGGCTGGATTGCTGAGAGCCTTACATCCATTTCTGGCGCGCTCATAATGCGCTAGACCGCGCTGTGCATCCACACTGGATCAGTTAGACGATTTTTCGCTTTGCGAGGGTGGCGTTAAGCATTTCCGAATCGCGTCAATCAAGGCAGTAGACCCGTCGGTTTTCGAGATTACTATATCGACGCCAAGATGCTTTGCCATAGATTGTCCGAACGAATCGGCGAACATGGTAAACATCACAATGCGCGTATTCGGTACCAAAGAGCGGATTATTGACGCGGCTGCCGCACCATTCAAGTTTGGCATCGAAAGGTCCATGACAATGACCATAGGCTTCTGTTCTATGGCCTTCTGAATCGCTTCAGCGCCGTCGCACGCTTCACCACATACGCTCAATTCGGCTTGCTCCAGAAGTGTCCGAACCCCGGCGCGAACGTTCGCATTGTCATCCACCACCAGCACGGTGTTCTTCACAAGCGGCAATCCATTAGACAGAGTTTCGGCCTTTCGGGCACACACCGATATAGGGGGTTTGACCTTAGTACTGACAGGCCGGGTGGGTAGCCTACAGTGCCATTTCCAACGCCCAAAAATCGACCGGGGATTGCTATCACGCAAAGTCTATTGGAATGGCTGAAATTTCAATCCGCACTCTGCGAGTTCCGAGAACCGGGTACAATGCCACGGTGTATCGCGTAAAACAGCAACTCAACCAGTGAACGAATGCGAAGTTTCTGCATGACGTGCTGCCGGTGCGTCTCAATCGTCCGAACGGAAATGCCGAGTTCAACGGCTACCTGCTTATTCGATTTTCCCTCTGCTAAAAGCTGAACTATCTCAAGCTCACGTGGAGTGAGAGGTGCGCTGCTTGTGGGCGTCGAAACAGCGGGTTCGGATAGATCAATGATGCTGTAACACTCTGAAGCGAAAGCTATCTCAGTATGACTCATGCAATACATCGTAGCGCGATGTATTCGGCTGTGCATTTTACGATACAGTGTGGAGTTGCGAGACGGAAAATCCGGCTGTTCCGACTTTGATGCGCTTCGTCATACTGCGTAAGATATGGCTGTTGCAGCGATGAGAGTCATTTTACCTCACCGAGCGCCGGGAGAGATCGAAGGCTGGTATTGGCAGCATCAGAAGCCACGGCCCGCGATTGAAGACGGTGAAATCAATCTCTGCCAACCGTGTTCCGCTGCACTACGACATGGACGAGGAAAACTGATGAACGCCGATAGAACCTCCTTTTTTGCCGGAAATATCGTCGATAGGGAATTTTCTCGCGTAGCAACCTCTCACAAGAAATGAGTTCGATGCTGGAGAATAAACATCTGATTTCGCCCCGCCACAACGCCGGCTTCCCCGAGGCGCTAAATGATGGAGTTACGGGACTACGGGGTAGTCGTTTCCGGAAAGGTTTTTGCCCGCTGGTCGCAGGTGCGCCCGTAAGCCTTCTGCTTACACACTCGGTACTGTAGACAAACGCGCGCACTTCGGCGCAAGCTACACGTTCCCGCAAAGGACGGTCGCTATGGAGGAAAAGATCATAATGAAGTTGTGTGA
>DATNAF010000417.1:0-3499 GCA_035572845.1 Terriglobales bacterium
GTAAATTTTGCTATTCCACAAGACTGAAAGCTGAGAGGTGATGGCTGAAAGCTCGTTCAATCGTTTTAATCCTTGACTTTTTTAGCTCTGCCCCGTTCAATACGCCAAGATGGAAACCGCCTCAGCAACGACTTCTGCCCCGCGTCTTAGGCGCACTCTCACGTTATGGGACCTGATTCTTTATGGAGTGATCGTCATTCAGCCGGTCGCGCCAATGTCAGTGTTCGGCGTTCTAAGCGATCGCGGCCGTGGGCACGTGGTCACGACGCTCCTGATCGCCATGGTAGCCATGCTGTTCACTGCTTTTAGTTATGGGCGCATGGCACGGGCCTATCCCAGCGCGGGCTCGGCATTTACTTACGTTGGGCAGGAAATTAATCCTGCGGTCGGCTACATCACCGGTTGGAGCATGGTCATGGATTACATGCTCAATCCTATGATCTGCATCATCTGGTGCAGTCAGCAGGCCCACGTTTTTGCACCCGGGGTGCCGTATGCGATATGGGCAATATTTTTTGCAGCGGTGTTTACCGGGTTGAATATTCAAGGCATAAAAACGTCAGCGCGGGTGAATACACTGCTCGCGGCGGGAATGGCGGCCGTAGTTTCAATTTTCTTTATTGCCGCGGCACGATACATTTTTCGCAATCCTCATGATGGCGCAGCATTCTTCACTCGGCCTTTTTATGATCCCAGTATGTGGGACCTGAAAGCGGTGCTGGGCGCGACCTCAATCGCGGTCCTCAGTTATATAGGGTTTGACGGCATTTCCACACTTTCCGAGGAAGCCGAGAATCCGCGGCGCAATATTCTGCTGGCTACAGTGTTGACCTGCTTTGTGATTGGAATCCTTTCCGCTTTCGAAGTTTACGCGGCGCAGCTCATCTGGCCTGCAACCCAGGCGTTCCCGAACTCTGATACTGCGTTCACTTTTGTTGCAGGCCGTGCCTGGGCCCCATTGTTTGCAATTGTAGGGTTCACTCTGTTGGTGGCGAATTTCGGATCGGGCATGGGAGCGCAAATTGGAGCGGCCCGGCTGCTTTACGGAATGGGGCGCAGTAAAGCTTTGCCACAATCATTTTTCGGCGTAGTAGATTCGAAGCGCCATGTGCCGCGCAACAACGTTCTTTTCGTCGGTGCCATTGCACTCGGGGGCGCATTCATCATCAGTTATGGCCTTGGCGCGGAGATGCTCAATTTCGGCGCCTTAATCGCTTTTATGGGCGTTAACATGGCCGCCTTTGTCCGTTATCACGTACGTGAGGGAGGCCATAGCGCCATGGTTCCTCTGCTGATAACTGCCATCGTGATCGTATTGGTGTTGCTGCCGTATCAAAGTCTGGCGTTATTAGGGATTGCAGGCGTGGGGCTGGTAGTTCTGGCAGTGTGGACGCCTCCATTGGCAGGCTTTACCATCTGCTTTTTTCTGTGGAAGAATCTCAGCTGGAAAGCGTGGATCGTGGGCGGCATCTGGATGGCCGTTGGCATTATCTTTGGCGCAATCAAGACGCGCGGATTTCGCGGCAACTTAATTGATTTCGAACTGCCCGCCGAAGAAAGCTGAGCCTACGCTGGTTCGATCAGAACTGGCCATGAGGGGACGGGCGCCCTCGCCCGTCCAGGCCGATCGAAACTCGGCAATCCAAACCTACTCCACATTCCACCCGCTGACTTCCACATACGGCTTCGCCGCTCCCAACTCACTGGCACGGTATGTAGCGCTGATCTCCCGCTTCTCGCCCGGCAACAATGAAACGTAGTTCTGCTCCCACAGAACGGGCAGAATCTCTTCGCCACCTTTGCTCTTGTCCACTTTGAGCCTCACAAAAAACGCCAGGCTTTTGCTCGGGTTTTCCACCGCAACGTGCGTGACTTCGTTTTCACCTTGCTTCTCACTGTGCTCGGTCACATTAAGCTTCACTTTGGGCAATTGCGAAAGGGCAGTGAAGTCCGCGTACGTCGCCGTCGGAGTGGTGTACCAGTTCGACTTTGCCCAATCGATGGTTTCAGGTTTAGTCGATAGCCAGTAGAAATTCGAGCCGAGCTGTTTTCCACTCGCATCCGAAACTCGCAAAGAAACAAAATACGTCGGGCTCAAGTCAGCAATTTGCGGCAACGCGACTACTTTGACCACGCCATCTTCCGGAACGTCGATGGTGCTCTCGTTCGAGAATTTTTCCGTCATATCTAAATTTAGGACTTTGGTTTGTACCCGCAGACCTGTGGCTGCTTCAAAGTGACTGTTCACCACATAAATGCTGTTATCGTCGTATCCATAAACCGGATCGAGCGCCTGCAGCGCCGTCTTCGCGCCGAAATACCCGCCTCCGGGGCGCAGATACCAGTCATACAAATGCCAGATCATCGACGGCCAAGCATTATCCAGCATCCACTGGATCACGCCGCCCGAAGTGTATTTATTCCGGCTGTAAGCCTCATACATGGCGCGAATGCCTTCGTACGCCTGCGCCTGCGACTTCATCGTGTAGTCTTCAAGACCTGTCGATTTCCCGTATCGTGCGTCGAGCGCGTCAGTGAACACATGAAGATCTTTGAAGGCGCCGCCGCCCGCGTGAAAATTCCACCACTCGTCGATCGGCCACCAGTGCTCTTTTGGCAGCATCTCTTTAATACTTTCAATCGGAGGCACGGCCGGCCCGGGACTGGTCTCAGTGTTAAATCCATACCCGCCCCCGCAACCACCCTGGTTGCAACTCTGCGGATGGTTTGCCGCTAGGGAATCTTCCATCCAGTATGCCGGCGCAACGTACTCGTAAGGCCCGCTCATCTTTACGCCGCTTTCACCTGTCACGGTGGTTGTCTTCCCGGTGGCTGAGGAGATCACGGGATTCGGCCAGAGCAGGTCTTTTTCAACCTTCAAATATGTCTGTTCGACATCCGGCGGCGGCGGATTGTCGCTGCCATTCAGCCACACCAGCAGACTGGGATGCTCGCGAAGTCGGTAAATCTGATCGCGCAATGATTGCTGCGCGATGGCATAATCCTGCGGTGTCCAGTTTGCCCAGTGCTCCCAAAACGAGCAGCAGCACCAGCCCGCCATTATTAGAATTCCGCGTTTGTCGGCTAGATCAAAAAACTCTTTCGTCTCCAGCTTGCCCTCAAGCCGGATCGTGTTCAGCCCCATGTCCTGAACGTAGTTGAACTGGTCCTGAAGGCGTTGAGATGATTCACGCAGCATCATGTCGGGCGACCATCCGCCGCCACGAATCAGAAACTTCTTGCCGTTGATCGAGAAGACCCGCTTTCCATGGGCGTTCAACTCTGAGGTGATCTCGCGAATTCCAAAATTCGTCTCACTCGTTTCGGAACTCTTACCATCGATGTCGAAGCTCATCTGCAGCTTGTATAGTTGGGGTTTGCCCACTTGTGCCGGCCACCACAGCCGAGGGTTGTCCAAATTAAGTTGTGAAACCTGGGCGGGATCAAACGTTACGTCTTTCTGCTCATTGGGACCGAGTTCGACATCCTGCGAGAATTC
>DATNAF010000418.1:0-6385 GCA_035572845.1 Terriglobales bacterium
GGTTTCTGATTTTCGGGCTGAACTTGTGATCAACCCGGGCCACGCCGAGACTTATTACAAGCTGGCCGACGCCGATTCGCGAATTCAGAAATTCGATGACGCGGAAAAGCTTCTGCAGCGGGCGATCTGGCTTGATCCGACAGCGACCGGGCCGTACGTTCTGATGGGTAAGGTGCTGGAGAAGAAAGGCGAGCCTGAACTGGCTGTGCGCGCCCTGAGGCACGCGGCTGCGATGGATCCAAATAATTCCATCACGCACCATCTGCTTGGGCAGGCGTATCGCGATCTTGGCAACACCGAAGAAGCTGAACGCGAGTTGAAGCTCGCCGGACAACTTGAAGGCGCCGCGGATTCGAAGTAGTTAACGAGCGAGGATTTCGAAAAATTTGCAACCCCTGCGATGTGCTTCCTGGTTTCCTTAGTGAACCTTCGTGTCCTTCGTGGTTATTGCTTTTCGAAGACTATCAACCACGAAGGGCACGAAGGTTCACGAAGGAAACCCCCCGCAGCGGGATTCTTTATGCCGGCCGGGCTCTATAGGCACTTCATGCCAACCGCAGATCCAGCTTAATCACGCTTGCCGCTGGAACGCGGAACGTCAGAGTGTCGCCTTTGACTTCCAGGCGCTGAGTTTTCGGGGTCACCGCCTGTCGCTGCTCAAACGTGTTTCGCGCATGAATGTCGGAAGCGGTGAGTACAGTGGCTTCTCCGGAGCTGACAGGAGATCCGCGCACCACGATTTGCGTTTCCAGAGCATCTTTTATGTTGGTGTTGACAGCGGTTACAACTAATTGCTTGTCATGTAATGACGCCGATCCACGGAGTGCCCAGAATGAAGCTGGCTTGCCGTCGCGGTCATAGTGGACCGAGGGAGCGGAAAATTCGGAGCGAAGGCTTTGTCTGTTCTGATGGGCGGCATACATCGTGAAAACATGTCCGACGGGAGTCACGCAAAACTTGTCCTCATGCGCCAGATAAAGGCTGTTGAGGCAATTGATCAATTGCGCACAGCAGGCGACGTCAACTTTTTCCGGATGACGATTGAAAGTGTCGAGGGTCATACCGCTGAACACCGCATCCCGCAAGGTTGGCAGCTGTTCGAGTTGATCGCCGGGAGTCAGTTCGCTGCCCGGGCGGTACCATGGTCCCCATTCGTCCACAACGAGTTTTACGTGATGCTCGGGATCGAACTCGCCCATGATTTGCCAGTGGCCATTGATCAGCGATTCCATGCGATCGCCTTCATGCAATAATTCGTACCAATCCACGGGATCGAAATTTACTGCATCGCCTTTTCCTTTTTCCCAGTCCTGTGTCTTTCCGCGGCTCAGGTTCCACGCGTAATGATGCAGCGCCCATCCGTAAAGAGCGCGAAGCTGGCCTCTGCCCTTGCGCGACATTTCTTCGAAGAAGCCGCGCGTCCACTCCCAATTTGCGCCGTCCGGGCCCGCGCCAATGAAATCCAAATCGTGCCCTGGCACCCAGGTTGTGTATCGGCGAAATTCTGTGGCATAAGCCTGCGGCGTAAAGTTCCCGCCACATCCCCATGCCTCGTTGCCAACGCCCCAGTAGCGGACATTAAAAGGATCTTTGAAGCCGGCGGCGGCGCGTTCGTCCGCTAACGTGGTGCTGCCCGCGGGTGAGTTGCAATATTCCACCCAACGATAGAATTGCTCCGCTGGAAGGCTGCGCACATTGGCTGCGAGATAAGGTTGCGCGCCCAGCAGACGGCAGAACTGAACAAATTCATTGGTGCCGAAGCGATTGGGATCGTAGCGATGCGAAGCGGGCGCCGCGGCAGTTTCTCCTCCTGCCCAGAAATTTGTACGCCGCGCACGCTTATCCGCAGGCCCAACACCATCACGCCAATCGTAGCTGTCTGCGAAACAGCCGCCCGGGAATCGCACAATCGGCGGATTGATTTTTCGCATTTCGTCTATGAGTTCTTTGCGAATACCGTGAATATTCGGGACCTTGGAATCTTCGCCCACCCAGACTCCGTCATAAATCACGCCGCTCAGATTTTCCGTGAAGTGGCCGTAGATATTGGGAGAAATCGTTCCCAGAGGTTCATCGAGCAGGACCTCAATGCGAGCATCCGCCGATTGGGCAAAGACGTGGCCAGAATATTTTGCGGTGAAAGCGTATCCGGCAGCTGCAATAGATGCGTTGCGCATGAAGTCTCTGCGTTTCATGGTCATCGGAGGTGGCTCCAGGAGTTGAAATTTATGCAAGCCATAGTAAACGTTTGCTCGCGGCAAAGCCAAATGTAAACAACATTCATTCACTCCAGAAAATCGAAATTCTCTCCTGCTTTCGTGATAGAACTGTTAGGAATTTCAACTCAACTGCGAGGTCCAGGTCCGACCTATGGCTACTATGAGCACCAAGAGCAGCACGTCGGTTCAGACTACGGGAGCACCCGCGGCCAATTACGGACCCGCATTGGCTGTTCTCACAACATTATTTTTTATCTGGGGATCGCTGACATCGCTCAACGATGTGCTGATTCCGTTTGCCCAACATGTGTTTACGTTGAATCTCGCGCAGAGCATGTTGATTCAGACAGCTTTCTTTCTCGCGTACTTCATCATTTCTCTGCCTGCCGCCAAGATCATCGACTGGATCGGTTATAAACGCGCCATCATCGTGGGACTGAGCACGATGATCGCGGCCTGCCTGCTGGTATATCCGGCGGCCAAAATTCCCTCTTTTCCATTCTTCCTGACAGCGCTGATGGTTTTAGCCGCAGGTATCACCGTGCTGCAGGTGGCAGCGAATCCTTACGTTGCCGTGCTGGGCCGGCCTGAAACTGCATCGAGCAGATTGAATTTGACCCAGGCATTCAACTCGTTGGGGACGGCAGTGTTTCCGTTCGTCGGAGCCCGGCTGATTTTAGGCGAAACCGTGAGTGCGGCTGCGCAATCGGCGTCGCAGGATGCGGTGATCAAGTTATACGTCTATTTTTTCGCCATTGTTCTAGTCTTGCTTGCCATACTGTTTGCGGTTTTCAGGCTGCCAAAGATCGAATCTGCTGAACGACACAGCGGTGAGAAAATTAACGATTCCATTTGGAAGCACCCGAATTGCGCGTTCGGAGCGGTGGCGATATTCGTCTACGTCGGTGCCGAAGTCGCAATCGGCAGCTCCATCGCGAACTATCTGGCGCTGCCTAACATAGGGCACTTTGCGCGGAATGTGGCTGATCCAGCGGCGAGGTATCACTCGGCATTGGCAGTTGCAGCACGGTACATTTCTATTTACTGGCTCGGGGCCATGGTCGGACGCTTCATCGGCTCAGCTGTTCTGCAGAAAGTAAAGACATCACGCGTGCTGGCGTTTTGCGCAACCATGGCCACGTTGCTGGTCGTGGTCACTGTTCTAGCCAATGGACATGTTGCAATGTGGTCGGTTCTTGTGATCGGTTTGTTTAATTCGATCATGTTCCCCAGCATCTTTACCAGCGGCATTGCCGAACTGGGGCCGCTCACTGGCGACGGATCAGGCCTACTGAATATGGCAATCGTCGGCGGCGCGATTATTCCATGGGTGGTTGGCAGAATCGGAGACGCGATCAATCATTCTTACTATCCCTCGATGATTCAGGGTGAAACCAGTTGGGGACAGGGAATTCATTACGCGCTCATTCTCACCGCTTTCTGCTATCTCTATATTCTGTTTTATGCGGTAAGCGGTTCGAAGCCAAATAGCGAACGCTACGGTCAGCGTGCGTTGAACTAAAATAAGAGCAGGGCTTCGGGCGGATCACTCGGATGCAATCGCCGCCCAACAGTCGAGGGCTGCGGCTACGCGGCTTTCTTGTTCTGAACCGTCAAATCCATTGTTTCGGAAGCAATTTGGATGTCATCACGCTGGCGGATTCGTTTAAAAGTTTCCCGATAGATGAAATTGCTGGCATCGCGTCGTTTTTTCGGATCAACCACATAGCGCATGCTCAAGTCCAGCCAGTTGGATGTGACTTTCATAAAGACATTGGGCTTCAACTCAAACGCAGGCACCAGAAAGGCCTGCCGCATGGCTTCGAGCTCCTCCTGCGCTCCCTGAAGAAACTCGCGTGTGTACTCGCCGCCCACGTCGAGCAAGATCTGCGACGCGGCTTCAAGATTGCTGGCATAGGTGATGGGTAGCTTTACTTCGTCCCAAATGTAGGAGAAATTTTGGGTGTAGTTGAAAACTGGAGTACCGAAAATCTGCGAGTTGGATATTTGAACAATACGGCCTGTGACCTGGTCGGCGTGGATCCAATTACCGATTTCCATCATTCGGGTATAGAAGACCCCTACGTCAATTACGTCTCCGCTCATTTTATTAAGCTCAATGCGATCGCCCACCCGATACATATGGCCGGCGAGAATGGCCACTCTGCCGGCGATGCTAAGAAGCGGCTCACGAAGCGCAATGGCAAGTCCGGCCCCCAGAATGCCCAGGAAGGTTCCCGTGTGCTGCAGAAGCCTGGCCCAAAGAATTAGGAGTAGGACGCCGGCGATAACGAACAAAAGGGTTTGGAACGCGCCTTGTCGGCGAAAACGCTCGCTGACATCTGTCACCTTCGCTTTGAGGTAGGCGACGTAACTGTAATTGGCGATTGCCGAGAAAACAAGGATTGCAACCGTGCCGAAAACTGCAATTCGATGATCCAGCAGCCAATGCACAACCCTTGGTTGCAGTGGTGAGGCTAGTAGTTGTCCTGAATGGAGGGGCGCCCGCCGGGTACAAGGTCATTACCTCATGTTCCCAAAGGACATACTACGGTCACTGGAGAATGAGGCGGCGAATTGCGGAATATGAGTTGAAATGGGGTGGGAGACGGGAATCGAACCCGCAACCGTCGGAGCCACAGTCCGGTGCTCTGCCAGTTGAGCTACTCCCACCAGAATCTATTGATTATAACGTGGAATATCAGTGGCGAGTCAGGCGCTTTAGAATTGACGGGCGAGGACGCCCGTCGCTTCACAACCCTTAAAGTTACACCCTTCCGACGCCGACGTATTCAAATCCCATGGCGCGCAGGCGAGCGGAGTCGAGAATGTTTTTGGTATCGACGATCAGTGGGCGACGGAGGAGGGCTTTGATTTTGCTGAAGTCGAGAGCGCGAAACTCCGGCCAGCCGGTGCCGACGACGAGTGCTTCCACGCCTTCAGCCACGGCGTAAGGCGACTCGCAATAATGCACGGTGCCGTTCAATTCGAGTTTGGCATCGGCCATCGCCACTGGATCAAAGGCGCGCACCCGGGCGCCGCGGGAAACCAGACTCTGCGCGAGTTTAATCGAAGCCGAACCGGCGACGGAGTTGGTGTTGGGCTTAAAAGCCAAGCCAAGAATTCCGACATCTTTATTCTGCAAAGATTGCAGGTAGGAAGAGATTTTTTCCGCCATCCCGTCCGCTAGAGAGTGGTTTACCTCCCTCGCCGCGCTTAAAATTCTCAGTGGAACATTATTTTGTTGCGCCAATGTCGCGAGCGAGTCCATATCAGATTGCGCGAACAGCCCGCCCATTGAAGCGCCTGCTTGCAGACAGCGCGGCCCGATTTTCTTGTCGAGTCCAAGTGCTAACGAAAGATGTACTGCATCTCCATGAACGCGTTCGCAAAGTCCAGCCAGTTCATTAATGAACGAAATTTTTGTGGCCACAAATGCCGTCGCCGCCTCGCGCACCAGTTCTGCGGTGGCGTGATTGGTCACGATCACCGGAACGCCGCGCATCACCAGGGGATGGAAAATCTGCTTGATCGCAACTACGGCCTCGTTGGAACTAGTTCCGAGAATGATGCGGTCGGGCCAATTGAAATCTTCGACGGCGCATCCAGCAGTAAAAAAAATCGGCTGGGATACTATGACTGCTTTCAACCCGGCAGCATGCAAACTTTTTTCCAGCGCCTCTCCGGTGCCGACAGAGGCAGGGGTCACGATCGAGAGAATCGGCGGCTTGGCAGCGGCTTTGGCAATGCGGAGAACGAGTTCCGCGAGATGTTGTGAATGGTCTTCCGCCAGAAAAATCACGCCGCACTTACGCGCAAAAGAATCAACATCGGTTGAATAAGCCAGGCGTCCGGAGCGCACGCTGCGCTTGATCACTTCGCTCAGGTTCTTTTCGTGGAAGGGGATTTTGCCTTGCGCCATCTCAACCATTCGGGAGCTATCGGGGTGGCAGCAGGTTACCGGAGTTCCGAAATCTGCCAAACAGGCTGAAATCACTGTTCCCAGATACCCCGCTCCATAGACACCGATCTGCATCGATCCTCCCGAGGCCCAAAAGCGGTCGGCCTGTCGTATCTTTTATTTACGCTGTTGGTTGGGGTATGGGCAGAGTACGAGAGGGACATCCAAGGCGCGAAGAAGTACAGTAACGGGCATGTCTGGTACT
>DATNAF010000419.1:0-4702 GCA_035572845.1 Terriglobales bacterium
CGATTCGGCCAAAATGGCTTGTCCAAGCTGGAGATGCAGGCCTGCCAGCCGCCCATTTCGCTCGATCGCTTTCGAATATTCCTGTATTGCCTGGGGATAGCGCTCCTGCGCCATCATCGACTGTCCAAGGATTTCGTGGACGCGGGCCGAATCGCGGTCGTCCGCGCTAAGTTTCTGGAGTGCCGCCGCAGCCAATGCGGAATACACCCGGTAAGCCGAGTAGAGGACATCTTCATTGTCCGGATCGCGATCTCGCAGCACTTTGATAACCGGGACGGCTTTCTCGATCTGACCCGATTCGGAGTAGGCGCGGATCAATTCTAAGCCAGCCTGGTTACGCAGACGATTATCTTGCACATGCGTCAGGGATGCTTCGATCGACGCCTGTCCTTGAGCGATAAAACCGAGCCGGATTTGACACATTCCCAAGAAAGCTTTCGCACTCCAGAGCGAGGGGGATAGGGAGAGAGCCGTTTTGAATTGTTCGGCGGCTCTCTGGTAATCTCCCTGCGTGAAAGCGACCATCCCGAGACTTGCCCGCGCATTGACGTTGCCGGGGTCCAAGCGCAACAACGCTTGAAGCTCCTGTTCAGCGACATCCGCATGATTCGCCTGAATAGCCGCCTGAGCACGGCTCGCGTGCCCGGCGATTTCAGTTTTGTTCGTTTGCCCGGCTCCCAACACCGGCAGAGCAACGATCAGAGCGGCAACACGGACAAACCTCAGAAGGTAACGTGCACGCCGAATTCCATGACCCGCATCGTCTGTTGCAAGCTCGTAATCCGGCCCGCCGACGACGAATCGACACTGGAATTCGGAAGTCCGAGGTTCTTGTTGTTCCATGCGTTGAAGGCCTCAGCCCGAACCTCGACCGCAGTGCTTTCGCGATTGAGGATTGAGCTGAATTTGAACTCTTTTGAAAGTGACCAGTCCGCGTTCACCAATCCGGGTCCGCGTAGCATTCCAGGTGACGCATCGCCCAGTTGGCAGCAGGCTGGAATACTGAACGCCGCCGGGTTGTACCATTCCGCGGACGATTGGCCGCCCGCAACGGCGGATGGCGAAACGCCCGATACGCGGTTCGGACGCTGCCCAAAATCGCCGTTGAGGCTGGCAGCGCTCGACACGGAAGGAGTGAATGCTAAGCCTGACTGTACGCTGGTGATCCCACTGAATACCCATCCGGCCAACAAAAACTTCTTCACGCCACTGGCATCCGACCCGAATGCAAAACCTGGGCCGTAAGGCAAATTCAGGGTGTGCAAGGTCGTCCAAGTCACCGCACGATCGATGGATCCGATATTGCTGCCGCCCGGTCCGTAGTTCAATGCGCGGTTGAATGGATCGTTGCCTCCATACCCCAGCGATTTACTCCAGGTTAAGTTCGAAGTCACCGTGTAGAAACTCGAAAGCCGCTTATTCAGCACAATCTGTAAGGCATTGTAGTTCGAATCCGAACAGTTGCATTCCATGTTGATGCTTTGCGAGAGGCCGTACTCCTGATAGAAAGGCCGCCGCGCCAGCAGAGAACCTTCTCCCGCGTTTGCCGCATTCATGTTATAGGCCCAGGAAAGGTGCGTGCCCTTGCTCCCGACATAAGCGACCGCAAGGGTAGCCGAATGACCGAGGGACTGCTCGATTGTTAGATTCCAGGAGTCCATGGTTTCGGTTTTCCAATCGAATGGCCGGCTCTTCAACAGAGTTCCATCCGGCGCCTTCAACCGGCCCGAGGAGGGCAGTTCCGGAGGGGCCGCCGCCGGAGGGGCCTGGTTGATGGGAAACACGGTCTGGTAAAGATTGGTTTGCGTCACCTGTTGCTGGGCAGTAATAGGGTAGAAGCTCGTCAGATGATAGAATGTTGCGTCGTAGCCGGAAGAGAAAAAGCTGCGCCCTAAGCCCGCGCGGATCACAGTATTCTGCGTCACCTTGTAGGCCAAGCCGATTCTCGGCGCGAAATCGTTGAGCGGCGTAGTCACGTTCGCGCTGTTGGAAACATTCCCTAGTCCCGCCAGCAGGATGTCTCCCGTGCTCGGGTCAAAGTTCGCCAGCCCTCCCTTGTGAGGTGAAGTCACGGGAGTGAAGTAATCCCATCGCAACCCGTAGTTCAAAGTCAGCCGGTTGTTCACGCGCCAGATGTCTTGCCCGTAAATTCCAAGGTTGGTCTGCCGCTCCGCCGGCATCTGGGTGAAGATGGCGCGATCGAATGAGCAGGTTCCCCCTAGAAGAAGTGTCGCCATCCCGAGCCCGGAGGTAGGCGAGTCCGGATTGCCAGTCGCGGTCTGACAAAAGTTGTAATTGCCGCGCGAACTCGCATTCACCGATTCGAAATCGAACCGGTACCGCCGCACGTCGGCGCCCCACCGGAATTGATGAGACCCGCTCATCTTCGACCAGTTGTTTACGAACTGAAATGTTGTCTCGGTGTCCAGGCGCGGTATCCCGACGCCGCTGGATATGCCCATCGCAAAACCGCCCACGGGGCCGCCCACATTGATACCAGCCAGACCGCCAGTCAACGGACTACCCGTGTTGATGCCCGGAATCCCAACGTCGTCGTTTGTCTTGAGGGCTGAATCGAATTGATACGCGACCAATTTGAAACGCGCGATGCCGGCGCGAAATTCCGTGAGCAGGCTTGGCGAAAATGTGTGCAGGTAATTGAGCGCCGCGTGCTGAGCGTCCGAGGTCGCCACTTCCGGGCTCAAACCTCCTTGCGTCGGTCCGCCAGCGATTCCGAACAGCGGAGGATTGGTGAGATCGCTGTTGAAATAGCTGTAACGGGCGAAAAACTTGTTCGAGTCGTTGATGTTCCAGTCCACTTTCGAGTCGGTCCAGTTCTGATTGAATCGTTCCTTCACATCGGCGACATAGTTATTATCCGTGCCCTGGCTGATATTTGCGTGAGGCAACAGATTCAGCAGCTTTTGCGCGACTGGGCTGATGCGCGAAGGACAAATCACGTTGAGCGTTCCGTTACAAGAGATCTGCTGCCGTCCTGTTCCGTCGGGGTCCCCGGTTGCCGGATCGTAGATAGGAGTTGTGGTAGCCACGGAACTGAAGTCGCCGGCTCGGAAGGCATCGTTCGGAACAGTGGCGACAATCGAAGCGCCTTGAATGGTCCGCGACAATTGATAATCGCCAAAGAAGAATAGCTTGTTCCTTTTAATAGGCCCACCAAGACTGAATCCGCCTTGATTCCAATTAAAAGGAGACACGCCTAGTCCCTTGCCGTCCTTTCCCGTTCCAGGAATCTTCTGCGTTAGCGGATCGGCGGCAAACGTATCGGAGTTTCGATTGAAATAGAAAAGAGACCCGTGGAAATCGTTGGTGCCGGATCGGGTTACATATTGCGCCACCATACCGGATGTGCTACCGAATTCCGGATCGTAATCGGCCGTTGTCAGTTTCAATTCCTGCACCGAGTCCTGCGGGGGCACAATCAGTTGTATTCCGCTAAATCCATAAGAACGGTCCGTGATCCCGTCGAGTATGAACTCTTGCGCGCCAGACCATGTGCCATTGATATAAACCCTATTTGTTCCGGCTGGATTTTCACCAGCGCCCATTTGAAAGGTGTCATTGATCGCGCCCGGAACCACGGAATAGAGCTGTGTGACATTTCGCCCCACAACCGGCAGATTTTGCACCTGCGACTGAGAAAATGTTTGCGAGACGTCGCTCTTTTCCGTTTGCATCAGCTCCGCCCCGGCCGCCACGGTTACCTCTTGCGACATCGAGCCCACCTCGAGTCGCGCGTCCACGCGCACGGTCGCGTCCACTTGGACCGCTACGTGTTCGCGCTTAACCGTTGAAAATCCCTTCTGCTCGAAAGTGATCGAATACTGGCCTGGTGGAAGGTTTGTCGCGTTGTAGAGGCCCGCGTCGTTAGTAGAGGTTTGCGTCTTAACTCCAGTGCGCTCATCCACGATTGTCACCGGCGCATTTGCGATGGGCGCACCCGAGCTGTCGGTGAGATATCCGTTAATCGCTCCGGAAACTGCCTGCCCGAAGCAAGGGACTGCCCCCAATAAAAGAGTTGCCAAAATTACAGAAATAATTCTTGACATCGAATAACTGGTGTTGTTCTTCGTCATGGTCTTCTTCCTAAATATTTAATTCGCGCATTATTTGTCGTGCGGCCAATTTGGCTGGGGGAATCATATCAGGCGTGAATTTTGGGGTCAAGGAAAAGATCGCCTCACGCATCGCTCCTGACTGATTAGCTCGAGATTTAATGACGATTAGTGCTCTCGCTTTCGAATGGAAGGCCGAAAAGTAGCCTCGGCGGCGTCAAATCGTCGTCATCTGGCTCCCGTTCCACGGCAAAGTAAGCTGTTTCTTGCACGAAAGCCCAATTCGCCCAAATTCAGAGTGCGTGTTGCGCTACGACCGCGTGGCCACCGCGCGTGTCGCCTTGACTTGAGAGCGCCAGCGATGGTCAAAAATCGAAATGGATCCCCAACTCGATAATGCGGGGCTGAAGAGCGCTTGTGACCTCGCCGAAGTTGCCCGCGCCCATTGTTGTCGAGACGTTCAGGAAACTCGGATGATTCGCGAAATTGAAAAATTCTCCGCGAATCTGAGATTTCACTCTCTCCGTGATCTGAAAGCTTTTATAGAGCGCCGCGTTCCAGGTATTCTGTGCGGGGCCACGAATGATTCCCGTTCCGCAGTTTCCAAAAAAGCCGTAAGCGGGCGCGGC
>DATNAF010000420.1:0-9052 GCA_035572845.1 Terriglobales bacterium
CGATTCGCTTTTTGATCTCACGTTCATATTGCGGAAAATACCGGGAGATCACCATCAGATCGAAGCTTTCGAGAATCGATTCTTTCGATTCGTGTTCGAGCAAAAACTCGAATGACCGCCGGATGAGTTCTTCAGGTGTAACGTTCCCGTCGGTGAGGCGCGTGTAATCTTTGTCCTCGAGCGTGACGCGATGCGTAGATTCGGATTTTCCTTGAATCACCCGAACCGCATAAGTGTTCTCGCCGGTATTTTTGACTTCAATCTCTGGCGCCATCTAGATTGTTTCGCACAGAACAGCTTCTTCTTGCAAACGATCATAGAGGAACCGGCTGTCCTGTGCGATTGAATCACGCGATCGCAGCGTCAGCAGGGTTCGTCTTGCGGGCCTTTTCGAGGATCGCTTGCAATATGCCGGGAATTTCGAAGACAGCGCGATTGTTCAGCGTGGCGGCACGGGCGCGATATCGCGCGAGCGTCGCCGGTTGAATCAGCTGCGCGACAGCGGATTCGATGCCTCGAAAATTCTCCAGCACGACGCCAACCTCTTTTTCCTGCACCCAGTCGCTGTTGTAGCGCTCCTGCGGCAGCGTCCACGAATTGCATTCGACGATAACCGGCAGCTTCATCGCAAGCGCTTCGCTCACGCTGCCCGGCCCCGGCTTGCCGATGAAGAAATCCGCAAGGCGCATGTAGCAATTCACGCGCGTCGTAAACCCTTCGATAACCACCGGGACGCGCCATTGCCGTGCTCTCAACGCATCGGCGAGCCTTTCGTTTTTACCGCAGATAAAAATTAACTGGAGCGGCAGACCTGACCTATCGAGTCGCTCGGCAATCTCCAGCATCACTCTCGCGCCATGGCCTCCGAAGAGGACGAGTCCCGTCGGCAAATCGGATCGCAATCCGAACCCCTGGCGTTCCTTCACGCGATCTGGGACTGCCTCTTCATAAAATTGCGGGTGCAGAATCATTCCTGAGGCGCGAAAAATTTTGTCGTCCGCGTGTCCCAGTGCTTTTGCTTGCGCAATCGCGCGACCGGAACCGCAGATGAAATACTGATCCTGGCGTTCCATCCAGAAGTGAGGCGGATAATCGGCAATATCCGTGAGAATCGTGACGAACGGTCGCCCAGGAAAAACGGCGTTCAGGCTTTCGCACATAGCGCGGTTGAAATGCGGCACGAACGAAACAACCATGTCTGGCTCGACCTGCGTCCAGAGCTTCTCGAAGAGTCGAACTGTGGGACGGTGATAAAGCCGCAGCGTGAATTGCAGCACTTTGAGCAATTGGGCGCTTCCCAGCGTCCAGCCGCTGCTCAGCATGCGGTTATAGAAATCCTGGATGCGGATTCCCGCGTACTTTTTAAGGATATCGAGCTCGTCGAGCAGCTCTTGAATATTCGTAAGCTGCACGTCCCAGGGAAGTTGCTGGGACTTGATTGCCATTTCAAGAGCGGTCGCGGCGGCTCGATGTCCGCCGCCTGCGTCGAAAAAGCAGAACTCGATTCGTTCCATGCGCGCCGATTCTGGCAACGCGGCATCTCGCGAATATTACAGGAGCATAAATTGTGGAAAACTTATGTGCCGAAAATGGTAACACCCTGCGTTTTCAGAAGTTTAGCGGGATCGTCACGCGCCCGTAATACTCAATCCCTACGCTCGTAATCGTGAAGTGCGATATGCACGTCCACTCTTACTACTCGGGACTGTGCACCACCCCTTTCGTCAAACGATTCTGCCGCGAGAGCTATAGCGATCCCCACGAGGTGTACGCAACGTTGCGCCGGCGCGGCATGACCCTCTTCACCCTCACCGATCATGATTCCATCGAAGGATCTGAGGCGCTCCGTCGCTATCCTGACTTTTTCCTCAGCGAGGAGCTGACGTGCCGGATGCCCAGCGGTACGGAAGTCCACGTCGGAGTTTACGACTTCCATGAGTGTCAGCACGAGCAGCTCCAGCGCAGGAAGACGGACATGCTGTCCCTGATTATGTATCTCACGGAGAGAAAGTTTTTTTTCAGCATCAACCACGTGTTTTCAAGTCTCACTGGCCCGCGCAAGATCGAAGATTTTTTGTGGTTCGAAGAATACTTTCCTGCAATCGAGACGCACAACAGCCACATGCTGGAGAGCGCGAATGGCAGCGCGGCACGGCTCGCTCAACAGTGGGACAAGATAGGCATCGGAGGTAGTGACGCCCATGCGCTTCCTTCTGTTGGCATGGCCTATACCGAAGTGCCTGGGGCGCGCAGCAAAGACGAGTTTTTTGCCGGGCTGCGAGCTGGAATGAGCCGAGTCGCTGGCGACTGTGGCAGCTTCGCTCGGCTCACGCGCGATGTGCTGATCATCGGCGCTGGCATGATGCGCGAGAAGGCATGGACGCGGCTGCTTGCGCCGCTTGGCTTGTTGGTTCCCCTCGCGACGGCGCTGAACTATCGCGAGGAAAGGGCATTCGGTCGCCGATGGGCCGCGCGAGTTCTGACACATTCTAGGCCAAAGCCGCGCAAGCCCGCAGTTCCTTCATACCACGCTCACGCCGGGCATTTGGCATTCCAGCAGCGGGCTACCGCAAGCGGTAGATGAAGAGGACGCCATGACAGTGCGCAAGGCGGTTTGGAACCAGATCGAATCCAACGATCATCGGTTGATGCGCCGCGTTCATCGCTGGCGCGCTCCGCGATGGTTTCGCATTGTGATGATCGCGACGACGCGCGGTGGCGATGGGTGGCTCTGGTATGCCGTCGGCCTGATTCTCGCCGCTTTCGGTGGCCACGAACGCTTTTTCGCAATCGCCGCAGGCGCTTCCGCTGCCGCGACGGGAATCCTTATCTTTTCCGTGCTGAAGCACTCTAGCCGGCGCAGACGGCCGTGCGAGATTGAGCCACACTGCTGGTCTTCGATTTTGCCGCCGGACAAATATTCCTTTCCTTCCGGACATTCGATCACCGCATTTGCCGTCGCAACCTCGCTTGGCCTGTTCTATCCGCAATTACTCGCTGTGCTCCTCACGGCCGCCTTTTTGATCGCGGCATCGCGAATTATTCTGGGCATGCACTTCCTCAGTGATGTACTCGTGGGCTGTGCGCTGGGAGTGCTGTTGGGGTTGGTAAGCTTCCACTGCTTCACGCTGCTCTAACGGGACAAAACCGCGGACACACTCGAGCCGCCTGCACGCGTCGGGTGAGCTGCACGGCGAGACAGGCTGCGGAAAAATTGCGGGAAATGGTAGGACCGGGCTTCGAGCCCCGCCGTAAAGGCAGCAAAATGGAATAGGGCTTCGAACTGTGAAGTGCCGCTTCTGCCTTTTCCGCAGCCTGGAAAGATGTGTCCCGTCCCTCCAGCAGGCGGCTCCGTGCTTTCCTATGTCTTACCAGGCATATGCAGCGAGCACTTGCGGCTGGCCGGAATTCTGCCCGATCACCGTCGTCTTCAAAACAATCTGCAGGTTCTTCCTCTTCCAGTCGCCCGGCGCAAGTGCTGCGGCAGCTTCAAGGCAAGTGGTTTCCGTCAGGCATTCAGCAGAAGCCTCGGTACCAAAATGGTGGATACCGGCGACTGTGACCACGGAGTGACCCGTTGTTGCATCGGTCACGCGAGAAATAATCCCATAATCGACAGAGTCGCTGCCCGGCGTGAGCTGATCAGAGACTTCCCATTGTCGCGACGAGGGGTTTCGCATGTCTGCGATATAGGCGGAAGAACCATCGTGTTCAAACGCAAACCGCAGACCATTGGCCAAGCGCATTGTCCACTGATTACTGAATGCCCCGATCAGCACCACCGGGCCTTCTTTCAAATCATCCAGAGTAACGTCCTCGGTGGCCCGCACTCGAAAATCCTCGGCTTCTCGGCCCAATACGCGCGAAACCATCGACAGCGCCATGGAGTCTCCAAGCGAAACCATATGAGGGACGAAACCTGCTGTTTGGGGGGGCAAGCTGGCTTCCGTCGGCGGTGAAAAGGATGCCGTACCGGACTGAGATGGCCGACGCCCAGGATTTGGAATGCAGACAAGCGCCGGTCCCTTCGCGGAAATAACAGGCGCCCAAAACCGGTCCAAAGCTGTTTGGCGCGTGCTACCCAACAGGAAAATGCAGACCGCCAAGCATGGCGTTATAACGCTGCCGGCCAAGAGCCAATGCTTCGTATTCCATTGGCGTCTTTCATTCGTAGCCGCCGCAGGCATCTCGCGTCGAGGATTGTCATACGAAAATTTAAACTCGGGAACATAAGAGCCTCGCTCGAATTCGATCCGCATCTCGCGCTCGTGTCCGAGCGCTTCGTAGTATTGCGTGATTCGTTTGCGGACTTCAGCGGCAGTTACGCGGACTACCGGGTCTGTACTCGTATCGTAAGTGGCATCACGTCCGAAGACCGAAACGCCGAGCATCCTTTCTTTCAGGCAATCGGTCTCTCCTGCCAGCGTTTGGTTCACCGTGTAGCGGAGAAAATCCGGGAAGCGCTTGCTGTTTCTAAAAAGGGAACTGGCGAGGATTCGCTCGAGTTGCTCCTTCACGATCTCTCGCTGCGTGGCCGAATACAGTGGATGCGCCGTATGTGTGCCCGTTACCGCTGGCCCACTTCCCGGCAAATGAAGATCTTTAGTAGAAGACATTCGCCCCCCGAGGATTCCCCAAAAAGTGGCGGGAGTATAGCTCCGTTTCACTCTGTGAAGCAAGCTTGGAAGGCTCGGAGTCGTGGCATCGAGTACTGCCTGGGTATCGATACCTCGCTTTACGATCTCCCGCGTGCATGTGTAAGTTGTTTTTGCGACTGGTTTTATGATGGGAGCTGTGTGCTTTACCGCATGCCGCTTGACGGAACCGGAAGTAATTAATCTACACACCACGCATTACGAACGGATGCGGCCGTGTGAGCGGTCGGCGTGCCTCGTTTGTTTTCTGTCGGCCAAGCCGCCACGCTCGCTCGTACGTGGAGAGGCTGCACCGAATTCGGGTGTGGAGGGCAGTGTGATTAAACGAATTGGGGTGGTACTGCTTTTTGCCTTAGCTTTACTCTTTGTAAATTCTGCGCACGCGCAGACCGTGGCCGGCTCGATCCTCGGCACAGCCGTCGATCAAAGCGGCGCCGTCGTTCCGGGCGCGACAGTTACGCTTGGCGATCAGGCGCAGGGCGTAACTCGCAATGCAACAACCGACGCAAACGGTGTTTTTCGCTTCCCAAACCTTGCGCCGAGCACTTACACAGTCACAGTCAACGCAAACGGCTTTAAACAGAGCACGACGACCGGAATCGAGCTAGGCACTAGCGAGCAGCGCGATCTTGGGAAGATTTCGCTCGAAGTAGGTGCGATTAGCCAGGAGGTCACGGTATCGGCGGCGGTCACTCCGGTACAAACTTCCAGCAGCGAGAACAGTACCGACCTTACCGGCTCTGAATTAAATGCGCTGCCTTTGCGCGGACGCGATCTTTTTGGTTCCATCCGACTCGTTCCGGGCGTTGTCGACACAAATAACGGTCGGGATGTTACAAGCCCTGGCGCGATCGGCGGCATTACGATTGACGGCAATACAGCCGCCAAGAACTTCACTGTCGACGGAATTACAGATATGGACACCGGCTCGAACGGAACTCTCCATTACGAGCCGAACATGGATTCGATCCAAGAAGTTAAAGTACTGAGTTCAAATTATCAGGCGGAATTCGGCCGCAACTCCGGAGGCACCATCACCGTCGTGACCAAGAGCGGCACGCAGCAATTTCATGGCAGCGGCTGGTGGAACCACCGACACGAGGGCTTCAACGCGAATGACTGGTTTAACAAACAAAATTTCGACGTGACGAAGCCCAACCAGAACATCGTTCCTAGGCAAGCGTATCGATATAATGTTGACGGATATAGTATCGGAGGCCCCATCTATATCCCCGGCCACTTCAATACTGAAAGAAAGCATCTGTTCTTCTTCTTCTCACAGGAATATACAGGGCAGCTTGCAACAAACAGCTTGCAGACAAAGACGGTACCCACCCCAATCGAATACGGCGTCGGCACGACTGCGGCAGAGTGCACCACTTCCACGGGAGTTGCTCTAGGAGCTGGTTGCGCGGATTTCAGCCAAACCGTCACTTCCTCGGGTGCGCATCTGAAGTTGGTCGACCCGACGATCACGACGGGTAACAATTCATTCCCTCTGAATTCCGCAGGCATTTGCTGCTTGATTCCGGCGAATCGCTTCGCCGGGCAGGGAGTGGCAATGCTCCAGTTCTTCCCGCTGCCAAACTTTACTCCCACAGGGAGCAATGCGAATCAGTACAATTTCATCGCGCAGGCCCCAGGGAATCACGCCCGCCGCAACGACACACTCCGCGTGGATGTGAACCCCACATCGAAGCTGACAGCATACTTCCGCTATATCAATGACCATGACGATATGCAGGCTCTATTTAACGACATTAGTTGGATTGGCAACGAGCCGCGCGGCAACGGTCAAAGCGGCAACCCTGTCAATTTCAAGGACCACCCCAACCCAGGCCACGGCTATGCCGGTTCTGCCGTCTGGACGATATCGCCCACATTGGTAAATGAAGTGACGGTCGGCGAGAGTTGGAATACCTGGTCGTGGTATTTCGACAAGGCGTCGCTCTTGGAGCGGTCGCGCAACAGCCAATACAATCCCGGCCTCGATCCTCCCACATTATTCGGCTTCAACACGACTCCAGAGGGAGTGAATGGCTATGATAACTTACTGCCTTCATTCACTTTTGGTTCGGACCTGCCGAACACCGTTGCATACGGTGGCACCGGAGGCGTTTCGGGAACCGACAACTATTTCAACGCGAACACGATTTGGACGTTCGAAGATAACCTCAGTAAGGTTGTCGGCAACCATCAGTTCAAGACTGGCGTTTATTATGAAACGAACACGAAACTCCAGCCGGCCGGCAACTTGTTCGCGGGCAATTTCAACTTCGGAACCGACTCCAACAATCCACTGAACGCCGGCAACGGATTCGCGAATGCGCTGTTGGGATATTTCGACTCCTATAACCAGCAGAGCGCGCGAACGGTCTTCAATGTTCAGTATCAAAACCTGGAGTTTTACGTCCAGGATAACTGGCGGTTGACCAGGCGTCTCACGTTAGACCTCGGCATCCGCTTCTATCATCAGACGCCACAGGTCGATACGAATAAGACGTTCGCGGAATTTAATCCGTCCCTCTATAGTGCATCAACGCTGCCGCGAATCTATATTCCGGCGTGTACCGTCGCCTCCAGTGTCAGCAGCCCGTGTCCTGCCGCTAATTTGCGGTCTGTGGATCCGGCAAATCCTGGCACGTTCTTGCCGAGTTCCAATATCGGCGCTTACGTCACCGGCTCCGGTAATTACGCGGATGGCATGGTTGCACTCGGTACGAACAACCCCTATACCCAGAGCTGGCTAGCTCCCGGGCCTCGCATCGGTTTTGCCCTCGATGTGTTTGGTAACGGCAAGACTGCACTGCGCGGCGGCTTCGGAGTTTTCTTTAACCGGTTGGACGGAAACCAGGTTTATGGGATGTCTGGCCAGCCACCAATCGCGTTTACCGAGGCCGACAACCAGGATTCGATCTCGAATCTCACTTCTTCCTCGGGCGGCCCGAAATTTGACGTAAACAATCTCACCGGCGTCATCGCTCCGGGAAGCGTCAGGTTCTTTGGAGGCGAGGTTCCGTGGGATACCGTTCGCAACGGGAGCCTCGGTGTTCAGCAGGACATCGGCCACAACACGGTTCTCGACTTTTCATGGGTCGGGAACTTCGGTCGCCACTCGGCCATTACCAAGAACCTTAACCCGGTACCGCTCGGAGCCGATTTTGCTGATCAGAGCTCGGTTACGGGCAAGGGGTTGACTCAGAATGGCAGCGTTCTTGAGCGCACTGTATTTCCCGGATGGCAGGACGTCACCGAAGAGTATTTCGGCGGCTATTCCAACTACAATGCGTTTGATTTCTCTGCACAGCGGCGTCTTTCAAACGGGTTTTTGCTCGGTGCTTCCTATTCGTACTCTAAGGTGCTTGGTGTAACCTCGTTTGATCCGCTTGTTCCCAACAACGATGCGCGTAACTACGGGCCGACAAGTACGGACCGTCGGCAGAACCTGATTATCAATTACTCGTACGCGCTGCCCGATTTCGGTAAGAAGTTGGACAGCAGAGTAATCAGCGCCATTCTCGGCAACTGGACATTCTCGGGACTCTCGACCTTCCAGTCCGGTCCGCCGATTACGCCCACTTTCTCCTCAAGCAGCGGCGCGGATATCTCAGGGTCGCAAAATGAAACTCCTCGTCCCAACTACTTGGGCAGCGGAATGAATCTCTCCATTTTGTCAAACTGCACAACGTGGAACGCCAACCCGATGGGTCCTGGCACCAAGTATGTGTTCAATCCTTGTTCATACGCTCCCCCGGCGCAAGGCACGGCGGCTGGCTGCAGCGCCACCTGCTTGGGTACGGAAGGCGTCGGACAGATTTACGGCAAGGGCTTAAACAACTTTGACTGGACCCTCGAAAAGCGCATTCCTGTCGGCAAGAACGAGCGGCGCGCGTTTAAGATACAGGTCCAGGCTTACAACGTTTTCAACCACCCGCAATTCAACGCGTGGAACTCGACGGCAACGTTCAGCTCCGTGTTCTGTAACGATAAGAGTCAACCTTGCGGTGCCAGCAATACGAATCCCCTCCAGGTCTTCAGCTTCGCTCAGAACAATAAGAAATTTGGGCAGGCGACGGGCGATACTGGCCCGCGCATTATGTCCTTCAACCTCCGCTTCGAGTTCTAAGCGGAGCATCGTTATATGGGCCGCCAGCGTTCTAGTACTACTAGGAGGGACGCTGGTGGCTCAATCAGGAGAATGAAGAGGAATTAAGACATTTTAAGGTGGCAAATTTGCCTTTTTGCGTCATAGCGGCTGACGCAAATGCTGCAGAAAATGTCAGTCGATTAGCGGCGCGATTACTACAGGGTTCGTAGACTTTACAGGTTTTTTTGCTTTGCTCAGGGACCAACCGGAGGTGGGGTTTGAAATTCGGAAAGCTTGCAGGATGTTTGGC
>DATNAF010000421.1:0-5952 GCA_035572845.1 Terriglobales bacterium
TGCTTGGAGACAGTTGTGACGTCAGAGTTGGCCGGATTGTCCCAGAACTTCTTCACATTTGTATTGTAATGGCACGGATAATGGGGGGACGGCAATGGGGGGTCGGGCGTCCCGCCCGTACTTAGTTTTCACGAGCGAGAGCGCCCGTCCCTCCATAAGCTTCCGACTTAGACGGGCGAGACGCCCGTCGCCCCACGATCATGGGTTCGTGGACTTCAATTGGGCGTTCAATTCAGCCAGGGCGGCTTCCAGCATGGCGCGATGCTGCGGGTTTGAAGCAACTTCGAGTTGCTGCAAAATTCTTCGCCGGGAAAGCTCTAAGCCCTTGCGCTTCTGGTTTTCAGCAATCTGTTCGGCAGTAAGTGGCTTGCCTTGATGTTTCGTCGAGGAGGTGGCTTCTTCCTGTTGCTGCTCGACCGATTTGCTTTCCCATCCGCGGGCCATAGATAAGAACGTGGGGACAGCCGCCCTCGGCTGTCCAGCGTCGGCTGCCAAAATGAAATTGTACGTGATTGTGATCGCCGCCCGAAGCGTTATATGCTTGCGCCGTGCGGCGAGCGGCGGGGCAGTCTCCGACAACTCCACTTTATATCGGCCTGGTGATTACGCTGGCGGCGGTAGTCGCCTACTCGGCCTATGTGACCAGGCAGATTGCCGGACTGCGCCAACTGCAAAACAATCTGATCGATCGCAACCGCAAAGACTCACTGCAGCTTTTACGCATACAGAACGAATTGAATTCCGTCGGCATTTCGATGCGTGACATGTTGGATACGGGTACTCTTGACCCATTGCAGCGCCATCCGCTAACTGCCTGGCAACCACAATTTGAGCGCATGCGGGTCGACTTGGAGGATGCGTTTCGCCGCGAGCAGCAGGTCTCGCCCGAAGGAAGAACAGAAGGACAGCAGCGTTATCTTCTCAGTTCTCTGGCGCAGTTTTGGAATGGAGTCGACCAGACGTTTAATTTGGCGCGACATGGCCAGGAAAAGCAGGCGCGGGAACAGGTCCGCATGGCGCTGCAGAACCAACTCGCTGCGCTTACCACCGCGATTGCGCGCCAGTTGGTGCAAAACAACGAAAGCGAGGAACGAGCGGCGGCCCAAGTCACGGAAATCTACAATCGGGTGGCGCGGCAAGCATACGTTTTTCTGACTGCAACTCTGGTTGCTATCATCCTCACCAGTCTTTATCTGATTCGTTCGAATCGCCTCATTTTTAATCAGCTTGCGGTACTTTCCGAGCAGCGAAGCGATTTGGCACAGAAGCTGATTTCGTCGCAGGAATCCACGTTGCGCCATATCTCGCGCGAACTTCACGATGATTTTGGGCAAATCCTGACAGCGATGGGAATGATGTTAGGACGAGCGCGCAATCAATTGCCCGAGGAATCACAACTGCGGACCGATTTGCTCGAGGTGCGAGAGATTGCGCAGACCACGCTCGACAAAGTTCGCAGTCTCTCGCAGGCGTTGCATCCGGTCATGCTCGATGAAGCCGGACTGGAACCGACCGTCGAGTGGTATTTGCCTGTGGTGGAAAGGCAGACGGGAATTGGCATATGCTACGAGAAATCAGGAACACCGTTTCCCATTCATGGCAATGCGGCCGTCCATGTTTACCGGGTCCTGCAGGAAGCTTTGAATAATGTCGCGCGTCATTCAGGAGCGAAGAAAGCATGGGTGCGATTGCGCTTCGCAGAACAGCAATTGCAACTTGAGGTGGAAGACCGCGGTTCAGGATTTTTCCCGTCGGGGCCGCGGCAAGGAATTGGCTTGGTTGCAATGCGCGAGCGCGCTGAATTGCTGAGCGGCAAGATTGCAATCACCCGTCCCGCGGAAGGCGGCACGCTGGTGAGGATGACCGTACCCCGGGAACATCTGGAGTCAAATGTCTGATCATCAAATTTCGGTGCTGCTGGTGGATGACCACAGCCTCGTCCGGCGCGGCTTTCGGCGCATGCTGGAGGATGAGGCTGACATTCGCGTGATCGGCGAAGCCAGCGATGGCGAAGAGGCAGTCAAGCTTGCACGCTCGCTGAAGCCGCAAGTAATCGTGATGGACTGCGCTTTGCCGGGAATTAATGGTCTGCAGGCCACGCGCAAAATTCTTCAACTACTGCCGGAGACCCTGGTCCTGATGCTGAGCATGCACACCGAAGAAACCTGGGTGCGGCAGGCGATCGATGCCGGAGCACGCGGTTACGTGCTGAAGAATGCGATGGACCTGGAACTGAGTTCGGCGATCCGGCGGCTGGTCAAGGGCGAAACTGTTCTTGACGGGCAGCTTTCAAAGCAGCAGGCGTTGAAGGGCGAGCGCAACGCCGGACTGACTCCGCGGGAAGTGGAAATCCTGCAGCTCATCTGTGACGGCAAATCGAATAAGGAAATTGCTAATCAGCTGGAGCTGAGCGCGAACACGGTTGCGGTCCATCGCGCCAATATCATGGACGCACTGAGAATCCATAAGACCGCTGAGCTGGTGGTTTATGCCATCCGCAACGGCCTGGTGAATGTTCCGTAGTCGGCAAACTTTGTTTCGTTGAGGTTTAGGAAGCCGTTTAAAACCTAGTATTTTTACGTTATTGCGTTGATTTGGCAGTAGCGCGATGATGTTTTCAACGTCCTCATAAATAAATGGCCACCTCCGGCTTGACAACTTGAGGAGTTCAACCCACGAAGCTAAGGCCGCCTGAAAAGGCGGCTTTAGTTTTTTGCGATCTCATTTTTAATTCTTAAACGTTTCAGTCCCATCTATGTGGGTATAATGTTGCGTTCTTGAACTCCACGTTGAGGAACTCAATGTCGAACTCATCGGATCCACTGTCTCCGACGCGAAGGAATTTCCTGGCTACCACCGGCGGTGCGATCGCCGGAGCGGTTGCGGCCCCGCGCGGCATGTCCGCAGCCGCGGCGCAAGCGTCAGAAGATTCGCAAGATTCCAAGCCGCATGATCGCCGCAAGATTCTGATCGGGGTTTTCGATCCGGCGTTTCCTGATCTCACGCTCGATCAACTGGTAGAGAAGTACCAGCAGTTGGGAGTCGAGGCGGCGGAGATCGGCACCGGCGGCTATCCAAACAACAAGCATTGCGCACTCGATGACCTGATCGCCGACCCTGCAAAGCTGCGGGCGTGGCAAAAAAAATTTGATGACCACAATATTAAAGTCGCGGTGCTGAGCTGCCACGGAAACCCAGTGAGTCCTGATAAGGCTGCTGCAGAACTGTCCGACCAGACGTTCCGCAAAACTGTGCAGCTGGCGGAAAAGATCGGGGTAAAAGTTGTTGTCGGATTTTCTGGCTGCCCTGGCGCGAATCCCACTGACAAGAATCCGAACTGGATCACTTATCGCTGGCCCCCCGAATATGCCGCAGCTCTAGACTGGCAGTGGAACGAGCGTCTGGTTCCTTACTGGAAGGGCGCAGTAAAGTATGCTCGCGACCACGGCATTCGCCGAATTGCGCTCGAAATGCACCCCAATTTTATGGTTTACAACCCGCTGACTTTGCTCAAACTGCGCGAGGCTGTGGGCGAAGAAATCGGCGCCAACAACGACTTGAGTCACCTGTTCTGGCAAGGCTGCAACCCGGTGGAAGTCATTCACATGCTGGGCAAGCAGGGCGCGATTTACCATGCGCACATGAAGGACACAGTGCTCTTCCCGGACAAGGTTGCGAAATACGGCGTGCTGAATTTCATTTTTGAAAAGAAAGACCTGAAGACTGCGTCGGATGCGTTTCGTGCCGTAGGCTACGGGCACAGCGCCAGCACCTGGAAGGACATCATGCGCGCTTACATGGAAGTTGGCTACGATGGAATTTTCAGCGTAGAGAATGAAGATCCGATTTTGTCCGGCGAAGTTGGAGTGGAGCGAGCGCTGTACGTTTTGAAGAATGTACGGGAAGAGTTGCTGACTGAGCCGCAGTTGACATAAACGTGTTCTCTGCGAACTCCGGCCTTTCTCTGCGTGCTCTGCGGTTAAAAGCTTTTGACCGCAGAGAGCGCCGAGTAAAAAATCGAGTTCGTTAAGAATCCGGGGAGGAACAATGGACCGCAGAACTTTTATTGCCAGCACGACCGCAGTCGCACTTGGATCTATGACCCGATTCTCATGGGCGGCAGCCGAGCACCGAATTCAGAAAATAGGCCTGGAGCTTTACACCGTGCGTGCCGCGCTGGATAAAGACTTCGCGGGTACCATCGCGCGGGTTGCCAAGGTCGGATACAAAGAAGTTGAGCTTGCGCAATTTTTCGCGCATTTGCCAAAGTTCAATCCTTCACCCAAAGAGGCACGAAAAATTCTCGACGACAATGGCTTGGCTGCTCCATCCTCGCACATGCCGTACTCGGCTTTATCCAAAGAGAACCTGCCCAAGGTAATTGAGGCCGCGAAGGTTCTTGGCCACGGCTACATCGTGAATCCTTCAATTGACCGCGACGTACTCAAACAGCCCGACGGTTGGAAACGTGCGGCTGAAAATTTCAATCGCGCCGGCGCCGAGTGCCTGAAGTCGGGACTGCACCTCGGATATCACAATCACGTCGAGGAATTTAAGCCGCTGCCTGATGGCAAGCTGCCTTATGACGTTCTGCTGGCGGAAACCGATCCCAAGCTGGTCAAAATGGAAATGGATTTAGGCTGGGCGCATGAGGCTGGGGTCGATCCCATCGCGTATTTCAAAAAATATCCCGGACGTTTTCCGCTGGTGCACGTGAAAGATTTCAAGAACGGGACTATGGTGGATGTTGGCAAGGGAGAGATCGACTGGAAGGCGATTTTTGCGAAATCTGACCTAGCGGGCATTAAGCATTACTTTGTGGAGTTCGATGACCCAGCGGACCCGTTTGAGAGCATCCAATCTAGTTACGAGTATTTAGAGAAGTTGCGGTTCTAACATTCCTCTGTGGTTTTCCTCTGTGTAACCCTGTGTTCTCTGTGGTGAGGTTTTAAAAGCCGACCACCGAGGACACAGGGTTACACAGAGGAAGACACAGAGGCGGAGACCTAATGGCCCAGGTAATTCGCTCTCCCAAGGTTTACGACGTTTGCATCGTCGGTTCGGGTGCTGCTGGCGGGACAGCGGCGAAAATTCTTACCGAAGGCGGGCTCAATGTTGTAATGCTCGAAGCCGGCCCGCCACTTAATCCAGAAAAAGATTTCAAAGAACATGTGTGGCCTTACCAGCTGCCACACCGCGGCGCCGGAGTGGGAGGGCGCGCCAGCGCCGATTTCGGAGAATTTCTCGCACCCAACGGATCTTGGGACATTGAAGGTGAACCGTACACGGTTGCTCCCGGCTCGCGCTTTCGCTGGTTCCGTTCGCGCATAGTCGGCGGACGCACTAACCACTGGGGTCGGATCGCTCTGCGTTTTGCTCCGGTAGATTTCAAGGTCCGGTCAACCGACGGCATGGGTGATGACTGGCCAATCAGTTACGACGATGTCGCGCCTTATTACGACAAAGTTGAATCCTTCATCGGTGTCTTTGGAACGAAAGAGAATGTCTCGAGTGCGCCGGACGGCGTTTTCATGACGCCGCCGAAGCCGCGCTGCACGGAAACCATCGTCAAAAAGGCGTGCGACAAGCTGAACATCATCTGCATTCCGTCACGACTGGCGATCATCACCGAAGCACACAACGGACGTCCAGCATGCCATTACTGTGCGCAATGCGGACGCGGCTGCATTAGCGCGTCGAATTTCAGTTCGAGCCAGGTGATGATTCCGCCGGCGCAAAAAACCGGCCGCTTCACCCTCATAACCGGAGCAATGGCGCGAGAGATCATTATTGGCAAAGACGGAAAAGCCGAAGCGGTTTCTTACATCGACAAGGCTACTCGCAGCGAGAAGAGAATTGACGCGAAGGCATTCGTGGTGGGGGCCAGCGCCTGCGAGTCGGCGCGCCTGCTACTGAATTCCAAGTCTTCGATGTTTCCTGACGGCATCGCCA
>DATNAF010000422.1:0-27462 GCA_035572845.1 Terriglobales bacterium
AAAAATTTTGGTATCGTCTATGACGAGGTGCTCGGCCCGGCGCGGCTTGCCCCGGTGTACGACTTAATCACCACATCCGTTTACCTGCCAAAAGATAGCCTCGCGCTGACTCTCAACGGCACCACGCAATGGCCCGATAACAAGGCACTTCGCAGACTCGGCGAAACTCGCATGCATGGCACGCCGGCAAGAGTGCGGCAAATTGTTGAGCGCATCTCAGATGCAATGGCGCAGACTGAAGTCGATGTGCGGTCCTATATCAAGCATCATCGCGAGTTTGCAGATATAGGGCAGCGAATGCTGAAGGAGTGGGCTAACGGCCGCCAACTCTCATTTCACGCCGCCTAGAAACAGCGTCAACTATCAATCAATAAAGTAAAGTTACCTCCACTTCATGTCATAACCAAGCGTTTTCAGGATCTGGTTTTCGAACTCATATTGCACCAGCGCGTTGAAGTTATTCCCCGCGAATTCCCACGAAGCCGCGTAATGGCTTGCAGGTCGCGAATACAACGAGTACGCCGCCGCGTAATTCACGTTGCACGGTTGCGGGCAGACGATGAGCCCAGTGGGGTCTGCCCGATTGGTGCCGGTGGCCGCGTAAAGTGCAGATGAGGTCACGTCCGGCTGCGAGGAAACCACCAGCTGATGAGGCGAAACGCTCAAGGCGCGGGAATCTCCCGGCAGGAAATCAGGCGTAACGCCGCTGAACTGTTGCTGCAGTGGATTCAAATCGATTTGCCGCGACAGATTTGTCTGTGCCGCTTTCCACAAAATCCACAATTGCGCGTCAGAATGTTGCGTCTCATTGATGAACCCGATGTCCGCGTCAGGCCCATTACCGCAGCCCGAGAAGAGAACGCAACCAACGATGAGAAGATGCACACGAACGCGCATAGCTGTTCCTCGAATTCCGAGGAGAACATCGGCAGAACAATCTGCGCGCTGTATGGCGATTACCCCTACGCAGGTGTTACGTCTTCCGGAATCTGGTTACTAGTAGCAGGCATGGTTACAACGGGGTATGGACAGGGTGTGTGCGGCTGGTGAAAAGCGGATTTCGCAACTTGGCACTCACAAGTGCGGTTTCAATTCTGACTTCTGACTTCTTATTTCTGACTTTGTCTTATGATCCAAATTCGCCCCAGCAATGATCGCGGAGACGGCGAGTATGGCTGGCTCAACACGCGCCACACGTTTTCCTTCGATCAATACCACGATCCACGCTGGATGGGCTTCCGTTCGCTTCGTGTAATCAATGAAGATGTAATTGCGCCGGGCGGGGCCTTCCCCATGCATCCGCATCGCGATATGGAAATTATCACTTACGTTCTTGAAGGTGCACTCGCTCACAAGGACAACATGGGCAACGGCTCAATCATTCACCCTGGTGATGGACAGCGGATGAGCGCGGGGACCGGAGTGCGCCACAGTGAAGCCAACCCTTCGCCCAAACATCCAACCCATCTTCTCCAAATCTGGATAGAGCCGGACCGCAAAGGCTATGATTCGAGCTACGAACAGAAGCAATTTGCAGAGTCAGAAAAACGCGGGCGCCTTCGTTTGATTGCGTCTCCCAACGGGGCTGAAGGCTCGCTAACCATTCACCAGGACGCGAGATTCTATTCCACTCTACTGAGCCCATGTGACCAGGTGATTCACAATGTTGAAGCAGCCAGATTTGTATGGCTCCAAAGCGCGAAGGGATCAATCGAACTGAACGGTCACACGCTGAAACAAGGGGACGGTGCTGCAATCAGCGATGAACCGACGCTCACTATCAAAGCCATTGAAGATTCGGAACTTCTGCTGTTTGATCTCGCCTGAGCCTCTCATCTCTAGCAATTTCAAGTTGCAAATATCGTTTATGTGACCTTGATGCCGAGCGCTGACTCGAGGATTGGATTGTCTAGACGTTGCTTGCAACGTGTAGAGAGTAGCGAAGCTATGTCTCTATTTTCCGGGCGATAATGCCGACGCGTTTACGTGCCGCAACGCGGTTTCGACAGAAGTGAGAATCACATCGAGGCCGAGATACACTAAGTCAACTCCAGCCAGCGAGATGATGACATTCCCCCGCAGCACGACGCCCTGATTCAGCACGTGGTCGAGAATATCGAGCAGCGTCATCTCATCGCCGGGATCGTCTCCGGTGAAAACCACGGCATTGGTGGTCGCGCTCATTTCGCTTTCACTTTATCATCCGGCCGCGAGACGAACGAATAAGGAGGCCACGGGCCGGTGCATTCAATCCGGCGCTCTCGCCTCCATTCGCCGGCAAACTTTTCCAACACCGATTCCAGCTTCTTGCGTTGCGTGCGCTTCACCAGTAGCGAAGTCTGGAATGACAAGCCTCTCTGGCCGCGGCTCACGTTGCCCGCGGGTGCGGTTTCGGTGGCCACATTCGCTAATGCCTGCTCGAATTTGATTATGTCCTCGCGTTGGATGGACTTGGGTTTGCGGCTGGGAAGCAAGGCTGCTTTCGCCTTCAGATAATCTTTGCCGGTACGGGCTGTGGGCATAGGAACCGCTGTCGGTTGTATGGCGAATACCTTAATGCCCCATTCATCGGCGCCCTTTACGCGTTCAAAATCCTGCTTTAGGCCTCGAGCTCGCTTCGCGATGTGTTTGCAAAGCGACGGTTCGGAGCGAAACACGGTGCCAAAACGCGTCGGCAGAATTTCAATCACCCGCGAAATTGCGGAGATTACACGCTGGTGCGCAACACTGGTTTCGGCCAACCAGTCGAGGTTCTCCATATTACTCGCTAAATTCTTCTCGAAATCCAGCGCGGAAACGCGGCTGACCCAGCAGAAGATCCCTTCACAATCCACGGCTTCAATTGGGGCGAAGCGATCGACACCGACCAACTTTGGAATCTCTCGGGGTTTTGATTGCGTGATGCCGTACAGGTAAAGCACCCGACGATCATTGATCAATTGAGCCGCCATAGTTCATCTGTGATGGCGCGTAGCCCGGTCGCGCCAACGATTTCAGTCATAAAATTACGGATTGCAAATATTTTTTTCGCGGACTGCCGAGTTTTCAGATTAGTTAAGACTGATGATTGCCACTCCGCAGCTGACCGGCATCGAGAACAATTCGAAGTATTTTTTGCAAAGAGCACGCGATTTACGAAGAGCGCGTTTGCGGTCAGCCCCAGTTGGCCGAGTTCTACCATCAGGCGTTCGGTTTCGCGGTCCGGCAGCGGCTCCGGCAACATGACCACGAAGACATTAACTTCGCCAGCATGCTTGAACGCCTGCAACAACTCACGCGCCCGCAACTCCAGCTCTGCAATTCTGACCGCGGCATTGCGAGCAAGCGCCAGTTTACGGTGCGCCGCCAGGCTTTTCAACAGCAGGCGAGACCAGGTCACAATTCGTTCCGGCATTCGTAGGAGTTCGAGCGCGTGGCCGGTGGGCGCCATATCGATAATGATTTTTCCCGTCGTACTCGACCGCAGGTCCATGATGCGGAAGATTGCCAGCACTTCGTCCAAGCCGGGTGGGACGATATCCAACAGCGCCGAGAGTAATTCTCTCTCGAACGATAGATCCACGTGAATGCCCGATTGTTCGCTAATAGTGGCGGAATTGACGTCTTCACGAATTTCTGCGATCCAACTTCGAAACAGCGCTGCAGAATCGAGCTCGGACGCGCGGAATTGCTCGTCGTCCAAAACTGCTTTCGGATTATCGCCGATTGTCGTTTGGAAGATGTCATCGAGAGAAGGCGCTGGATCGACTGAGCAGATTTCAACCGCCGTATCGCAGGTTTTGCGTTGGTGAAAACCTAACGCAGCAGAGATGGTGGTCTTGCCGACGCCTCCTTTTCCGATCACAAACGAAATGCGCGAATTGAGAGCCGGCCATTCCGTGGGTGATAACGAACCCAGCTTTTGTGTCGCTTTGGGCCGCTGAGGCGGAAGTTGCAGACGACGGTTGGCGAACACGTGCTTTCCGAAACTCAGCAGCGCTTCGGCTCCCATGATCGGGAAACCGGGATCTTCGCCAATGCGCAGCTCGTCCGATGCGAATTGTTTACGCAAAAAAGATTCAGCCATCCGTGCAGCCTTGACCTTCTTCCTGCAGACAGAACAATTGCCTGCACGTCGAACCACTCGATTCAGGACAATTGACCTTAATTGGAGAGACCTGTTGCTCTCGCGCACTTCCTTCATGCACCGCACCGATTCGTTCAGCGCGAACGTTTCTGCCGTTGTAACCAGAAACAACTCAGCAGCAGAAAAAGCTTGTGCGATCTGGTCGATCTTGCCGCGCCAGTCCTCGATCAGCTTCGGCTCTGCCGCTTGGGCGCCACCGCCGAAGTGTGCAGCCAGCACACGATCTCGCCCCGCCGCCAGTTCCAAAAAATTCAACACGCGGATAAACTGCTCCGGCAGGCTGAATAGGCGTAGCGTGTGCCCGAAGGGTGCGGTGTCAACGACGACGTGCGTGTATTTTTTTGTATCGATGGCGTCGCGAATTGCCAGCAAGGCCGAGATTTCAGACATTCCCGGCAAAGCGGTTTCGATCAGGGGAGCTATTTCCGCAGCGGAAAACAAAGAGCCGCGCTCCACAATTTCGAGGATCGATTGTTTGTAGCGACGAAAAAAATTACCGAACAACGCGGGCGCGTTCAGTTGCCAGACCCAAAGCTTGCCTCTGCCCACGCGGGTAGCTTTCGGAGAGTCTCCGAGCTTGAGCTGCAGAACGTCAGCCAGCGAATGTGCAGGATCAGTTGAAACCAGCAGCACCCGGCTGCGGGGATACCTGCGCGCAGTGTGGACTGCGTATGCAGTCGCAACCGTGGTTTTGCCTACGCCACCTTTTCCTACGAAGAATGCGAGCTCCGTCACTGCATGATTCTAAGGCAGCCAGTAGTTCGAGGTGGCATGGGCGCATGCCGAGATCAAGGTTTCAAGGTATCGACGTTTCAAGGTTTCGACGAAGATTCTCCTCTTGCAGCCCTGCAACTTGCAACCTTGAAACCTTGAAGCCTTCGAAACCTTGAAACGTGATTTATTGCGGCGATTCCGGACCGGTCTTCGAGAGCAAGCCGATCCTCTCCACACCCGAAGTCCGCGCGATGTCGATGGCATCGGCGACAAACTCAAAATCCACGTCGTCGTCACCTTTCACGAATGCCACGCGTTCTGCCCGCCCCGCAAAAATCGTTGAGAGCCGGTCGTGAAGTTTGTCCCACGGAACATCTTCGTCGTTCACCTTGATGGTTGGTGTCTTGTTGTCTCCGCTCCACGCGATTTGGATCACGATCGTTCCCTCAGGCTGAGGCGGCGATTTTTCGTTTGCCGGCTGCGGGATCTGTGCCTTCAATCCCTTTTCTTGCGACATCGAGACCACAACCATGAACACGATGATCAGCACTAAGAGAATGTCGATCATCGGCGTAATGTTGATCTCTGCTCGAAGCGGACCACCGCTCGTATTTGAGAATGCCATGCCAGTCGCTCCTCTCAACTACGCGCGTGTCTGAAAGATTGGACAAGCGCTGGAGCGCAGAAGTTCCAGCGATTAGCGGCGATTCAAAGAATTTACAGCGAGAGCTCGTGCCGTCATGCGCGAACGATCAGCCGATGGGCTCAGGCGTTGGCGAAACCGGCGGCGGCAGGACAGGAGAAGGTGGCGGCTCTGGATACATCAAGCGCGCGAGTTGCGGGTAACGCGCCGCGAAAAAATAAATCGAATACGCCGGAAAGAAAACAATCACCGGAACGGAAATCAATGAGATCGCATAAAACGCGGTCAGCAGGAATATGCTGCCCGCAACGATAGCGGCCGTGATGGTGAAGACGTTCCAGGTAAAACCTGCAGCTTTGCCGACAATGACAACGTAGATCGCACCAATTCCCCCGAAAGGAATTAGAAGCAAAATGAGAATGACGATGGCAAGTATCCCAACCGCCACCGCCGCACCTATAGCTAAGATGAATTTCATTCCGCCATAACCGGCGTACGATCCCTTCTCTGTTTGCAGCATGATCCAAAATCTTCGCCAGCCTTCGAACGCGGACAGGTTTTCCAGCGCCATTTGGGGAACCACGAAATCTTTGGTGAATACCTGGATCACAAACGATAAAAGCAGCCAAAACATAAGCGCGAAAAACAAGAAAATTCCAGTCAGGATCAGAGGCGCCAGATGTTGGCGTGGAGCGGTAAACCAGCCGAGAAGAAATGCGGCTAGGGCCGGTACTCCCAGCAGGACAGCGGTGCCTGCGATGGTGGCCAGGAAGATTACAATCTGCCAAATAAAGTATTGAAAGGCGGGCGCGCGACGGTCCCGCCACATGCGGCCGAGTTCGCATTTCTTCGCGATCACGCTGTCAAATAAAACGAAGCGCATTCTGCTGTTCAGGTAAATCAACAAACACCAAATCACCGGGACTGCGATAATCGCGACCACCAATAAGGGTGCCAGCAACTCCCAATTCGGCGGTGCGGCTGCGACAAAGTTGCGGTGATTGCTTGGGGTATGGGTCGGAAAATTGAAGTTGCAGCCTCCACCCGAGCTCATCTCACCCGCAAACAGTCCGACCAAGGCCAGCCGCGTCCATTGTCCGAAACGAAGAGGCCGAAAGAGTTGCTGCTTGGTATGCTCGAAAGCAGGGGTGAGGCAATCAACGGCAGAAATAGGCACAAGCACCTCGCGAAGGTGAACGCGATGAAGGTAAATTGTCAGACCGTGTGGGTCAAGGAAGATCGGAGAACAAGTCAGAAGTCAGAATGCAGAATGCAGAAGTCAGAATGCAGAAGTCAGAATACAGAAGTCAGAATACAGAAGTCGGTGCGATTTTCACTTCTGCATTCTTACTTCTGGATTCTGAATTCCTTTATTCGTATCTCAGCGCTTCGACCGGGTCGAGCTTGGAGGCGCGCAGGGCCGGGATCAGTCCGCTGATCACGCCGACCAGCAGCAACACCAGCGTAGAAACAGCAAGGGTCATCAGGGAGATGTGCAGATGAATATCGCCCCTTCCGGAATCATCTTCGAACAGCGGCCCCATCAGCGGAAGGGTGCCGACCGCAGCCGCTACCACGTACGAAACTACTACGCCGATTGCGCCGCCCAGAAGCATAATCAGCAACGTCTCCGATAGAAACTGGAGCTTGATGTGGATCTTCTTAGCACCCAGGGCGCGCCGCAAGCCGATCTCTCGAATGCGCTCCTCGACTGACACCAGCATGATATTCATCACGCCCACCCCGCCGATCCCCAGCGTTAGCGCACCGATGAAAGTAAGCAGCACTTCAAGGCCTATGGTGATGCCGTCGATCACCGGGCGAAACTCGTCGCGTCCAAACATTTGAAACGCTTTCGGATCGGTAGGCGAGAACTGCTGGCGCGTGGCAACTGCGGCCAACACTTGCGCCATCGCCCTTTTCTCGAACTGCGGAGCGATAGGCTCGAACACCAGAACGGCGGCGTAACGCGTATTCCACAAATCCCCGGCCGTCGAATACGGAATCCACGACGAATCGTCGTCGCTGGAAAAATAATTACTGAGCTGGATCTTGCGCGCCATCACGCCGATCACCTTGAACTGCACACCCTGAACCAGGACCGTCTCACCAACCGCAGGACGCCCACTGAACAAATCTTCTTTCAATTTGCCGCCAAGAAAGATTACTCGGCGGCGTTCCAGCTCATCTTCGGCATTCAGCCAGCGGCCTTCCGACGGAACTTCGTTCCGCATCTCGCCATATTCCGGGCAGACCCCGCGTACCGGATCCGTCCCTACCATCCGGTCTCCGTAAGCAATGCTCGGCCGCCGCACAGTTTCGAGACACGCGTATTTCACCAGCGGCGCGGTGGCCTTGATCATTTCGACGTCTTGTTTCTCGAGTACAACCTTTTTGCCGGCGCGCTGGCCACCCGGTTGCTCACTGGTCTGCTGCGGCCAGCAGATGACTACGCTCTTGCCGAACGCATCGAATCCGCCCACCAAAATCTGGCGGAAGCTGTTGCCGTAGGCAATTAGTAGTGTGACTGTAGCAATTCCCCAGACGATGCCGAGCATCGTCAGAAACGTACGAGTGAGATTGCGCTTCAGCGCTACCCAGGCTTCGCGAATGATTTCAAGCAACATCGGCTTTATTTTTTGCTCCTGGCGCTTCGGTTTGAATGCAGAAGTCAGAAGTCAGAATGCAGAATGAAATCACGTTGCCGCGGGTTTGAATTCTTACTTCTTACTTCTTACTTCTGAATTCTGACTTCTGACTTCTGACTTCTGACTTCTATCTCACCCTCCCGCCTCAAACCTCAACGCTTCTATGGGATCGATAGAAGCCGCTCGGCGCGCGGGGTACAGCGCCGACAATACTGCAATCGCGCCCAACATAGCGCACGCAAGCACTCCCGACGTCCACGTAGGGATCAGGCCAGCAAAAAAATCCGGCATTGGCAGAAGATTAACCAGCCAGCACAAACCGTATGCGACGCCCATACCGATGCCGCCGCTCAACAGCGCAATGATCATGGCCTCAATAAAAAACTGTTTCAAGATTGCATGCGCCGGAGCGCCCAGAGCTTTGCGCACGCCTATCTCACGCGTGCGCTCCCGCACAGCAACCATCATCACGTTCATCACCCCGATGCCGCCCAGAAAAAGCGTCACAAATCCAACAGCGCCCAAAAAATATTTCATGCCATCGGTCATCTGCGTAAAAGCCTTGGCTTCCTGGACGGTATCCCAGATCGGGCAAGCCTCTTTATCCAGCGGATCGTAATGATGCATGCGCGCCAAGGCTACCCGAACTTCACGCTTGCAGACTTCATGGTGTTCAACCGATCTCGGCGTCACCAGCAGCATATCGAAGGTGCGTGCGGTTGCCGGTGGCTTGTCGGGGAAATCGCGCTTCATCGCAGAGAACGGCACAAAAATTTTATTCACATCCCAGCCGTCGTAACTCGAATCTTGCTTTTTCTTCTGCATGACGCCGATCACGAGGAACGGAATATCGTTCAAATAAAGATTTTCGCCAAGCGGATTGCGACCCTCGGGGAAAAGCTGCTTGGCCGCGTCAGTGCCCAGAAAAGCCACACGCCGCGCTGCATTTTCGTCGTCCCAGTTATAAAAACGACCAGAGCCAACATTGAGGCTGCGAATATCTCCAAACTCCGGATAAGATCCGGTCACCAGAAAGGCTGCATTGTTGTAATTGCTGTGAGTGCGAACATCCTCTTGCTCCAGCTCAGGTATCGCATACTGGCAATCGGGCGCCTGGGATTGCACCGCCTGCACGTCCGCATCTTCCCAGCGCACGACTTGACCTGCTCGAGTGCCGCCGGCTTGAAGGCTGGTGCGGCCATGAAAAACAATCATGATGTCCTTTCCGAGGGTCTTAGTCTGTTCTGCCTGGCCTTTGCGCAATCCTTCGCCCGCCGCGACCATTAGCACAATTGACACGATGCCCCATGCGATCCCGAACATGGTCAGGAATGTACGCAGCTTGTGCGACCACAGGGTGCGAAAGACGTCGGCAATGAGATCGCGAAGGGCCATGATTAGCAATTACGACCGTAGATTTGGACGGGCACCCCGGCGGAACGTAAGCCGGGAAAGCCGCCTCTGATCTAATACGTATGCGGCAAGGGTTTTGTTCTGCTGGATTCATCAACCCCGGAACAATTCCTTGCACCTTAGTGTCTTGAATTATGATGAAAATGCTCCATAGTGCCTGGAATTGGGGAGACGGGTGTCGCCGCAGCGGTGTCGCGTGGGCACTATTAACTCTTCATGTTGTGTGGTTCTTCGCGGCGATAAACGCAATGGGCCGGCCATCTCGGGCTGCCGCCCTGTTCCGCGACAATTTTTCGGGTGCGGATTGGGTAATAATAGGGGGCCGGCCGTTTCACTTCACTTACGAGCCTTCGATCATGAAAGCACTCGTGATTGGAGATCTTCCAGCCAATATTGTGTGCGCGTTTTTCGATATCTGCATCTCTCCCGTTTGGCGCGTTCTTCACGTCGGCACGTATTACGGATCGTATATTGGGGCTGGTGAGTGGCTGCTAGGCGGCAGCCTGCAATGGTTCCTAATCGGGGGAATGCTTGAGCTAAGTTGGCGCAGGATACAGCATCCTTAGGAGGCCATAATCAGAGTACTCGCCGATTTTTCGTTCACCCACTGTTTAAGCTCTGCCAAAGCCAGCTCGCATTGCAACCTACGCCTCTGCTGCCGATCGCGGACCTTTCGATCGAGCGGCGGTAGGAGATCGAAGGTGATATTCGCTGGCTGAAACTTCTTTGGGTCCGCGTGGGTGATGTAGTTCAACAGTGATCCCAAGGCCGATGCGCGTGGCGGGGCAACGGGTGTTTTGCCGGCTATTGATTGAGCAGCGAAAATTCCTGCCAGCATGCCGGTCGCAATTGACTCTACATAGCCTTCAACCCCGCAGATCTGTCCGGCGAAAAGAATCGCAGGATGTGCTTTCATTTGCAGCGTTGAAGTAAGCAGCGTAGGCGAGTTGATGTAAGTGTTGCGGTGAATTTGCCCGAAGCGGAGAAACCGTGCATTCTCAAGGCCGGGAATTAATCTCATCACCTTCGATTGATCGCCAAACTTTAAATGATTTTGAAATCCGACCAGGTTGTAGGAGTCTGCCCGCAAATTCTCCTGCCGCAATTGAACGACTGCATATGGAGGCTTGCCCGTGCGCGGATCTCGCAGCCCTACCGGCTTCATTGGCCCAAAGCGCAAAGTGTCTCGACCACGACGCGCGATTTCTTCAATCGGCAGGCAGCTTTCGAAATAATTCGGCTTCTCCCAATCCTTGGCTTCGACTGATTCGGCGGCAACCAGAGCGTCGTAGAAGCGGTCATACTCTTCTTTGGACATCGGACAATTGATGTAATCGGCCGTTCCTTTGTCATAGCGCGCCGCCAGGTACACCTTCGACATGTCAATAGAATCGGCTTCAACAATCGGGCTAATGGAGTCATAGAAGAAAAGGTGCGAACTGCCGCTCAATCTTGCAATCTCTTGCGAGAGCGCATCTGAGGTCAGCGGTCCTGTCGCGATTATCGTGAGCTGGGCTTCGTAGATTTCAATCACTTCTTCGCGTCGAACTTGAATCAACGACTCATTCGAAACGGCTTCAGTGACCTGTGCCGAAAATTGTCCGCGATCAACGGCCAGAGCATGACCAGCGGGGACTGCACAGGCTTTCGCGATCTCGATGAGCCGGGAACCGACGCGCCGCATTTCTTCTTTGAGCAGCCATGGCGCGGTGTTCTCCGATTCGGACTTCAAAGAATTAGAGCAGACGAGTTCGGCAAAATCCGCGGTCTGGTGCGCGGGCGTCGATCGCACGGGACGCATTTCATACAAATCGACAGCTACTCCGCGCCGGGCACACTGCCAGGCCGCTTCCGATCCCGCCAGCCCTGCGCCTATGATTTTGACTTTCTTCATGAATTCTTCACCACGGAGACACGGAGGCACGCAGGAGACAAGCAAAAAAGATTTTAACCGCAGAGATCGCCGAGAAAGAGCCGCCGAGAACGCTGAGAAAACTTACAATCCGAGTTTAGTCTTGTCCGACCATTCTGAATTTTCTCCGTGCCTCAGTGCCTCCGTGGTGGATCGGTTTCTATCGCGTACTTCTCTGCGATCTCTGCGAAGACTCCGCGTTCTCTGCGGTTAAAAGCTTTTGCGGTTAAACTCCGGCGACTCTTCGCAATGCGTCCTCGTTAAACGCCACGACTTTCCGCACTGAGGCACGCAGGAGACAAAGCAAAAAAGATTTTAACCGCAGAGATCGCCGAGAAAGAGCCGCCGATAACGCTGAGAAAACTTACAATCCAACTCTGCCTATTCTGAATTTGTTCTCCGTGTCTCAGTGTCTCCGTGGTGGATCGGTTCTATTGCGTACTTCTCTGCGATCTCTGCGAAGACTCCGCGTTCTCTGCGGTTAAAAGCTTTTGCGGTTAAACTCCGGCGACTCTTCGCAATGCTTCCTCGTCAAACGCCACGACTTCCCGCTCATTCAAAAATGTCGCACCCAACCTTTTGTAAAACTCTATCGCTGGATGGTTCCAGTCGAGCACTTCCCAGCGCAGCCCAAAGCAGCCTTCCTCAACGGCGAGTTTTGCAACTGCAGATAGCAGGGCCATCCCAATTCCGTTTCCACGAAATTTATCGAGTACGAATAGATCTTCCAGAAAAAGCGCCGACCGTCCTTGGTAGGTGGAATAGAAATGAAAGAACGACGCGTAACCGGCGGGCTCGCCTTTCCAATCCGCTATCAAAGCACGGAATTTCGGATGCGGCCCAAACGCATCGCGCAATAAATCGTGCTCGGTTGCGACCACGGCTTGCGGCTTTTTCTCATAGGCCGCAAGGCCGCGAATCAGCGACAGCAGCACGGTGACGTTTTCGCGGGTTGCGGGATGGAGATTTAGGTTATTCATCTATCTATTGGCGGGCAAGGGCCCATTCGACTTTTCAGGGCAGGTCCGCCCCAGACTCACAACTTACACTCTTAACTCTGCTACGGTTGCGCCACCGCCGCCTTCCTGTTGCGGAGGTTCAGCTACAGACTCGACATGCGGGTGCTTCTGCAAGTATTGTCGCAGCGCTTTTCGCAAAATTCCCATACCGCTTCCGTGGACGATTCGCACTCGCGGCAATCCCGCCAGGAAGGCACGATCCACGAATCTTTCCACCTCGCGCGTAGCATCGTCGACAGTGTGGCCGATGACGTTGATTTCCGAAGGTACGCTCTCACGTTCGCTTTCCAGCACCACCGAAACGCCTTTCGATCGTGCAGCCGCCACCGGATTTTCCGCTGCGCGGCTGACTACCGACGCGATGTCCTCGCGCGCGACCCGCATCTTCATCGAGCCGACTTCAACTTCAAAATGGTTATTGTCGAGCTGACGCATCACCCTCGCATTCCGTCCCATGGATTTCAACTTTACGAAGTCGCCCTCGGAAACGTTCTGCACCAAACCCGGTTGGGCGTTCGGGTCGTCGCGGTCTGCCCCAGTCACATGCGCGACAACTGAAGAATCGAATTGCTCCCGAAAGTCGCGGCGCAATTTGGCAATGCGTCGCTCGGCATCCCTCGAAACTTTCTGTGCTGCGGCTTTGTCCTGAATGGCGCTGACCGCTTCGCGCGCGTTGTATTCAAAGTCACGTAACAGAGCGTCCAGTTTCTTCTCTAACTCTTTCGTCTTTTGCTGCTGCTCGCGTTTGCCTTCAGACGCCAGCCGCGCCTGTTCGCGTTGCAGTTCGTCTTCTTTGGCTCGCAAACGAAGGCGTTCAGCCTCCGTCTCGCGCAGTTCCGCATGCAGGCGATCCAGAAATTGGCCGACATCTTGCGCCTGTGATCCCAGTCGCGACCGCGCGGATTGAATAATCTCCGGATTCAATCCCAAGCGCTGCGCGATGTTTATCCCTGCGGAAGCTCCAGGCACCCCGAGGCGGAGTTCGTACGTCGGTTGCAGCGTGGCTTCGTCAAATCCAACGGCCGCGTTTACCACTCCCACTGAGTTCGCGGCGAATACTTTCAATGAGGTGTGATGGGTGGAAATGATGGTGAAACAGCCGATTTTTAGAAAATACTCTGCGATTGCAACTGCGAGCGCCGCGCCTTCTTCCGGATCCGTGGCCGAACCCAACTCGTCAAGCAACACCAATGAACGTGCAGTTGCAGTTCGCGAAAGCCGATCGATGTTGGTGACGTGCGCTGAAAAGGTAGAGAGGTTCTGCTCGATCGATTGATCGTCGCCGATATCGGCCAGCACTGCATCGAAGACCGGCATCTCCATTCGACTCGCGGGAACTGGGATTCCTGATTGTGCCATGAGGGCCAGCAGTCCGGCAGTCTTGAGACCCACAGTTTTCCCGCCCGTATTCGGACCAGTAATGATCAGTTCGCGCCGGTCGCCTTCGAGTTTGATCGAGATTGGCACCACCGCCCCTACCACGGGTGCGCGATCCTTCTCGCGTTCTTGGAGAGGGGGTCGAGTCTTTGATTTCAGGTTTCTTTCGAGCAGCGGGTGACGGGCGTCGTGAAGAATCAGGTGAGTAGTGAAACTTTGTGGACGGGCGAGGACGCCCGTCGCCCCATAATCGGATGTTATTGACTGGACTTTATCGTTGAATACCGGCGCAACGCAGTCGTAGTCTTCCGCGAACTTCGCCTTGGCGAATTGCAGTTCGAGTTCCGCCAAAGCTGCGACCGCGGTTAAAATCTCGCTGGCACGCTCGCCGATCTTTGATGTCATCTCCAGCAGGATGCGGTGCACTTCCGCCAATTCGTCTTCGAGAAGCCGCACCAGTTCATTGTTTTGCTCAATGGTTTCCAACGGCTCTACGAACACCGTTTGCCCACTGGAACTCGCCCCGTGCACCACGCCTTGCACGCGCCGCTTGTGCTCGGCTTTAACTGGAATTACGAAGCGCTCGCCGCGGACGGTTACAACCTCATCCTGAGCAGCCCCGCCCTCACTTAGCCTTCGCAGGAAGCTCTGCAACGATTGCTGGATAGCGCGCCTTTGTTTTTCAATTTCGCGCCGAATGCTCGCCAACTGCGGCGATGCTTTGTCATCGAGCGTCCCATCGGGAAGGATCTTGTTCCGCAATCCATGGAGCAGATCGGTAAAGTCGGCAATGCCTGAGGAAAGTTCACGGACTGCCGACCATTCGGCCTTCATCCCCTGAGGAGGATTATTTGCAATAGCCCGCCACTCCGCGGCTCGCTCGATAATGGCAAGAACATCTCTAATTTCGAGCGTATCGAGCGCCGCGCCTGCGATGTGGGATTTATCCAACAGCCTGGAGACGTCAATCAGTCTCGCAAACTCGAAGCCTCCGCCAACTCGCCGGAATTCGCGGATCTCACACGTGAGTCGATGCTGATTCTCAATCCATACCAAATCCACTGTGGGCAATAAGGCCAAGACCCGCGCGCGTCCCAAATCGGAGACGGCATAACCACGCACGAGGTCGCGCAAGGACTCGAACTCCAGCACCCGCGCGCTCGAATTTGCCATATTCTCCGGCACGGTTCCATGTTAACGGACTTTGAATGTCCAGGAGCAGTACAGCGATATCAGCCCTGCTAGAATTTGGGCATGGCTTTTCCTGCTACACGCCTTCGCCGGTTGCGCCGCACCGGCGCTTTGCGCTCCATGGTGCGTGAGACCCGGCTCACTGCTGAGAACCTTGTATATCCCTTATTCGTTTGCCCTGGGGAAGGCGTTCGCAAAGAAGTGCGTTCCATGCCTGGCGTATTCAATTTGTCTGTCGATGAAGCTGTTAAGGAGGCTCGGCAAGCAAACTCTCTCGGCATTCCCGCGTTGATTCTCTTCGGACTGCCGGAGAAGAAAGATGAAGTCGCCACCGGCGCCTGGGACGAGAACGGAATCGTGCAACGCGCCGCCCGCGCAATCAAGGCCGAAGTTCCAGAGATGATTGTCATCGGCGATGTTTGCCTTTGCGAATACATGTCGCACGGGCACTGCGGCGTGGTCAAGCCTTCGTCTCCTAGGCCTGTTGGCGCCGCTGTGGCAACTCCTCCTGTCGCCGGAGCGGAATACGAGATCGCCAATGATGACACGCTTGAATTGCTCGCCCGAACATCAATCTCGCTGGCCCGCGCTGGAGTCGACATCATCGCGCCCTCTGACATGATGGACGGCCGCGTCGCTGCCATCCGCAAGGCCCTGGACGAAGCTCGATTCGAGAACACCCCGATTCTTTCCTACGCCGCCAAGTTTGCCTCGGCATTCTATGGGCCCTTCCGCGAAGCGGCTGATTCAACCCCGCAATTCGGCGACCGCCGTTCCTATCAGATGGATGGAGCTAACCTGCGCGAGGCCATGCGAGAGATTGCGCTCGACATCGAAGAAGGCGCGGACATGGTCATGGTCAAGCCGGCCATGCCTTATCTGGACGTGATCGCCGCCGCCCGTGAACGCTTTGATGTACCGATTGCGGCCTATCAGGTCTCAGGCGAGTACGCGATGATCGAAGCCGCGGCGCGAAATAACTGGATCGACCGTGACCGCGTGATCATGGAATCACTGACGTCGATCCGTCGTGCGGGAGCCAGCATCATTCTGACTTACCACGCGAAAGATGCGGCTAGAGTCTTAGGTTGAAGACGACAGAACAGCTACGGATCTCCCCGATTTGCACTGGTACTGGTAAAAATTCCTAAGGCGTAATCGGCGAGAATCCGTGTAAATCTGTGGCCTGATTATCGGTTATCTACCGAATCACCACTGGCACATCCTGCTTCAATGCCCATACCAGCGCGATAACCCAGCCAATCATTGTCCAGCCGAGAAGAAGGTTTAGCACCAAAATTGAAACTGCATCTCGCTTGCTGCGCGCGAAGGCAATGATTGCGGGAAGAAAGTAGAAGACAAACCCGAACCCGAAAATCGGGAAGAAGAAAAATGCCAAGAGGTGCATAGGTTTCGAGCCTCCTGCTGCGCTCAGTTTACTACCACCTAATGATACGAATGCATGGTCCGAGCAGTTCCCGAATTCAGTTTGGGTGGTGACAGCCGCCCTCGGCTGTCCTTCGGCTTGCAGGTTTCTTAGCGGGAGCGCAATTCGAGCTTCGCTCGACCGGGCAGCCGAAGGGCGGCTGTCTCCACGTAAACCAAGTTCCCCAGTTATCCACGCCGGTCCTTGGACGTTAATCTCCGGCTGTCGCCGAACCTGCCTGCTCGGCTAGAATCATTGGTTTGCCTTGGCTCATCCATACTGAGAGGAGTACGACTTTGCCAGACACAATTTATGACATTGCCGTGATCGGCAGCGGCCCAGCTGGATATACGGCCGCCATCCGCGCCGGCCAGTATGGCCTGAAAACCGCTCTCATTGAGAAAGACCCTTATCTTGGCGGGACCTGCCTTCATGTAGGCTGCATTCCCACCAAGGCGCTGCTGTTCAACGCCGAGCTTTGGGACCATTTGAAAGACGCGAAGGAATACGGGATTGAAGGCGTCAATGCCCGCAAGCTCAATTGGAACGCGGTGCAAGATCGCAAGACCAAGATCGTTGACAAGCACGCCAAGGGATTGCAATTCCTGATGCGCAAGAACAAAGTGGAAACAGTGAAGGGGTTCGGCAGGCTGACCGGTCCGGCGCATGGCGGGGTGCATACGATTGAAGTGAAGGACGGCGGAAAAATCATTCAACTGAAAACCAGGAACGTAATTCTCGCCATGGGATCGGAAGCGCGGATGATTCCTGGCCTGGAGCCAAACGACCGCGTTCTTACCAATATCGAAATCCTGAATATGGCATCGATCCCGAAATCCCTTGTGATCGTCGGATCGGGCGCAGTAGGAGTTGAGTTCGCCTCGATCTTTAAATCCTTCGATTGCGAGGTGACGATTCTTGAAATGCTGCCGCGCATGGTGCCGCTGGAAGACGAAGAGGTTTCGAAAGAACTGGCGCGCGTCTATCGCAAGAGGGGGATCAACTTCCATCTCAGCGCCAAAGTCGAAAAAGTTGAAAAGACGAAATCCGGAATTGCAGTGAGTTTTTCCGTCGACGGAAAACAGCAAAAGCTCGAAGCCGAGAAGATTCTGATCGCCATCGGACGCAAGCCGTACACCGATGGAGTCGGACTGGAAAAGACGAAGGTCCAGACTGAACGCGGATTCGTAAAAACTAACGAGTGGATGGAAACCACTGAATCCGGCATTTATGCGATCGGCGACATCGTGCTCGGCCGGCCGCAACTGGCGCATGTTGGCGCGATGGAAGGCATTGTCGCGGTATCGAAAATCGCCAGGAAAGAAGACCGGCCAATCGATCTGATGAAAATTCCCAACGTAACCTTTTGCCATCCTGAGATTGGAAGCGTGGGATTAACGGAAGCGAAAGCGCGTGAGTTGGGGCACAACGTAAAAGTCGGCAAATTTCCGTTCACAGCGAATTCGCGGGCATCAATCGTGGGGGAGCATGAAGGCTTCATCAAGATCGTTTCCGACTCGAAGTATGGTGAGATTCTCGGTGTCCATATCATTGGGCCCCAGGCGACTGAGTTGATCGCGGAAGCCGTGACCGCGATGGAACTAGAAGCCACAGTTGAAGATTTAATGTGGACGATCCACGCGCATCCAACGTTGGCAGAAGCCATGCTGGACGCGTCGAATAGCGTGTATGGGTTGGCAATAAATATGTGAACTCTGGCCACGGATTTACACCGATGAACACGGATACTTCAAGTTCTAGAATGAAAGCATAGAGTTGCATTAAGTGGTCTGTGGTGAAATTGAGTTGAATCGGCATTGATCCGCGAAATCCGTGGCTAGAATTTGATCTCTGTTCTACAACTCGGCAGTATTGATTACTCGACCGGTCTGCGTCTGCAGGAAAAGCTGATCGGGCTGCGCAAAGACGGACGCATCGGCGATACGCTGGTTCTGCTGGAGCACACGCCAGTCATCACGCTAGGCCGCAACGCGAAATCTTCAAATGTGCTTGCGTCGCCTGAAACGCTGGCGCGTCGTGGAGTTGAAGTTTTCGAATGTGATCGCGGGGGCGATGTTACATTTCACGGACCCGGGCAACTGGTCGCTTATCCAATTTTTGATTTGCGCGGATTTCCCTCCGAGAACGCGAGCCGGAAGACGCTCGGTGTGATCGATTATGTTCGGCGATTGGAAGACGTTTTGATCCGTACTTGCGCGGATTTTGGGATTGCGGCGAAGCGGATTGCGGGGTTGACAGGTGTGTGGACGGGCGAGGACGCCCGTGCCCCCATAGTCGGAAATGGTGAAGGGCAAGTTGCAGCGGGAAATGTGCACGTGGGGACGGCCGCTCATGTGGGGACGGCCGCGCTCGGCCGCCCGGCTGAGTCGCAGACTCAGCAGCTTGATGTGAACGAAGCCAAAATTGCCGCGCTCGGAGTTCACATCTCGCGCGGGGTTACTTCGCACGGAATCGCCCTGAACGTAAACACTGACCTGAGCTTCTTCAATCTGATCGTTCCCTGCGGGATTACGTCTAAAGCGGTTACTTCCATACAGAAAGAACTCGGCCGATCCATCCCCATCCAGGACGTCGCCCACTCACTCAGTCGCAACTTCGGCACCGTGTTTCACGGTCAGATTTTGTGGCTCGATAGCCTCGACGCCCTACTCGGAAATAATCTCGGCGTGCCCATGCAGCCGCCTGAGAATCTCCGCAAGCTACACGGGGACGAAGACCCGATCCGCGCCTGAACTAAAACCAGGTGCTCCGCTTATATTGCCGGTACTCGTCTCCGAATTTTTCTTCCAACACCTTGGATTCCTTGCGGACGCGCAAGATCTGAATGGGTGCCACGATTGCGGGCACAACTAGAAGAACCGGTCTGTGCAGGACCATAAAAAACCCGACCATCACTATTTCGGCAAAAAAATAGATCGGGTTGCGAATCTTTGAATAGATTCCATGGGTGACAAGCTTGCGGGCCTGCGGCGTAATCGAAAACGATTTTCCCAATTGAAAGCGAGCTACCAACAGAAGCACCAGAGCGGGTAAGGCCAGCGCCAGGCCCAACCAGTGCGCCCAATTCCACGGCTTCGGGCCTAAGAACAACATCACGAAAATTGCGAGCGCTGCCGCACAACATTGGAAGAACAAGAAGAAGGAGAATTTTGCATCTGAACTAATCACCGCGCCATTGTACGGCCCGGACAAAGTGAGCAATGCACAGCTAAAAAATGCTCATGCATTTTTGCCTGCTCTCATACCAAGGAGTAGGATTGTGTGTTTGCTACTTCCTCCTGTCTCATGAAGAAGAAATCCTCAAAGACCGCCATGAAAGCGAACCCGGACGCGCACTCCAGTAACGGATCGAAGCGCCCAGCATCTCTGCCGCAGCAGCGTACGTTTGAAATCCCCGACCATCGCCTCGAAAAGCCTGCTTTCACCGTGTCGCAAATTCGCAAAGGCGAAGAGTGTTGTTACGAAATTTCGGGCGACTTGAACGCTCCCGCGCCGCCGATCCGTGAGTCGAAATATCTGAACAAACAGCAGTGCATAGAGATTTACCGCTGGATGGTCCTCAATCGCCGGATGGAGCAAGCGCTTGAGAATTTGTATAAGCAGGGCAAGGTAGTAGGCGGGGTCTATTTCGGGCTTGGCCAGGAGGCCTGTTCCTGCGCCTCCGCCTATGCACTTCGAAAAGACGACTGGCTCGCGCCGATGATCCGCAATCAGGGAGCTCTGCTGGTGCGCGGCTTCGAGCCTCGGGACATGATGATGCAGTACATGGCCAAGGCTGATTCACCGACTAAGGGCCGCGACGGCACTTCGCATTTTGGCGACATCTACAAGCGCAATGTGGTCTCGCCTATCTCGATGCTGGGCGACCTGATTCCCGTAATGGCCGGGGTCGCGCTGGGCGCGCGCCTGCAAGGAAAGAATGTAGCCGTGATGACTTATATCGGCGACGGTGGTCAATCGACCGGAGTCACCTACGAAGGGATCAACCTCGCTGCCGTGCAGAAACTTGGGCTGGTGCTGCTGGTCGAGGGCAATCTGTGGGCATATTCGACGCCGTCGGAGATGCAATATTGCGTAACAGACCTGGCAGAACGCGCCATAGGTTATGGAATTCCAGGGGTAATTATTGACGGCACCGATCCCTGCCAGGTTTACGACGCAGCTCACGAAGCCGCCGAACGCGCCCGCCGCGGAGAAGGACCAACTCTGATCGAGGCCAAAATGATGCGCATGAAGGGCCATGCTATTCACGATGCCGCCGACTACGTGCCGAAACCAATGTTCGAATATTGGCGCAAACGCGATCCCATCGCACGCTTCGAAAATTATTTAATCAATGTGAAGAAGTGGCTCTCGCCGCAGAAACATCAGACACTCATCGCCGATGTTGAAGCCTATCTCGAGCAGGAGCGCGAGATCGCCGTTAATTCTCCGATGCCGCCCCCCGAGACGGCGGAAGGCGGCGTGTACTGCGATGACGGCTGCCATCAGATCAAACCTAAGTACGGAACACCGAAACGGTATGCTGGGACCGAAGCTTCCGGGCGCCGGAAAAAAGAGTCCGCGCTGCATTTCAAATAAGAGACAACTCTGGTCAGACTGGCGTCGTCAAGCCCATGGCAATTCTGTTGTATTGCATCGCGAAGTTTGACGCACCAATTACCCACCCGTCAACAGGGGTAGCGGGCGACACTGTCGTGCGGGTTGAACTCGGAAATCTTGCGGCGTTTACATCGAACAACCCTGATAAATCCAACTGGCTGCGGCTACCACTGCAGACCGCCGCACTCGAGTTTCATCGTGTACTCAGTGAGGTCTTCAAATCGAGCGCCATTATTCCTTTTCGCTTTCCCACCATTTTCGATATTGAAGAACAATTGACGCAGCGCCTGCAGGAGCGCGCGAATGAGTACACTGCATTACTCGATAAGTTTCGCGATCTGGTGCAGATGGAGATCCGAGTCTCGAATCCAGCTCTTAAGAAGCCTGCCGAATCCGGTACGCAGTATCTGAAATTGCGGCAGATCATGAACGCGACGATTGAGAAGGTTACGGCTGAGCTGCGCTCACTTTTGTCAGGGTTTTCACAAGACTGGCGGGACCGTCCGTCAAAAGACGGCACCCGCGCCTTCGCTCTCGTCTACAGAAACCAGATAGCTGATTTCCGAAATGTGATGCGCAACATTCCGGTTCCGCGCAACATCAGCGTGCGCGTCAGCGGTCCGTGGCCTGTAAGCGAGTTTATAGAACCGAGCTGATATGCCAGAATTGATGGCGAATATGGGTCTTCAGCAAGACAATCCGCCGCAGCCGCTATCGCGACTCGATTGCACTCCCGAAAATATTGATCAGGGTTTGGCAAAACTGGTGCTCAGCCTGATTGAGCTCTTGCGCCAATTGCTGGAGCGGCAGGCAATACGCCGCATGGAGGGCGGTTCTCTCTCTGAGGAACAGATTGAGAGCATGGGATCATCTTTGATGAAGCTCGAAAGCAAAATTCGTGAGATGGCGGAGCAATTCGGCCTGACGCTTGCGGACCTGAACCTGGATTTGGGCCCATTGGGAAATCTTCTGGAAAGTTCCCCTGCGTCAAACCCTGGCCCGGACAAATCGGCGCGCTCCTGACTTTGTTGTTTTTCTTGCGCATTGCCGGATGAACTGAGTGATCTCACTCAAATATCGTGAGAAACTCAGGCAACAGTAACCAGCAGCCCTGAATCCCAGACTCGGCGAAGTTTCCAGCACAGCCTGCTTTTTAACGATCACTTCCATGCGTTGACATGCGGTTGCGGATGCATTTAGCATCAGGCGCGCGGAACGGGTATTCTTGCAACGTTTTGGCAGAAAGAAAAAAGTCATGGATCGGGTGCCGACAGTTACGGGAACTACGAATCTAGTCGATATTCTGGATCGCGTTCTCGACAAAGGATTAGTCATAGCCGGCGACGTGCGTATTGCATTAGCGAATGTCGAACTCCTGACCATTCGAATCCGCCTGCTGGTGTGCTCTGTCGATAAGGCCGAGGAAATAGGCCTCAATTGGTGGAAGTACGATCCTCACTTGACCATGCAGTCGCCTGTGATTCCCGGCATAGATGAGGCCAAAAGGGCAGCGCTCAAGCGAAGATCAGAGGTGCCGGGCCGGGTTGCTGGGGTGCCAGGGCGCAAGGCAGGCCTGCCGGGGCGGACTCGGCAAAAACGTTAATTGTTTTTAGAGCGGCAGAGGAGGGTATTCCATGGCGGTCGAACGGGTATCGGGCGGATCCAGTCTTATTGACGTGCTTGACCGGGTCCTGGATAAAGGTATCGTCATTGATGCCTGGGTTCGCATTTCTCTAGTCGGTATCGACCTGATCACAGTCGAAGCCCGAGTGGTCGTCGCATCCATCGACACGTACCTGAAATATGCGGACGCCGTCGGACTCGTAGGCTTGGTTTCACGGCCACAGTTGAGCGCCGAAGCCGTTCCGGAGATCGAAATGGAGACTACTCGGAGAGTTTCCCGTGTGCCGGCGCGTCGCGCGCCGCGTCGCGGCTAATTCGAATCTCCCCCCGAAAAACTTGCCCGGCCTGCCGTCCTGGGCCGATTACGGTTTAGCGTTACAGTCGAATGGCCACTTCCCCGCTAAGACGCAAACGCCAGCATTTCCGGGATCCACGGTCGTCCAGCGAGTCAGCTGCCCTCCGTCTTACGGCAGCCGAGCGCCCTGAAGAAATTCTCCCGATCCTTTTGGAGGAGATCGTTCATCTTGGGTTTCCCAGTGCAGTTGTCCTGGAACTGGACTTCGACACCGGGCAGGTGAAGCCTTCGGCGTCCCTGAACTGCACCCCCGAATTTCTCGAGCAATTCAATACTTCGCTGTGGGCCAGCGAGAATGCGTTCGTCTCTGCACTTCTGAACCTTAAACCCGTGCTAGCACCGGATGGAGTCATTCGCAGGGGCGCTCTCTACGCCCACCCTATGATTTACCGCAACTCTACGCCATGCTGGGAGGCTGAGCGCGAACGCCGCAATGATTGCCTGGCGGCGCAGAACGCGGAATCAAGCAAATTGCAAATCCAGCAGCAGGTGTGCTCAGCCTGCGGCATGCGTTCGTATGTCAATCTTGTGATCGGGCAGCTGGGCAAACACACCGGGCAAACGCAGCTCCGGCAATTCCGGAATCTGGTGGACAGAGCCAACCGTCAGCTGTCGCGGCTTTTCAAAGTCGAGCATTATTACAACCGCATGCGGGACATGGAAATTACCATTTCGCGCATGACTACGGTCATGGAGAGCATGGCCGACCCAGTCATCCTCACCGACAATCAACATCGCGTCATAATTCAGAACCGCGCAGCAGAGCGTTTTTTCCGCGTGCCTGAGGGCGTGAGCGAAGGTGGACGCCGCGCGGTTGAGTTCAACAATCTCCTCTTTTCGGCTGCTCTTTCGTCCATGACGGTAAGCGCCAGCGACAGTTCGCGCGATCTGACACTGGTCGATGTGATGGAAGGTGAAGAAATTCTTTTTGAGGCGGTATGCGCGCCCACTTACATCGAAGAAAGCCGGACCGGCATGGTGACGGTCATGCGCGACGTCACTGACCTGCGCCGCGCTGATCAGGAACTACGAGCCAATCTGGATAAGCTGCGGGCTGCCGAAGAGGTCGTACGCCAAGACCGCGACCGGCTGAACGTGGTCATCGAAAACGTAGGTGATCCGATTATCGTGGCCGACAATGCTGCAAAGATCGTCCTGTTTGATCCATTGGCGAAGGAACTATTCGGGACCGGCGACGTAATACGCGAGATTCAAATTGTCGAGAACGAAGCCAAGCTTGATGCCTATCTCACCGCGTTCACATTTTCGTTCCTCGATCATCAGAACAAGGCCGTTCATCTCTTCAACCCGGTGATTGGGGCCGAGATCGAGTATGCTGCGCGCTCCGGCAAAATTTATGATGCTCGCGGCCAGGTCGCGTATACAGTCACAGTTCTGCGTGATTTCTCGACCTGGAAGAAGCTCGAGCAGTTGCAGATGGAGCGGCGGATGCTTGAAATGGAGAAGTTCGCGGCCACCGGGCGACTGGCGGGCACCATCGCGCACGAAATCAACAATCCCATGGAGGCGATTAAGAACGCCATTTTCCTGCTGCGCAATAAGGTCGAGCCCGATGCTCAGCCGGTCTATGACGCACTGAAAAGTGAGACTGACCGGGTCACGCGAATTGTCCGCCAAATGCTCGGTTTGTATCGCAACGCCGGACACCTGGCCACGTTTGACTTGAACCTGATTGCCGAGGACACCCTGACATTATTTTCGCGGCCTCTGACAAAAGATGGAATCGAGGTAGAAAAACGGTTCAAGCAGTTGCCGCCAATGAAAGGCTCCGCCGACCAGTTTCGCCAACTGCTTTCGAACCTGGTAGTGAACGCCCAGGACAGCATGGCCGGTGGAGGCAAACTGAACGTTCGCACCGCTCACATCAAATCCACTCGTGGGACTTACGGGGAGATAAGGCTGGTGGTGGCTGACAGTGGAAGCGGTATCCCGAAAGAGATACGTACTACTATGTTCGAACCCTTCGTGAGCACCAAAGGCGAAAAGGGCACCGGGCTGGGGCTTTGGATCGTCAAAGGTATCGTGGAAAATCATGGCGGCCGAATTCAGGTACGCAGCAGCGCTGGAAAAGGTACAATTTTCAGAATTGTCTTTCCGGTGGTGGCGCCTGAAACCGCCCGCCGGAACTGAGAAACACGTGATTCAGGACGTAATTGCACGAGGATAGCGCAAAAATGACACGTAAGGCGCCAGCCAAACCGCGCAAAAATGTAAAGTCAGAAGAGGACGTTCGGGTGAAGTTTACCGAGAACTCTACCCCTTCGGATGCAGCGGCAGGCGAGAGTGGCCGCTATGTTTATGGCATCGTTCAAAGCCGCGATCGGATTGACTTCGGAAAAGTAGGAATCGGCGGCGCAGGCGCGATGGTTTACACCGTCAACTATCTCGACATTGCGGCGGTGGTCAGCAACACCTCGGTTTACATCTTCGACCCAACCCGCGAAAACGCTCTTGCGCATGAGCATGTCATCGAAACGGTGATGAAAACCTACACCATCATTCCGATGAGTTTCGGCACCGTTTTCCGTACCGATAACGACATTCGTGAGGTGCTGAAGAGCATTTACTCGTCGCTCAAAGACGTTCTACACCAAATGTCGGGGAAGCTGGAGTTTGGATTGAAAGTGAATTGGGACCGGGACCGCATCATCGAAGACATCCAGCAGGACGATGAGGAGATCCGGAAATTTCATCAGGAGATTGTCCGTAAGCACCTGCAATCTACATATTTGGCGAGAATGCAGCTGGGCCGCATGATCGACAAAGCTCTTGCCGAGCGTTCTATCGGTTACGTTCGCGAAATTTACGAAGCATTGCGCGGCGTCTGCGTGGCTTCGCGCGACAACCAGCCCATCGGGGACAAGATGATCATGAATGCGGCGTTTCTGGTGGAACGCGATCGCGAGCCCGAGTTCGATGAGGCGGTCAATACCATTGCTAAGAAGTATGGTCAGCGCTTGAAATTCAAGTACACCGGTCCATGGCCTCCTTACAATTTCGTGAATATACGGTTGAAGTTGGAGCGGGTGGGAGCGGGATAGCGTAAAAGTACAAAGTTTCAAGGTTTCAAAGGTTTGAAGGTTTCGGTTGCGCAAAACTTTCACCTTAGAAACCTGCGAAACCTTGAAACCTGAACCCTGAAAGCCTGGAAACCTGAACTCATGCTACTAATCGACGATCTTCTGATGCTTCCGTTTTCAGGATTTAACTTTGTCATGAAAACGCTGCGCCAAGTCGCAGAAGAGCAGTACACCGACGACGCTCCCATTAAAGAGCGTCTATTGGAACTGCAGCTCAAGTTGGAAGCCGAGGAAATTTCGGAAGAAGAGTACGCGAAGGAAGAGGCGGACATCATCCGGCAGTTGCGCGAAATTCAAAATCACAAGCGCGAACTGGCAGGCGCTCCTCCCGTCGAGAATGATCGCGGGTTGGCATTTACCGCGGGAGAAACTAGGGCCAGCGCTTCGGTCACGCTGCATCAGGATTCGGAACGCAAGCCGTAGCACTGGGGCAGTGGAGGACGGTTGAAACGCAAGAAGCGAAAGCCTTCTACAAAGGGCCGGACTATAAAATCCAAAGCACAGGTTCAGCGCATACCACCTACGGCTGAAGCTGCGCGGGACGAAGGCCCGCGATTAATTCCCCTGGCTGACCGCTCTAAAGAACCATCGCGACTGGAACACTATCTCGAATTAGCCGATCGTGCATTGGGGATGAAGCGCGAGACGAAGTCAGAAGGCAGCTAAATCGATTTTTGCTCCAGCTTCTTGCGAAGAGCACTTATAAGCGTCTCGACGTCCACCGGCTTGACCACGTAGTCGTCTACGCGAAGCCGCAGCGCGTCCACCGCGGTTTCAAATCCTGGATATCCGGTGAGAATCAAAGTAACGCAGTGCGGCTGCTTTTCGCGCATTGCGCTGACGATGCGAAGTCCGTCTCCACCCTCGTCGACATTTAAGTCGGAAATTAGAACGTCGAAACGTGAGGCTTTGATTTGCTTCACCGCTTCAGCCACACTGGCGGCCGCCTTAACTTCGAAGCCATGCTGCTCCAATACCGGCGGCAGCGTCAGCCGGATACTAGGTTCATCATCGACGAAGAGAATTCGAGCGCGGCGCGGCATTTGAGGTAAATGAGAGCGGATTGTGCATTGTGCAGCATGCGCTTGTCAATGCGGCGCAATACAATTCTGCTGAAAAATTATCGTCGGGCTGGAAAGTCATAGCGAACACCAATCCGCGCCAGAATTGGCGGCCCGAGATTTTGCACGGGAGACGCAATGGCCACTGCGTAACGTTGGTTCAGAACGTTCTCGACCGCTGCATAGCCGACCAGGCCACCTCGAAATTGCCGGCCCACAAAAACATCCAT